>CALLVA010000152.1 GCA_938010655.1 uncultured Parvularculaceae bacterium | reverse complement strand
TCCTCGCTGAGCCAAGTGTTTCGAAACTTGATTGATAATGCGATTTCATTTTCTCCTATGGGCGGCGAAGTCCGGCTGTATGTGACGGCGGAACGACGCAATGATTGGGATTATCTGTTCCATATTCGCGTTGATGATGAGGGGCCGGGTATTCCGCCAGATAATTTAGAGAGTATTTTTAAACGCTTTTACACAGAACGTCCGGCAGGGGCAGACTTTGGGAATAATTCCGGCTTGGGGTTGGCGATCTCCCGTCAGATTACCGAATCTCATTCGGGTCATATTTGGGCCAAAAACCGTTTTGCAAAACAAGATCATGTTGAACCGGGCGGGAAGCTGCCTGAAGCGCATTCAAATTCAAAAGCCGAAATTTTGGGCGCGAGCTTCCATGTTCGATTGCCGGCGCGTCGTCCTGCCGCTTAAGGCTCATTTGTTAACGTCTAAGTCCTGACTTACAGCACATCTCTTCATTTTGCTTTTTTTGGGGAAAGCGCATTTTTTAGTAGACTTTCCCCCCCATGAAGCGCTCATATTCTGTAGGAAGAGTTTGGCGTTTTCCGCCATTAGTTGAAAGCAGAATTATGATTGGTCTTGTTGTTGTCACCCATGGGCGTTTGGCGGATGAATTCGTCAAAGCGGCAGAACATGTGGTAGGGGAGCAACCCGGCATGCAAGCTGTATGCATTGAAGCAGATGACGATATGGAACAACGGCGCACTGATATTTTGGCGGCGGCCCAAGCCGTTGCAGGAGATGAAGGCGCAATGATCCTCACGGATATGTTCGGGGGCACCCCTTCAAACCTAGCAATCTCCATTATGGATCAAGGCAAAATTGAAGTGGTGGCCGGCATTAATTTACCGATGCTCATTAAGCTTGCGCCTCAGGAATTTCGGGCACAAACAACGCTGGCCGATGCTGTTGCGGCGGCCCATGAAGCAGGGCGTAAATATATTCATGTCGCGTCTTGGGTTTTGAGCGGTGATGCGCCCGAGGAGAGTTAACTCGTGACCTTTGAGAGTTCAGGCAACCAGATCCATCTTTCCCGAAAGGTCGTCCTGAAAAATAAGCGCGGCCTTCATGCAAGAGCGTCTTCCAAAATTCACGCTATCGCCAACTCTTATGATGCGCAAATTTTCGTCTGTAACGGCGAACGTCGCGCCAATGGCGATGAAATTATGGACCTCATGACCCTGAATGCCCCTCTCGGCACCGAGCTTACACTCGAAACCATCGGCCCTGATGCTGATCTTGCATTGGATACGCTGGTCAAGATGGTCGAAGACAGGTTTGGAGAAGGGGAATAAGGTCTTTTTTAAAAGACCTTACAACTTACGCCCTATACTGAATAAAGCCGTGTTCGCTTATAAGTGTGTTCAGCAAATATCGTTCTTATGAATTGACAAAGCTTGGCGCAATAGCGCTAATAGAGGATGGCATTACTCGACTTTACGTTAGCAGACCCTCCGGCCTCTTTTCTTTCGGAAGGAGAGGTTTTTTTGCGTTTCCCGCGCAAGGATGATTTTGTTGCATGGGCTGAAATTCGCCAATCAAGCCGGGATTTTCTGGAGCCTTGGGAACCTGCTTGGACGGAAGATGAATTGTCCATCGCGGCTTATCGGCGGCGCTTGCGGTTTTATGCCAGAGAGGTGCGCACCGGGCAGGCGAGACCTTTTTTCATTTTTCGCGCATCAGACGAAAAACTGGTCGGTGGTTGTGTTTTGTCCAATATTCGCCGAGGCGTGGCGCAAATTGGATCGATCGGGTATTGGGTCGGGGCGGATTATACCCGCCAAGGCTATGCCACGAGCGCCGTAACCGCCGTTATTCGCGCCGCATTTCATGATTTGAAGTTAGAGCGTCTGGAAGCGGCAACTTTGCCGGACAATGTGGCCTCTCAAAGCCTCTTGCGCAAAGTCGGCTTCACGCAAGAGGGATTTGCCCGTGAGTATCTGGAAATTGCAGGTCGCCGGCAAGATCATGTTCTATTTGGCCTGGTAAAATCCGATATTTACGTCACTTGAACCAATTTCAAGGTATTATAGCGCCATAGAAATGGCGCAGGACTTGCTTCGAACAAGGGGGTTATGCCCTGTTTGGGCCGTTTCTGCTTGATTATCGCGGTTTGATCGTCAAAAGTTAACGCGGGCAAATATGGTATGATAAGGTCTGGGCTTCAAAAGCCTTTTAATGCGACTTTGGCATGCCTGAAATGGACCTTAAATCCTTGGGGGAAGATGTGGACGCGGTGTTGACTTTTTTGAATATCGACCAGCTTGTGGAAGCCTATAGCGCCCAGCGCGCGGCTTTTCCCCGTGAAGTTTCCTTGATGGAAGTTGGCATTATGGCCAGCTTGGCCTTTGGCTGTGCTGTGCTATTGCTTTTGGGGATTGGCAAGCGCAATGGCACCGCCCTTGTGGGGGGAAGTTTATTAGGGGTTACGGCGCTTGTTGAAGCATTTGCGTTTGGCAAGCTTGGCCTTGCAAACCCGGCAATCGGCTTGATTTTGCAAGGGGTTTATATCGCCATTGGCCTTGCCTTCCTGACGGCGACAGTTCGGGTGGCAAAAGATAATATGTTGTTGGGGTCTATCTTGCTGCTGGCCATTATTGCGGCGATCGGGTTTGCAGCTGTTGGCGCGGCAAATATTTTTGATTCAGAACCAGTGTTGAAACTAGGCCTTCTGGGCATGGCCGGATTTGCTGTTTTGCTCACCCTATATCAAGGCGCGGCGCGGGGCGACCGCTTGGCCCTTGGAGTTGCCCCGGGCATTATCATGGCTGGCGCTTCATTGATTGTGGCGCCTATGGTGGCCAAAATGGTTGCGCCAAGCTGGATCATGGTGGCCTTGCCGCATTTCTTATTATCTGGCGGCGTGATGCTCGCTGTTTTGGCGGGTACGATTGGCAATAGTTTTGCTGCCGTGGCAGTGGCCTCTGGCGCTGCGGCGGCAGGTGCAGGTATCCTAACGGATAAACCAATGACACACCCCGCTAAGGCTTCTCCTGAGCCTATGGTTGACGATGAGACATCCGCCGTTCCTAAGAAGAAATTTTTCGGCGGCAATCGCAAAGGGCAGCGCGAAGAGCCGATTTTGGATGCGCCAGATTTCGTGACGGATTTGAACGCGGAAGATGATGAAGATATGGGGTTGATTGCGCCAGCCATGCGCGATGGTCCTGCGCCTGATCGGCAGATGTCGCCTGAGCCGATTGCTGTTGAGCCAAAAACCAGAAACCGTGCCCCGCGCAAAACGATGCCAGAAGGGCGTTCGCCCACCTCGTCGCTTTGGGGACGTCGTCGGTCAGACTTGCCGACAGCGACCGCTGTTGCGGCCACGCCAAGCGGTGACTGGCAGTGGACCCCAGAAGGAGCCACGGCGAGCAGCATGATGTCTACTGCATTTGGGTTGTCTGGCGCAGAGATGGAGCCAGCGCAGATGCGTGATCTGGTGGCGGAACATAGTTTAGAGACATTTGACGAAGCAATTTTAGGCGGGGAGCAGCCGCGCTCTGGTCCGTTCAGCATCACTCTTGATTTGGTCAATAATGAACGCGTTGAACTCAATGGGTTTCGTGATGTGGATGAAGATGGGCTGGTTGCTGCTTTAACGGCGGATATTTCTGGCGCGCCCATAGCGGCGGCGCAGGCAGCTCCTGCCTCAAAGCCTGCGGCTCTGTCTCGTGTGAATGCGGAAGAAGTGAGCGCGGCGCTGGCACGGGGGGATTTTAAAGCATATTTCCAGCCAATTGTGCGGCTTGCTGATGAGCAAACTGTGGGTTTTGAAGCGCTTGTGCGATGGCATCGCGGTGATCGTATTTTGGAAGCGGAAGAATTTGTTGAAGATGTTGTGAATGCCGGGTTCGGGTTGGAAATGACCGAAGTTGTCTTGCGCGAAGCGGCGCAGGAATTGGCAGATTGGTGCGAAAATGCGCCGGATCAAAAACCATTTGTTACCGTCAATGTCAGCCAGCGGGATTTGCTCAACGACAATTTGGTCAAGGCCATCAGTCGAACCATCAAAGAACATCGCTTACCAGCAGGGGCCTTGGTGGTGGAAATGACGGAGCGTCATTTGGCGGATAATCCGGGCAAGTTGCTTTCTGTCGTAAAGGCGCTGCGCCAAGCGGGGTGCTCTTTGGCCTTGGATGATTTCGGCGCAGGGTATTCAAACCTCAGTACGCTGTCTAAATTCAAATTCGATATTTTAAAAACAGACAAGTCGCTCTTGGGCGGCGGAAAGCAGGCAGAGACCGTGTTGTCCAGCGCCGTGGACATGGCGTCTAAGCTTGGTATGGCAGTTATTGCTGAAGGCATCGAAACCCAGCAATTGGCAACGGCGGCGAAGAAAGCACAATGCGGCCTTGGGCAAGGTTTTTATTTCGGCCACCCAGAGCCTGCTGGTGGGGGCGATGTTGAGGCGATGGACAATGTGCCTCAGCCTCAAGCAGCGTTTGAGACACGGAGCACGCGGAAAGAGCCAAGCTTTGGCTCTGGCAATGGCACAAGAGCAAGCGGTGGCGGCGCGGCGCATCGTCCACAATCTGTGGTGCCGAATTTAAGATAGGAAGAGCAGGGAGGCTCGAGCTTGGTTTAAAACCGCTCCAGCAACCTTTCCAGATATTCAATTTCTTCTTTTGTCCGGCCCGGCTCAGCAATCCGCCTACGGAGCTCTTCGATCAATTCGCGTGCTTTTTCTGGATTAGCATAATCAGGGATGCCTACATCTTGCCCGCCCAATTGCTGCCCGCCAAAGGGACGGCCTAATGGATCGAGATTATTATTATTGCTCCCGGCTTGCAGCCCGCCTTGGCCGCCTGATTGCTCGCCGCTTTGCTCACCTTTGCCATTCTCGCCATTTGCCTTATTGGCCGCAGATCGCGCATCGCCTATCGCTCCGGCACCATCGCGCAGCGCAGCCAGCGCTTCGGATTGGGCGCGGTTGGCGCTATCTAAACGATTGACGCCAAGCGCATCATTGGCATTTTTCATGCGCGCTAATGCTTCTTCATAAGACGTGATCGCCATCTCTATGGCTTCTTTGGTGGCGTCGTCTTCTGGATTAATGCCGTTCAAGCCTTCAATCAGCCGCTCAACGTCGCCCGCAATATCTTGTTGGTCTTTTTGAAGAGCGCCGCTTCCACGAGGGGCTTTGCCATCTTCGCTTGTGCCTCTGGCTGCAGAATATGTTTCATCCGTCAAAGCGCGTTGTTGTTCGATCAACTCTCCTGCCGCATCTAATTGTTTGCTGCCTTGGGATTGGCCTTGACCGCCTTGTCCGCCGCCTTGACCAGATTGGCCGCTTGATTGCCCCATGCCTTTGCCACCTTGCTGCCCGCCTTGGCCTTCTCCGCCTTCGCTGATTTTCATGTTCTCCAACATGCTTTCCAGCTCAGCGAGAAGTTGGCGTGCGGCATCATTGGCATCTGCCTCTGAAAGTTTCGCGATATCGTCTAGCATATCATCTAAATCTTTAGACTCGAGCTGTTCCGATGTTTCGCCTTCCGCCAATTGGGCTTGGCCGCTCTCTGCCAATGCGGCGATATAATTTTGCATCGCGGTGCGAAGTTCTTCAATCAGTTCACGGATTTCCTGGGGGGAGGCACCGCGCTCCAGCGCCTCGCGCAAATTATTTTGTGCCGCTGCCAAAGCACGCCGCGCCAATTCCAGTTCTTGATCTTCCAATTGCATGGCAAGAGGCCAAAACTCGTCCACCATACGATCAATATTTTCACCATTATTGTTTGAAACTTTATAATAGGCAGTTCGCACTAAGAGATAATCTGCAAGGCTATTATACCAAAGCTCTGGTGAGGTGGACCTATCTGACATAGCAAAAAGTGCGCGGCTGGTGCGGGGCCAACTAGAGGGGGCGACCGCCAGATTGCGTCTTTCATCAATGATCGCTCGCGCCACAGGATTATAAAATTCGCGTTCAGGCAAGGTGACGGGTTCAGACAAAGTTTCCCCGGTTTGGCCCGCGCCATCCGTAATTTTAACCCGTAATCGAACTTGCAACCCAGCCCAAGGGTGCTTTTCAAGATTAATTTCGGCTACTCTTGGTCCAGGGTTCCCGCGCAAGCCGGGCAAAGGCAATTCAACAATTTTCGATGTTTGGCTAGGGGCGAGAGCAGGGCTATCCAATGGTCGCGGCTGGTCCGCCACCAATTGCATGAGCACGACGGCATCAGCCACACCATAATCATCGCCAATCGCCACGGGCAATCGCACTGTATTATTATCAGTGGTGAGCGGTTTTTCGGTATAGGCAATTGTCGGTGGACGATCCGCAATAACTGCAATGGGCCAATTTGTTTCCACACGTCCTGTTTTCAAGGCGAGCGCTGCGTTTTCTGTCAAGTCAATCGTGGCCAACAAAGTGTTGCCTTCTTTGGTGAAGTTCACCTTATTCTTTTTTTCGGCCGTCTCAAAAATGGCTTTGGTCGCGCCAAAGCCTTGGTGCCTTGCGCCGTGTAATCTGATATTCACGATGGAGCCTGCTGGCACATCTAATTGTTCTTGTGCGCCTTCGGCCAAAACGCTGGACTGACTAATGATCAAGGGAGGGCGGCCTGTATAGGAAGGAGGATCTATCCAAAGATCCACCGTAATCGGAACACCGCTGGCTGCTTGTGGCGAAAAGCCATTGGCAAGGCGTTGGCCAATCTGATCATTATTCATAAACAGCGCCATGGCTGCCATCAGAACAACGGCATAGCGCAATTGATAAGGGTCGACGCTGTCTGCTGTGGCGCGAATGCCTTTGAGCCTTGCGTTGCGCGCCGCTTTGGCCAGTCTTTCTTGGTGTTGTTGCCAAAGGGGGCTGTTTTCTTGTGTCGGGTCAAAGGGCGTATCATCTAATTCTTGGATGGTGCCTACAGGAAGATTACTATCACCTTCGAGGCGGCGCTGGGCGTCGGCCCGGGTGGGCCAGCCCAAAGGGCGAATATCTCGCCACAAATAATAACCAAGCCCAAGGGCCAGCACAGCCAATAAGCCGAAATGTATCGGCCATGGCATATATTTCCAAAGGCCGAACAGGCCAAGCAAGACGAATATTGAGATAATGCCGAGGGGCTTGAGCGAAGCTGGCCAAAGCTTTTCCCAAAACAGAACAAGCCTTGTGGTTAATAAGGTCGGCCCGCGCCGACCGGTACGTTTTGGCACGTTTTTAGGGGCTGAAGAGGGGCGCGTCTTGCTCATACGGTCTTTATAAAGGGTCACGTCTTACAGGTCGATTATCAAATCTGTCATTCTTGGGTCTTTTCAAGGACATGCTCGCGACATAACTGCGACATGGTTCGGCCTTGGTCGCCCAATAAATCAGAGGCTTGGTGGGAGGAGATGGCTAAAGAACACAGACGCGGCATGGCCTTTGCTTTGTATGTAAACAAAAGATTAAGATCAAACCAAGTGAAGGATGACCCCGCAATGAAAGCCAGCACGACACCCCAGACATTGCCTGAGATGATCATTAATCGCTTCCAGAAACTCTCGCATTTTGCAGAGATTGCCCGGCGCGACAAAAGCATGGTCCGCACGGCGCTGGCGTTGGCGTTAATCTATAATATGATCGGTTGTCTGGACATGATCACGACGCTCTATGGCATTCGAATGACGGTGGCAGAAGAAGCCAACCCAATGATGAACTTCGTCATGCAACATTATAATGAAGCGTGGATCCCGATGAAGTTTGCCCTTCAGCTTTTGGCAACCGCGATGCTGATCTGGTTCCCACAACGTTTCGTCATTGCCGTTTTCTCAGTATCGGTTTCCATTCAGGGCCTAATTGTCTTGAACAATATGTTTATCACCGGGGTCTTTTAGAGCCAATCAGGAATGATTTCTCGCTTGAGAATATCTTCCACAGTGGGGCGTTCACGGATCACTGCGAATTGATCCCCATCGACGAGAACTTCAGGAACAAGCGGTCTGGTATTATATTCTGAGGCTTGCACAGCCCCATAAGCACCAGCAGACAAAAAGGCGACTAGGTCTCCTTTTTGCACAGGCGGCATATTGCGCTGCCGGGCAAAAGTGTCTCCCGTTTCACAAACCGGTCCCACCAAATCCACCTGAGCCATTTCCGCTGTTGCTGCCGGTTCTTTAACAGGAATGACTTCGTGATAAGCATCATAAAGCGCAGGGCGGATCAGATCATTCATCGCCGCATCCAAGATTAAAAATCGCCGAACATCTCCATCTTTGACGAAGATGGTTTTGGCGACCAAAATGCCTGCATTCCCTACAATCATTCGGCCCGGTTCAAAAATCAGCTGCACATCAAGAGGGTCTGTAATTTTACGTATCAACGCGGCATATTCTGAAGGTGTTGGCGGGGGCGGCGTGTTGGTTCCATGATTATGGTGATAGGGAATGCCAAGCCCGCCACCAAGGTCCAACCGAGAAATTGGACATCCTTGCGCGCGCAACGTTTCAACAAGCTTTGTGACTTTGGTAAAAGCTTGTTCAAATGGCGCAAGATCAGTGATTTGCGAGCCAATATGAATGTCAACGCCCACGACGTCTATGCCCGGCAGGTCCTTTGCTTGGGCATAAACCTCTTCAGCTCGCTCCCAAGATATACCGAATTTATCTTCTTTGCGGCCAGTGGAAATTTTGTCATGTCCACCAGCAGAAACATCTGGATTGACGCGGATCGCAATTTGCGCTCGCTTGTTCATCCGTGTAGCAACTTCTGACAGCTGCAACAATTCAGGTTCTGATTCTACATTGAATTGATGAATACCTTCTTCTAATGCCAGGGTCATTTCATCAATCGTTTTGCCAACGCCAGAAAAGACGATTTTTTTTGCGGGAATGCCCACAGCGCGCGCGCGTTTCAATTCCCCTGCCGAGACGACATCTGCGCCAGCGCCTTCATTTGCAAGAAGCTTCAAAACCGCTAGGTTGGATAAGGATTTTACGGAATAAGCGACAAGCGTGTCTTGGCCTTTAAAAGCATCGGCAAAAACCCGAAAATGTCGGCGCAAAGTGGCGGCTGAATAGCAATAAAACGGGGTGCCAACTTTTTCGGCAATGTCGCTCAACGCAACATCTTCGCCATGTAGGGCGTTATTTTTATAGTCAAAGTGATGCATGATTTAGCTTTGCTGGGTGATCTGTAAGTCTGGCTGGGGCGGTGTTTTAAGCGGCGTTTTTTTGCCGCATGCCCCAAGGCTAAACGCGAAAAGAAGGGCGACGAAAGCGAGGGTGATTTTTTTCATGAAAACTCTCCAGCTATTGATCAGTTAAGGCAGCTTGCCATTGGCGGGCTTGCTGGCGAACATTGTCCGGCGCTGTGCCGCCAAAAGATGTGCGAGACGCGACAGAAGCTTCAACTGTCAACACCGAGAAAACATCTTGCGTAATGCTTTGTTCAACGCTTTGCATATCGTCGAGCGACAAATCAGCAAGGTCTACACCTTTGCTTTCAGCCATTGCCACCAAAGCGCCGGTCACATGATGCGCTTGTCGGAACGGCATATTCAGCACACGAACGAGCCAGTCTGCCAAATCCGTTGCAGTGGAAAAAGCGCTGCCAGCAGCGGCAGCCATATTTGCTTCATTGACCGACATATCAGAAATCATGCCAGACATCGCCGCAAGCGCAAGTTCCAATGCGTCAATGCCATCAAAAGTCTGTTCTTTGTCTTCTTGCATATCTTTGGAATAAGCCAGCGGAAGCCCTTTCAGCATGATCAGAAGGGCATTTAAGTCCCCAATGATCCGGCCAGATTTTGCACGGCACAGTTCTGCTGCATCCGGATTTTTCTTTTGGGGCATAATTGAAGAGCCCGTTGAAAAACGATCCGAGAGCTGAACAAAACCAAATTGCGCTGAAGACCAATTGACAATTTCTTCTGCCAAACGAGAGACATGGACCGCGCAAATAGAGGCTGCGGCCAGAAGTTCTAAGGCAAAATCACGCGACGAGACGGCGTCGAGCGAATTGGCCATGGGGCGGTCAAAGCCAAGGGAGGCGCTGGTGGCTTCGCGGTCTAACGGAAATGAGGTGCCTGCTAAGGCTGCTGCGCCCAGTGGGTTTTCGTTGAGCCGTGCGCGGGCATCTTCAAAGCGGCCTTTATCTCTCGCGAACATTTCAACATAGGCCAAACAATGGTGGCCAAAAGTTACAGGCTGCGCCGTTTGCAAATGCGTGAAGCCGGGCATCACGGTGTCCGCATGGGTTTCGGCTTTTTCAACCAATGCTGTTTGTAAGGCAGACAGCCCAGCCATCATCCGCGTTGCCGCGGCGCGGCACCATAGCCTGAAATCTGTAGCCACCTGATCATTGCGAGAGCGGGCTGTATGGAGCCTGCCAGCGGCAGGGCCAATCAAATCCGCCAGCCTTGCTTCAATATTCATATGAATATCTTCACGTTCAGCAGAAAAAGCAAAAGCACCAATGCTGATTTCCTCAGCAATTTTCGCAAGGCCCCCTAAAATTTGGTCACGATCTTCTGCCGTAATAATGCCTTGCGCCGCCAACATGTTGGCGTGGGCTTTAGACCCGTCAATGTCTTCTCGCCATAAGCGCTTGTCTATATCAATCGACGCATTAATTTCCTGCATAATGGCAGAGGGCCCCGCCGCAAAACGGCCGCCCCACATTTCATTTGAGGTGTGATTTGAGGATTTTGTGCTCTTACTATCTGTCATAAGGCTCTATATATCTCATTCACCTCTCATGAATAGGGAAAATTCCTAATGACGTCACCAGAATTGCCAAAACAATCGGCACAAGACGAAACCCCCGTTGGACCCACTGGCTTTGCGAAATTTCTGCAACCGCGGTTTTTGCTGATCCTCTGGCTATGGATTGGCGGCGCCTATCTCGCCTTTATCCTGCTCTCGTCCATGTTTAAGCCGAGCTATGATGATACGCCTGATCGCTTAGTCGGGGAGATGGCTGATTTTGAGAAAGCTTTTCCACCGCGTAAAGCGACCGATGCGCCTTTTATGGATGGCGAAGAAATGAGGTTCATTGCTGATTTTAAGGGGAAAGTCGTTTTGGTGAACTTATGGGCGAGCTGGTGCGCCCCTTGCCTGGAGGAGTTGCCAAGCCTTGCCCAGTTGCAAGAGATCATAGGGACAGAGGATTTTGTGGTTTTGCCGGTAGCTTTAGATCGTAAATCACCAGAATTTCTGCGGGATTTGTTGAAACGTGCTGGGGCAGAGAGCTTGCCGCTTTACCGTGACCCGCAAATGACCTTTGGGTCGACCTATGGCAGTGTCGAATTTTTGCCGCTCACCATCATTTACGATAAAAAAGGCGTGGAAGTGGGGCGGCTCGAAGGGGAGGCGAAATGGGATGCGCCCGAAGCCCAAGACCTTATTCATGCCATAGTTAGGGGCGAAAAGCTGTAAGCATAACCTTGCAAATGGGGGCAATTATACCCACAAAGGGGTTGAGGAGGGGGTCTCTATTGGACGTTTTTGTCGATAGCATGATTTTTTTGCCATGCGGTCTGATAGAAGCACTAAGGTAACCTTCTGATATGATTTAGTTTTACCAAACCGTTCTGTCAGGGCAGACGGTTATTTACTCTGGAGAATACTTATGGGGATCACCTCTACAAACAAATTTACGAAAACAGCTTTATTGGGGGCGGCAGCTGCTCTTGCTTTGGGCATGACAGCTTGCAAAGGCGGCGAGACCAAAGCGGCTTCTGGCGCGTCTAGCAAAGAAGTCGCGAAACTCACTTCAGGCAAGTCCCCAATTGATGCGTCTTATAAGCTGAAAGGCGGCAAGGAGCTGGATTTTGAAGCTTTGATGATTTCCTTGTCTCCAACAGGCGACATGGATGGTTTCACATTCACTGAGTCCAAATTCGATTCCAAAATTGGCGCGACGGTTGTAACAGGCCTGACCCGCGAAGAAGATGGTGACATGTTCTCCATTGGCCGTTTGGAGCTTTATGGCGTGCAGCCAGATCAAATTGAAGCCGTGAAAACAGGCGTTGCCGACGGAAAAATGGGCGAAATCTTTAATCGTATTCGCGCGTTCGACGTAAAGTTGGAAATGGCGAACCCGGATCTGGAACGCGCGATGCGCCAGGCGGAATCAAAAGTCGACGCTGCTCCTGTCGATAAAGCAGCATTCGGCGCCGGTCCTTCTTTGGCTTTTGAGGCGATTGAATTGAATTCTCTTAAAATCAAACCGGTCAATGATGAATATATGAACGGCTTGGAAGAGAGCGCTCAATTTGCGAATGCGCTAAAGAGTTTTGATTTTGGCGGTATGAATATTAAAGGGATGAAAGCAAACTTCCCAGAGTTTAATGAGGATACACCTGTTCTCGCAGCAACAGTGGCGGATATGCGCATTGGCCGTATGGCAAATGGATCACTCGGCCCCATTGCGATGAAAGATTTTGATTATACAATAGAGCAATCAGAACAAGTACGCCGCGACTTGGCGGCCGTTTCGCCGCAGTTTGCTGCTTTGATCAATGGCCCTCTTGGTAACTTTATCATGCCCTTGAATGCCCGTGCCGTCGGTAAGTCTGTTACTTGGAATGGTGGCAGCATTGCAGGCATGTTGCCTTATCTGGAAAGCGGCGAAACACCGCCTGCTTCTGCTAAAGACTTGATTGCGATCGGTCGATTTGAAGCAAATGATTTTCAGTCTTATATCGATGGCAACTTGGCCGCAGAAACAAAACTTTCTGTGCTCGAGCCGATTGAGTTTTCTTGGATGGTCCCAACAAAAATTCGCTCCTACACAAAAGATCAAACACTTTATCTAGGGGCTTATATTGGCTCAGAAGATGAAGCTATGATGAAAGTGCTCGAAGATGCAGACGTGAAAGTCATAAAAGGCGACTCTGAACTTGAGTGGCAATATGATGCTAAAAAAGGCAACGCCAATTTTGAGTATGTTTCTGCACTAGATGGTTTTGTCAATTTAGACATGAACTTTGCTGCCTCAGGCGCGCCCTTAAAGCCAATCATTGAAGCGAGTGAAGCAAAGAAAAAGGCTTTTGAAGCTTTTTACGCTGAACCAGCAGACGGCGAAGCAGAAAAAGTCTTCCCAACTGATTTAGAAACAGGCATGGAAAACGCAGCATTCAAAAGCTTCTCCTTCACAGTCAAAGACGAGAAAATGCTCGATCTCATCTTTGGTATTGTCGGCGCGCAGATGGGCCAAGAAGGGGCGCAAATGCGTGCAGCAGCGCCTGGTCTCATCATGATGGGCGGCGCTCAATTTAATGAAATGTCTCCGCGCGTGCCAGGATATATGACTGCGCTTTCCAGCTTTATTACAGAAGGCGGCGAGTTGAAAATTGAAATGGCGCCAAAAGAGGCCGTGAAATTAGAAGCCTTTGAAGCAGCGGCAGCTGACCCAGCGGCTTCAATTGAAATGCTTGATCTTAAGATCACACATAAAAAATAAGTTTCTTATATCAAAAAATAAAAAGCGCTCTCTTTGAAAAAAGGGAGCGCTTTTTTGTGATGTAAATCGTTTCAACTTTTGACATCTACTGCAAAAGAAACAGTTTTAGCTTTGCGCCTCAAACCAACTTGTAACGGCTTGTTTCTCAGCGTCGTTCATATGCAGGCCTAATTTAGTTCTGCGCCAAAGAACATCGTCCGCGCAGGTCACAAATTCCTGAGCAATGAGATATTGGATTTCTGCTTCGGTCAGACCTGCCCCAAAGGATTGCCCTAAATCCGCTGTGCTTTTGGCATTGCCTAAAACGAGTGGCAGGCGCGTTCCGTAATATCTTGCCATGCGGCGAAGTGTTTTTTCGTCCATCCAGCCATAAGTCTGGCGCATCTTCGCAAAGTAGCTGTCAAAATTTGCCTCAGGAATATCCCCACCAGGAAGAACGGCTTCGCGCGTCCAAGCTTCGCCTTTGACATCAATATAAGCACTGAGCTTTTCCAATGCATGTTCTGAGAGTTTGCGGAAAGTTGTTAGTTTCCCGCCAAAAACTGAGAGAATAGGAGGGGCGGTCTTGCCTTCATGTTCAGGGGCATCCACATCAAACACATAGTCTCGTGTTACCGTCGAATTATCTGATTTTTGATCATCATAAAGCGGGCGAACACCAGCATAAGTCCACGCTATATCTTCTCGGGTAACGGCTTTGCGAAAATATTCACTTGCTGCATTGCATAGATAATCTGTTTCTTCTTCTGAAATCTCCACAACATTTTGATCGCCGCTAAAGCTTTGATCTGTTGTCCCCACCAATGTATAATCCCCTTCGTAAGGGATTGCGAAAATGATGCGATTATCCGCATTTTGGAAAATGTAGCAGTGATCGCCTTCATATAGCTTATGGCAAACAATATGGCTGCCTTTTACGAGGCGAAGGTTTTTCTTGTTTTTGCCGGGATATACTTGCTCTAATAAATCATCCACCCAAGGCCCTGCAGCATTCGCCACGGCTTTAGCGGTAATTGTTTTTTCTTCGCCTGTAGAAGATTTAAGGACTGCTTCCCAGTGGCCATTTTTTCGCGATAGGGCGACACATTCTGTACGGGTCATAATATCTGCGCCGCGCTCTTTCGCATCAACAGCGCTTAATGCCACAAGCCTTGCATCTTCGACCCAGCAATCGGAATATTCATACCCAAAAGTCAATCTCTCCTGCAAAACATCTTCATGGGGCGCGGCATCAAGATCAGCTTTAGATGTTTTCGGCAGCATTTTGCGCCCGCCAATATGATCATATAAAAAGAGGCCTGTACGGAGCAAGAGCGCGGGACGCAATCCTTTATCATAAGGCAGCACAAAGCGCATCGGCCAGATAATATGAGGCGCTGCCCGAAGCAAGACTTCGCGTTCTTTTAATGATTCTCGGACCAATCTAAATTCATAATGTTCCAAATAGCGCAGGCCGCCATGGATCAATTTTGTGCTCGCCGAAGAGGTATGGCTGGCAAGGTCATCTTTTTCGCAAAGCGCCACTTTCATGCCGCGCCCTGCCGCATCCCGGGCAATACCAACCCCATTAATGCCGCCACCAATCACCAATAGATCAAGCATGGTCACAAACTATACCCCTTTGAAATTTATCATCAAAGCGATCTAGCATGTTTTCGGAGACAGGCAAAACGGATTGCGCTGTTCGGTCTTAGTTAAAGCTTGAGGCGTAGCCCCCCATAGGCAGATCGCCCGGGCGTGCCATATCCTGAAACTTGTTGATAGTCTTCATCGGTTATATTTTCGATGCGGGCATAAAAGCCCAACATTGGGGTTAATTGATAATTTCCGGCAATATCGAGACGCGTCCAAGCATCGACCTGGGGACCAAAGCGCGCATTTTCAAGCTCCTCGCCATTATATCTGGCGGTGATATTTCCGCTTAGGCGTTCTTGCTGATATGCCAAAGTGAGGTCGCCTGAATGTTCTGGCGTGCGAATTTGGCGTAATCCTGTCAGACTGTTTGTGGCATCGATATAGGTATAGCTGCCATTCAAAGAAAGTGTTTCTGATAGGCCAAAGGCGAAGTCAGCTTCTACGCCGGTTGCTTCAGTTTCATCGAGATTAGAATATCGCGAATCAAGATCAAAGATAATCTCATCTTCCGTATGGCGACTAAAATAGGTGAGGCTGGCTGTTGTGCGTCCCTTTTGCCAATCTACCCCGAGGTCAAATCCTTCGCTTGTCTCTGGTTGAAGGTCTGCATTAGGGGGCAGGGGGCCAAAACTGCTGGTCAATTGAAACACTGTTGGCGCTTTGTATCCTTGGCTGTAAGACCCTCGAAAGACGAATGCACCAAGGTCATAAGCAAAAGCAGCGCGGCCTGTGGTGACGCCGCCAAAATCACTATGGTCATCTCGCCGTAAGCCGCCTGTCAGAGTGAGGCCTTCAATTTGTTTGGCTTCTACCAGTAAGAAAAGCCCTTGATTATCCGTTTCTGCTTTGGGTGAAAAAGTGCTTTCGCTGGAAGCTGTTTCTTGTTCAACCCCAAATGCAAGACGATAATTGTCGTTTACTGTAGCGGTTCCCTGATAGCGCAAGATCGTGCGCTCGCCTTCATTGCCAGAGGCAAAACCTCCAAATACGCCGCCGCGATCTATTTTTGTACCGCCTACGGAGAATTGATGGGTCAATGACCCTTCAAGTTGCTCAAGCGTCAAGCGCAAATTACCGATGAGTTGCTCTGCTTCTGAAGTGTCGGCTGTATCTGCCAAAGCAAAACTGGGCGGCACAAACCCATCAATTTCAAAATCATTTTCCATATAACGCAAATGAGCGTCGAGGCGCATTGTGTTTGTCAGAGCTAAATTCGCTTGTGCAGATAGTGTTGCACCGTCATAGCCATCTTCTTCAGTGTTGCCATTGGCTTCATCTGCTTTGGAGATGCCATCGGTCGTAATAGTCGTTGCGGCTAGCCGAAAGCCGCCACGCTGATTTGCGCCGCTTAGTGTTGCGCCGCCGCGCGCTGTATTGAAGGCGCCTCCTTCCACAAAAACAGTTGCCTCTAAGCCCTGATCCGGCTGTTTACTGATAATATTGATCACGCCGCCCATGGCGTCTGAGCCCCAAAGGGTTGATTGCGCGCCGCGCAAAATTTCGACCCGTTCAATTTCTGCCGTATCCAAAAGCGAAAAATCATAGGCGCCATCAACCCCGGAAGGGTCACCAATGGGCACCCCATCCAGCAAAACTAAACTTTGAGAAACAGACCCGCCGCGGATACGCACATTGGCAACGCCGCCATAGCTGCCAGTTTGCGTTGTGGTCACGCCGGGGGCGGCGGCAAGGGCATCAATTAAAAACTGATAGGCTTTTGCTTCAATTTCATCCGCTTGAACTACAGTTATCGCCGTTCCTGTCTCAGCCAAAGGCGTGGGCAGGCGCGTGCCTTCAATGATGATCTCATCGTCAGTTGACGGATTTTGAAAAGCAAAACTGACGCTTGGCAAGGCAAGCGAGCAGACGCTTAAGAATAGCGATTTTGAAAAAACAGACACAATAAGACCCTTCTTTGCCTTTGAGGAAGGCACAGTGAACAATTCTGTCCTGCTCTTTAAAAACAGCACAGCCAAAATTGTCGCTTCAAAGGAAAGACCTGCACCAAAGACTATCCCGGTCTCGGGGCGAGCGACGCAGATGGCAGGTCTCCTGGCTCTTGGGTCATTATCTATCGCTGCCTTCCCAAATCTTGAAAAAAGACCCAGTGGCATCTAAGCGATACACTCACCAAACACAGTTGCGGGAACAGCGTCGGTTTTGAAACGACTTCCCTATTAGGCCCATTACAGGCACCATCTACGGTAAGGCTTGGCGTGGCGCAGGGGGGAAGTCAAGCGTGAGGGCCTTAAACTTCTCCTGAGGCGCTCAAGAAAATCATTTGCTCCGCCATGCCGCTTCGATTATAGAAAGCCCACGGTTCCATAGCTCAGCTGGATAGAGCGCTGCCCTCCGAAGGCAGAGGCCGAAGGTTCGAATCCTTCTGGGACCGCCAGACTATGCTAGCTTTACAAAATTTATTTTAGGTTGGTGGGGGTAATATGGTCCATATCGTCGAATTCTTGATTCTCCCCGCCCATACTCCAGATAAATGTATAAGCAGAGGTGCCGCAGCCGCTATGCATGGACCAACTTGGTGATAGGGCAACTTCTTGATTGCTCAGAATGAGACTACGAACATTTTCTTCTTCCCCCATAAGGTGAAGCATCCGTTCGCCTTCGGGCAGGTCGAAATACATGTAATATTCTGACCGTCTTTTGTGCGTATGGGGTGGGAAAGTGTTCCATACATTGCCTTCTTCAAGGCTGGTGAAGCCCATCACGATTTGGCAAGTCTCAACAATGCCGGGGCGAATGGATTGATAAATCACCCGTTTATTAGCTTTTGCTTGCGTGCCTAATTCTATTCGGTGCGCCGAAGCTTGTGGCACATGTGTCGTCTGATAAGCCGTATGGGCCGGGTAACTTACAAAATAGAATTTGGCGGGCGTGGTTTTCTCTTTGCTGGAGAAAATAACCTCGCGGCTGCCTTTGGCAATATAAAGACTATCGCGATTTGCCATCTCATATCGGGCGCCGTCGACAATGATTGTGCCATCGCCGCCAATATTGATGACCCCAATTTCTCGGCGCTCGGCAAAATAGTCTGCCGCGAGTTCTTTATGAGTAGGCAGGGACAAATCTTTTGATAAAGGCACCGCAGAGCCGATAACGCCGCGATCAATATCAGAATAGGTGAGGGGCATTTCATCTGGTTGAAACAAATTCGAAATCACAAAGGCATCGCGCAATTCTTCATTGAGCATTGTGCGATACCGAATTTTATCTGCGGAATATTTAAGATCCATGTCGCGGCATTCTTGTTATGGCGTTGTCGCGTTTAAGTTAGAAAGGGTTTTGGTCAGATAAGCTTCAAAGGCATCTTTTGTTTTGATGTTTAATTTATCCTGCTCCCAAGCGCCCATTATTTTGTAATGAACAACCGGGGCTTTGAACGTGATCACATAGCTTTGGCTTGCATCGGATATGCCCTCATAGGTGGCTTCATCTGTGCGATAAAAAAGTGCGAGACCCAGATTGTCTTTATTCTCAGACTGCAAGCCATAATTCGCAATATATTGCCATGGCGTGCCGCCTTCAGAAACCAGGAGAGACGCATTTTCATGAATCACAAGGCCAGTCGCCAAAGGCAAATCCCCGTCGGTGATGCTTGCTGTGATGTGGGTTAGCGGGCTATCCGCTTCAAGGCTATATGTGGCGGAAACACTTGCGGTTTGATCATCCGTAAGCTGAATACCATTATAATCAATTGTAAATTCTGCCACATCGGCTGTATCGCGATTAATGGTGGTTTTCAACGAAGCCAATTTCCCAAACATAACGGGATGACCATTTTTCATCACCCCAAGACCGCCAATGCCTCGGCTCGGTCCAACTTTGAGCACATCCATGCCCCAATCGGCTAAACTGTGATAGTCTGTGTCCGCCTCAATTCTTTGTAAGGAGGGGGCTTCAACGCGTTTCCCAAAAATGTCTAATCCTGCGCGTTCATCGAGATATATCCGATACCCAATATAAGCATTTTCCCAACCAATGCCTTCATATGGAAAGATTTTATCGCCAATGACATGGGTGTCCGGCACCGTGATTTGTTCAATGGATTGATAGGGGGCTGTGTCGTCTTCGCGGACACGCAGGTCTATCTGCGCAAGGCCAATTGATTCTTTGGCGGTGGCTACTGCCGTCGTTTCCGCCTCAGGCTGATTAAGCGAAAGGCTGCTACATGCAGAGAGGAAAAGGGCAGGGAGTAGGCCGTATAGGAAAGGGGTCTTGTTCATTTTCGGATCCTCAATTGAAGGGCGTCTTGAATCAAAGGCTAAGTCTTACGTAGTATGTATGTTTCGGCAAGCATTCACAATATCAGGAAAGCAAAGCCCATTTGAAACGCTAAGATGTTTCGCTCATAAAAAACCCGGCCAAGATGACCGGGTTTTTTTAACATCAACTGATCGGCCAGAGATTATTTGCCGATCGTATTCAAAATTTTGCCGGGTGCTTTCTCGTCTGCTTTGACAAGCACTTTCATTAATTCACCAGCGCGTTCAAAACCAGCCACATGGCCGTTCAAAGCTTTATTGGCATCTTCAACTTGAATGCCTGCCGCAACGAGGGCTTGGCGGTTTAAACTAGAAGCTTCCATGTCGGTCGCGAATGAGTCCAAGCTAACTGTCTGCTTGGAGCCGTTTAATGCTTCTCTGAATGTCCCGCTAATACTCGCAAAGTTATAGATGCTGGAAATAACGTTACCTCGGACTGTTCCAAAATCAGCACTGTCATAACGGGTAAGGAAAGCGGCACCAGATGGGTCCAATCCAGCACTCACAAAGTGATACCGATAGTTAAATGAATTCACCGCGCTTTGAGGGGCATTCCCGTCAAAACCTGCAACAAGTGAAAGGCCAATACAGCCGCTATTCACGCCTTGGCGACATGCTGTTGGCTCAAGCGCGAAAGTAATGCCATTTGAAGCCCGCGCGAGAAGAACGTTTTTATTCGTGCCATTTTGACCGGGAACACTGACGCCGCGCCATTCAAGGCCCATTTCTTCCAAGATTGGAATCAGATTGTCTGTATCAAAATTTGGAATGATTTGTGATGTGCTAGATGATCCACCGTTTTGGGCACCAAGGGTGTTTTGGGCTGCGGCAGGTGATGCCAGTGAAGAGGCAAGGGCCAGAGCAGCGCCGCAAGCTAGAATTTTTTTGATCATCGTAAATCCCCTGATAAGTGTGTCAAAGTTTCATCCAAATGGCACAGTAGCACAGATTTCTCGTGGCAACAGCCCATACGTTAATTGAAGGTTAACGGCTAATGGGCGTGCGACCAAGCCCTAAATAGGCTTTGCTTGAAAATATCACATCTTGTTGTGGTAAAATCATCATAGCTTTTTGGCCTGTGATGGTCGCAATCGTGAAAACATACATGACAGCGCGCGCCTTCCGTGGCATGGACGGGGCATGACAAATAATGATGCTCCCCGCCGTCCTTTTTCTCCTCGTAACGAGAATGACCAAGGATCAGACCGCCCGAAACGAGAAGGCCAAGATCGGGATCGTGGTCCGCGCCGGACGGATGGAGGCCGCGGTGGCCCGAAACAAAAGCCGAATATTATGCGGGGCCCTGAGGGCGAGAAGGGGGAAGCCTTTCGCCCCCGGTCTTTAGAAGAGACGCGAGAGTTCCTCGAGAAGATGAATAAGCAAATGGCAGGCCTTGGGGCTCGCAGAGCGGCTTTGGATGTTTTGAGTCGAATTCGCGAGGGATATCCGATGGATGCGGCGCTTATTTCAACAAGAACCTTCGGTGCGTTAGAGGGCTCTGACAGAGCTTTTGCCCGGCATTTGGTCTCAACTGTGCAGCGTTATCGCGGTGCCTTGGATGAGGTAACCGGCAAATATCTGGACCGTCCATTGCCGAACAAAGCAGCTGAAATCGTCGATATTCTCCGGCTTGCAGCGGCACAAAGCCTATATCTTCAAACACCTGACCATGCGGCTGTTTCCACGGCGACAGAGCTTGCAGGGCAAAAACGGGAATTGGACGGGTATAAAGGCTTGGTCAATGCGATTTCCCGCAAAATTGCGGCGGCTGGCCCTTCTGTATTGGAAAAATTGCCCATGCGGGTGAACACGCCGGGGTGGCTCTGGCGAAGTTGGGAGCGGGCTTATGGGCCGCAAAAGGCTAAAGCCATCGCAGAAGCGCATCAAACGGAAGCGCCGCTGGATCTATCCGTCAAACCGGGAACAGACCTAGAGGCGTTAGCGAAGGAAATGAGTGGGAAACTTCTCCCCATGGGCACGATTCGCTTAACCGGCGCACAACGGGTTGAAAAGCTGCCCCATTACGAAGATGGCTTATGGTGGGCGCAGGATGTGGCGGCAACATTGCCAGTGCGGCTTTTTGGCACGCTCGAAGGGAAGACCATCGGCGATATCTGTGCCGCGCCGGGGGGCAAGACCATGCAATTGGCGGCGGCTGGGGCGAAAGTCTATGCGGTGGATCGCGCGCCCCGCCGAATGGTGCGCGTTACCGAAAATCTGACCCGCACAAAGCTCGAAGCGGAAACAATTGTGGCTGATGCGCTGGAATGGCGGCCTGAAATCTTGCTGGATGGGGTGTTGCTGGATGCGCCTTGTTCAGCCACGGGCACCTTACGCCGCAACCCAGATGTGGCTTGGAGCAAAACCGAAGATGATCTCAAAGGCTTGTTGAAATTACAGGCAAATTTCATTGATCACGCGATTACGCTGGTCCAACCCGGCGGCACAATCATTTATTGTACTTGCTCGCTTCAACGCTCTGAAGGGGAAGACCAGATCACTGCCGCCTTGGCGCGTCACCCTGAATTAGAGGTGGTGCCGATTACGCCAGAAGAAATCGGTGGGTTGGAAGAGTGTATCTCGCCCAAAGGCTATTTGCGGACGCTCCCCTCCCATATGGCAGGGCAAGGCGGGATGGACGGATTCTTCGCTGCAAGACTTAAAGTACCTGGTTGATCTGTTAATCCTTATTTAACCATCAGAAAAACCTATCAAAACTTCATCTTTTGAGTGCTTGAAAAGAAAAAAAATTACCCCATACTATAGTTATAACAAACCAGAAGTGCGCCTGATTTCGGGGGAGGCTTCTGGCAGCAAAAAAGAGGATTGAGATGAACGATCAGTATCAATATCAGACCCAAAGCCAAACTGGCGCTGGTGTCGCTTATGATGAAGGCCTGCGCAAATTTATGCTTGGGGTCTACAACTATATGGGTCTCGGTCTGCTGGCGACGGCAATCGTTGCTTATGCAATGATGAACAACCCAGAATTGGCAAGAGCCGCTCAAGGGACTTTCTTTATTCCCTTTATCGGTATTATTGCGATTGGTTTTATTGGCCCTCGCTTTATTTATTCTAGTTCACCAGTTGTCGCTCATGCGATCTACTGGACTTACGTTGCCCTTTGGGGATGGCTCATTGGCCCAACCGTTGCGAGCTATACGGGCGCAGGCATGGCCACAGAAGTTTATAAAGCTTTCTTCATCACGGCGACTGTCTTTGGTTCCGTTAGCCTATACGGTTACACAACAAAAAAAGACCTCGCGCCAATGGGCAAGTTTTTGTTCATGGCAGTGATCGGCCTTTTGATCGCCATGGTCTTGAACTTCCTGATCTTCAAAAGCGGTCTTATGAGCTTCGGCATTTCAGCGCTTGTCGTCATCGTGTTTTCAGCACTGACCGCATATGAAACTCAGATGATCAAGAACATGTATCATGAGCAGGCGGACAATAACCGCGCGTCCATCTTCGGCGCTTTCATGCTCTACGGATCATTCGTGACCTTGTTCATTCACATTCTGAACATTCTCGGTTTCATGAATGACTGACGTAAGTTGACAGAAAAAAAGAAAACCCTCGCTTCGGCGGGGGTTTTTTATTGGATATAAGGACACGCTTTTAAATCGCTGACCAGTCGGCCAAGGGCGGCACGCTGATTGAGCGTGAAGTCAGTTTTCAAATGCCGACTGAGCGCGGCAAATGTGAGACGGCTAATTTCGTCAATATCTTCGCTTGTAATGTTCCCCGCCTCGCAAGCCTGTAAGAATCTCGGGGAGGGCTGGCCCTTCGCAGCTGCTAGTAAAGCTTGAACCACTTGTTGGCGTTTTTTGCGTTTTCCCAGCGCCTCTCGCGCTCGCCATGTCAGCCCCTTGGCCAAGTCTTTTTGTACGCGCTTCATCACAGAGGGCGTGAAGGCCCTTGCAGAGCGCTTTTCCAAAGCGGCGACAAGATCCAAAATGTCGCGCTCATAGGGGAGCGATATGGTGTCTTCTGGCGTGGTCACAGCTATCTCACTTTAAGCTTTAATAATGTCGACAGATTTGTGCGAAGGCAAATGACATTTTCGGGAATAGGGTCTAAATAGGCCTCATGGAATTTATCTCCAAACTTGCTAATCCAGAACGTTTCATGCGCGTCAGTCAATGGCTGTTGCCCATCTTTGCGGTGCTCGCCTTTATCTGTTTGATCGGCGGGGGCATTTGGGCGCTTGGCTTTTCCCCAGCCGATTTCCGGCAAGGGGACACAGTTAAGATCATGTATGTGCATGTCCCTGCGGCTTGGATGTCGATGGCGACTTACGCGATTATGGGCGTGGCCAGTTTTGTTGGTTTCGTTTGGCGGCATACATTGGCGGATATTGCTGCGCGTCAAGCGGCGCCCATGGGGTTTGCCTTTACGCTTTTGGCGCTCATGACGGGAAGTGTTTGGGGTCAGCTGACTTGGGGGGTCTGGTGGGATTGGGATGCTAGGATGACCTCTATGTTGGTACTTCTCTTTATTTACGCCGGATATATGGTGATCTGGCAGGTCATTGAAAATGAAACCCAAGCCGCACGGCTCGCCGCAATTCTGTGCATGGTCGGCGTGATCAATTTACCTATCATCAAATTTTCCGTCGACTTCTGGGAATCTCTCCATCAAGAGGCGAGCATTATTCGCGCCGATGGCCCTTCTATGCCGGCCTCCATGTATCTCCCTCTTCTTGCCATGGCATTGGGATATACATTCCTATTCAGCACATATCTGTTGATGCGGATGCGGACAGTTATTTTGATGAAACGTCGTGGCAGCAAAACCAAGGGCCGCGCGCCGAGCATTGCCAAAACAGTGGCGGGAGAGACAGTCTGATGGAAAGCACATTATTAGGGCAGGATTTTACCCGTGAGATCGCGATTTGTTGGGGGGTGAGCGCTTTAATCCTTGGGGGACTAATGCTTCATGCTTGGCAGGCTTTGCGCGAGGCAAAGCAAGGGAGAGACTGATGGCGGCAAAAAGAGGCTTTCGCAAACGTCAGCGCCGACTAATTATGCTAGGTCTTGTCCTGCCAGCTCTGTTTGCAGCGGTTGGTCTCACGCTTTATGGCTTGCGCAGCAGCACGGTCTATTTTTACGCCCCATCTGATCTGCCCAATGCTCAAGAATTGGCAGAGAGAACCATTCGCCTCGGCGGTATGGTGGTGAAAGATTCCGTAGTGCAAGGAGAGGGCACTTTGGTTTCTTTTCTTGTGACAGATTTTGAAGAAACGGTCTTGGTTACGTTTGATGGCCTTTTGCCCGGGCTCTTTGCTGACGAAGAAGGGGTCGTGGCGCAAGGCAAATTACTGGCTGATGGTACCTTCAAGGCAGAGCGTGTGCTTGCTAAACATGATGAAAAATACATGCCGCCAGAAGTGGCTGAAAGCCTTAAAGGCGATTATGGTGAGTATCAACGTCAGCGGAAAGAAGACTAATTCGCGCCGCCGGAAGGACATACACAATGAGCCGAGTATCTATGAATGATCGTTATAGTCGCATTGCCATTCTTCTTCATTGGCTAATTGCCTTTTTGATCATCGGGCAACTTGCGGGCGGCATTTACATGCATAAATTTGCGTCTGGCCTTCAAAAATTTGAATTGTACCAGTGGCACAAATCTTTTGGCATCGTCGTTTTGCTATTGTCACTCGCTAGGCTTGGATGGCGCCTCACTCATAAAGCACCACCCTTGCCCGAAGGCATGAAGCCTTTTGAGCGCTTCGCGGCAAAAGGCACACATATCGGCTTTTATTTTATGATGATCGGCGTCCCTCTTGCCGGGTGGGCAATGGTGTCTTCTTCCCCTCTTGGGTTAGAAACTAAATTGTTTAAAGTCATTCCCTGGCCGCACATTCCGGGTATTGAAGTAAGTGATGTTTTGACCCAGCGTTTTAAAAACATCCATGAGATTTTAGCAAAGCTCACAATTGCGTTAATCGTTCTTCATATTGCTGCGGCGCTGAAACACCACTATGTCAATAAGGACACCATCCTGATGCGGATGATTCCTTTTCTAAAACATAAAGGATAATCCATGTTATTTCGTCTCTCATCATCACGCTTCTTTTTTATCACTTTGGGGGCTTTGTTCCTTTCAGCATGCGGCACTGAAGCTTCTTCTGAAGCGACGATAGAAGAAACAGCGCCAGTTCAAAAAGTAGAAAACCTGCAAGGGGAATATGTTTGGGAAGTAGACCCCACAACAAGTCGGTTGTCTTTCACGGGCAGCCAACAAGGGGCCAAATTTACGGGGCAATTTGAAAAATTTGATGCCGCTATTCAGCTCAACCCTGATGATTTATCGACGGCTTCAATCAGCGTCTCCATAGACATGTCATCAGCGAAAACTGGCTCGTCTGATAGAGATAGTTCACTCCCCACAAAAGACTGGTTCGCCGTTAAAACATATCCAACGGCTCAGTTTCAATCGACGGATATTCGCCAATTGGATGATGGGAGTTTTGTCGCAGAGGGTGCATTGACCATTAAAGATGTGACACAAAATATCAATTTACCATTCACGCTTAATATTGAGGGGACTTCAGCTATCGCTGAAGGAGCTATTATTTTGGATCGGTCTAGCTTTGGTGTGGGCGAAGGAGACTATGCGAGTGATGCATGGATCGACTTTAAAGTAGATGTGGCTTTTATGATTAATGCTACGCGATAACGCTTTGTGCCGCTTTTAGCTTTGCAATTGTTAGTACACCAACATTTATAGGTTGTTCCGAGAGAAAAGTCTGCAGTTGGCAAAAATTCGAGGCCAAAAATAACAGATGCCGTCTCTTGCGTGGGAGTGACCTGCTCAGCCTATTTCAGCTCGCGATACTTATTTCCTATCTAGTGCATCTTGTAACGACCTTTCAAACGCCTTATTCCTGCCAGAACAATCAAGGAAGTATCCAGTATGGACAAATTAGCGATTATTGGCGGGCGACCGCTTTATGGGGAGCTGCCAATTTCTGGCGCGAAAAACTCTGCATTAAAAGTGATGGTGGCGACGCTATTGAGTGATCAGCCTTTAGTGTTGGATAATGTCCCAATGCTGGCCGATATCAAGCAATTGACGGCTTTGCTGGAACAACATGGCGCGTCGATTGAGCGGGAAGGCGCAAGATTGACCTTGCACACCCCGGAAGTAGTATCGACAACAGCTCCTTATGAGCTTGTTCGAAAAATGCGGGCGAGTTTTAATGTATTGGGACCGCTTTTAGCGCGTATGGGGGAAGCGAAAGTTTCCCTGCCGGGGGGCTGCGCGATTGGCGCGCGCCCGGTTGATTTGCACTTAAAAGCATTAGAGGCGATGGGCGCAAAAATTGAGCTGGAAGAGGGCTATGTGATCGCGTCAGCCAAAGGCGGCTTAAAAGGCGCGGAAGTGACTTTCCCGTTTATTTCAGTTGGCGCAACCGAACATGCTATGCTTGCGGCAACGCTCGCCAAAGGTCAGACCGTTTTAAAAAATGCGGCGCGGGAGCCAGAAATCATTGACCTAGCCGAATGTCTCAACGCTATGGGCGCGAAGGTTGAAGATGCGGGGACGTCCACAATTGTCATCACTGGTGTAGACCGACTTGATGGCGGCACCCATGCTGTGGTGCCAGACCGAATTGAAGCGGGGTCCTATGCCTTGGCCGTCGGCGCAACGGGGGGAGAATTGCTTCTTTCTCATGCTCGTCTTGAGTTATTGGGCGCTGCTAAAGATAGCTTTGAGCAAGCGGGCATCCATATGGTTCAAGAAGAAGGCGGCATTCGCGTAACGAAAGATTTTGATCGCCCAAAGCCTGTGAATGTTGTGACACAAGCTTATCCCGGGTTTCCGACAGATTTGCAGGCGCAGTTCATGGCAGTAATGGCCATAGCGGATGGTGTTTCCACTATGAAAGAAACGATTTTCGAAAACCGTTATATGCATGCACCAGAATTAGCGCGGATGGGGTGTGATATTCATATCGATGGTCAATTAGCGACTGTGCGGGGCAAAGCCGTTTTGAAAGGGGCCCCTGTTATGGCAACTGATTTGCGGGCATCAATGTCGTTGATTATCGCAGGCTTGGTTGCGGAAGGGCAAACTTTGGTCTCACGATTATATCATCTCGATCGCGGTTTTGAAAAGCTGGATCAAAAGCTTCATGGCGTTGGCGCTTTGGTGGAGCGGGTCAAAGAAGACGATTAATCAGGGAACGGTCTAATGCTTGTCTTACCAGAAATGCTCGATGTTGGCGTTGAAAGCGCTTTTGCGCAAGCACAGAAAAGCTTCAACGAAGGTGGCGTGCCCGTTGGCAGCGCCCTGATAATCGACAAAGCAGTCATTTCTGTAGGGCATAATCAAAGGTTTCAAAAAGGCAGTAACATTTTGCATGGCGAAATGGATTGTATCGAAAAAGCGGGCCATCATTTTGATTTGAGCAAAGCGACTTTGTTTACGACACTTTCCCCCTGTTTAATGTGCGCCAATACGGTCTTGTTGTTCAAAATTCCCGAAGTCGTGGTGCTTGATGATGTCAATACGAGTGATTTTAAGACCAGTATAGATCGGCTGAAAGGCGAGGGCGTGAATATGATCATCCATCCTCATACACCGTCCATCGATCTTAACCGAAAATTTCAAACGGACCCGGCAACAAGTGGTCTATGGCGCGGCGATGTGGCGCTTTAATCATCTTGTTTTGTGACATTCATCCCATAGATCCGATCTAATCTTTGGTTTCTTAAAGCTGGAACCATTTGCGCTATTTTGAAACTGGCTCGGCGCTTCATCACCAAAGCTGGATTTGTCATATGAAACAGGTCGGCATTTTGGGTCGAAATATTTTGCAGCATGCTTGTTCGTGGCTTTCGAATATTTTCATAATCGGTCAAAGCTTGTTCAAGCGTAAGCGACGTATCTTTTAATTTTTGATGTAAAACCCAAGCGTCTTCAATGGCCATAGCGGCGCCTTGCGCCATGAATGGCAGCATCGAGTGTGAAGCATCCCCCAGAAGCGCGATGCGCGGCGATGTCCATTTTGGTAAAGGGGGGTGATCGTGTAACCCCCAGCAATAACAATCATGACAGGCATTCAATATGTCCTGTACAGGCAGATCCCACCCGGCAAAGGCCTGTCGCAATATTGTTAAATCGCCTTTGGTAGACCAACTTTCTTCTTGCCAAAGATCGCGCTCTTCAACCGCAATAAAATTAATCAGCGTACCACCACGCACATAATAGGCAACGAAATGTCGATTTGAACCGAGCCAAGCGTGGGCATCTTTGGAAAGCATGCCGCTGGGGAGAGCATCGGCGGGCACCAATCCGCGCCATGCCACTTGGCCTTTAAAGCGCGGTGGGGAAGCCTTGCTTAAGGTGGTGCGCACCACAGAATGAATGCCATCTGCCCCAATAAGACAGTCTGCTTTTAGATGAGTATCATCATTA
>CALLVA010000151.1 GCA_938010655.1 uncultured Parvularculaceae bacterium | reverse complement strand
CGCCATGACACCAATTGATCTCCCTCCCGGTATTCATATTTATACCGATGGTGCTTGTTCTGGTAATCCCGGCCCCGGCGGTTGGGGTGTTTATATGAATATGGACGGCATGGAAAATACGCGCTGTGGCGGCGAAAAAGAGACTACCAATAATCGCATGGAAATGACAGCCGCTATTGAAGCTCTCCGCGCTTTGCCGCCGGGCACGCAGCTTACGCTTTATACGGATAGTTCGTACTTAAAAGACGGCTTAACCAAATGGATTCATGGTTGGAAGAAAAATGGCTGGAAAACCGCGGCCAAAAAACCTGTGAAAAATCAAGACCTCTGGCAAGACCTTGATGAAGTTGCGGCCCTACATGACATTACGTGGAAATGGGTCAAGGGCCATGCGGGGGACCCCGGCAATGAGCGCGCCGATGAATTGGCCAATGAAGGCATGAACCGCATTCGCTAAACCGCGCATATTTGCGCAGACAAAAGCAGAGTGATAAGGTGCCCTCATTAACTGCGAGGAAATCATGAAACTAATTTTTACTTTTCTAGCCTGCCTTATTTTGCAGATCGGTACTGTCTTTGCTGAAACACAGACAGCAAATCCCCTTGCAGCTTTCGATAGATATATTGGCAAAACATTTGTCGGAACATCCGCAGACGGCAAAACAACAGATATTCAAAAATGGGAATCAGTTCTGGGCGGCAAAGTCATCCGTATTCTCCATGCTGTCAATGGGGGCACATATGGCGGCGAAACGCTTGTCTATTTTGACAATGAAAGCCAATCGCTGGCGTATGTTTATGTCACAACAGCAAATTTCAGCACTGCAGGTCATTTCACCATTGAAAAAAATGGCGATTGGTCCGCAACTGAAAAGGTCAAAGGCCATGAAACAATAGCTGCTGTGCGGTCCAACGGGTCTATCGATAAAGAAGGCCGACTTCTTTCCAATGCGACTTATATTAATAAAGATGGATCAGAAACGGCGGGGCATTCATTTGTTTATATTGAAAGCCCAGACGCGGAATTGATTTACATACCAAAATGAGCCTCTTTTTCAAAGCTCTCGGCATACTTGTTATTGCCCTATCTGCATATCTGAGTTTATGGCCCGTGCCGCTCGAGCCTGTGGCGTGGGATGCGCCTAAAAATAAAGGCTATGTGGGTGCGTTCTCTCCCAATACGCAGCTTGCGGCTCTTTCCCAATTAGATATTGGGGAAGATGTCGGTCCTGAAGATGTTGTGGTGGCTAATGAAAATAATGAATTGGTGCTGTATGTGCCTGTTCATTCCGGGAATATTTTGCGCATTGTCCCTGCTACGCAAGAACGCAGCATAATTGCCAATACCAAAGGTCGTCCCCTAGGCATTGAACAGGCCGCAGACGGCACATTGATTGTCGCGGATGCCTATCGCGGCCTGCTTGCGGTATCTTTATCAGGCGATGTTGCAGTTCTTACAGACAACGTTGAAAATACACCTATTCTTTATGCGGATGATTTAGACATTGCCAAAGATGGGACAATATATTTTTCCGATGCCTCGACCAGATTTGGCGCGCAACGTTTTGGCGGAACTTATGACGCCAGCGTTTTGGAAATTCTGGAACATGGCAAAACGGGGCGGTTGTTAAAATATTCGCCTCAAACAGGCATAACATCCATTGTCGCCGATGCCCTGAGCTTCGCCAATGGGGTGGCCATGTGTCCTGATGATGCTTGCGTTCTGGTCAATGAAACCGGAACATACTCTATTCATAAATATTGGGTTGCAGGGGAAAAAGCCGGGACGTCTGAAATTATCGCACAAAATTTGCCGGGCTTTCCTGATAACATCAATCCCGGTCGAAATGGCACCTTCTGGGTCGGTCTTTTTGGACAACGGATTGAGGTGGCCGACGCGCTTTCCGACAAGCCATTTTGGCGCAAAGTGATTTATCGATTGCCGGATTTTCTAAAACCTGCCCCCATACCTTATACAATGGTGATCCAGATCGATGAAGACGGGCGCGTTCTCCAAACGCTGCAAGACCCAACTGGGGCCTACCCTGCTGCAACCGGAGCGATAGATGATGGCGAGGACACGCTTTTTATCACGAGCTTGGAGGCAGAAAATCTCGGTTATCTTTCCCTTTCAGCAAAAAACATCACGCCTTAGACAGGGTCTGAAGAACTAGCGTTTGCGCCGCGCCAGCACTTACCGCCATAATGCAGCATGTCGAATCACGCTCAAAAACGCGTTGCCCCTGCGCACGCCCCCACGATCCGCCGCTTGCCCATTGAGGCGGTGAACCGCATTGCCGCTGGCGAAGTGATCGAACGCCCCGGCGCGGTCGTCAAAGAACTCGTGGAAAATGCATTAGATGCTGGCGCGACCCGGATTGATATTGAAATCTTCGATGGCGGCGCAACGCGCATGGTGGTTTCGGATGATGGATGCGGCATGGATGGCGAGGCGATGTTGATCGCCATTGAGCGCCACGCCACGTCAAAACTCACCCCGTCTGATGGCGGGGATTATGACCTCACAAATATTGCGACCATGGGCTTTCGCGGCGAAGCCCTTCCCTCGATTGGAGCCGTTGCCCGATTAGACATCACCTCCCGTGCGCGTGCTGGCGGCGATGCGCAGAAGCTTTCTGTTCATGGCGGTGTCGTCTCAGGGCCAATGCCAGCCGCCCTACCCGGCCATGGCACACGCATTGAAGTCTCCGATTTATTTTATGCCACTCCGGCGCGATTGAAATTTCTCAAAACGGCGCGATCCGAAACAATGGCTGTGGGAGATTCTGTCCGCCGCTTGGCGATGGTACGCCATGATGTTGGCTTTACATTAAAATCAGATGGCCGCGCCGTGTTGCAACTCTCGGCCCAACCAGACACTGTTGAGGGAAGCTTAGCCAGGCTTACCGCAATAATGGGCAGAGACTTTGGTGAAAATGCTCTTGAACTCAACGCCGAAAGAGATGGCGCGCAGCTCACTGGTTTTGCGGGACTTCCGACATTTAATCGTGGCTTGCCTGATAAGCAATATTTATTCGTAAACGGACGACCCGTGAAAGATCGCTTGATCATTGGAGCTGTACGCGGGGCTTATGCTGATTTTCTCGCCAGAGACAGACATCCAGCAGTTGCTTTATTTCTAGACCTGCCCCCGGCATTGGTTGATGTAAATGTCCATCCGGCAAAGACAGAAGTCCGTTTTCGCGATGCTGCGAGCATTCGTGGTCTGCTTGTTTCTGCGTTGCGCCATGCTTTGGCGGAAGCTGGCCACCGGGCCTCCACCACTGTTTCCAGCTATGCTTTGGGTAAAATGCAGCCAGAAGGCGGCAACGCAAATCAGCCTCATATCCAATATCAACAAGAGTACCGCCCGAACCCTTTTTCTGGTTTGTCGCCTCAAGCCGCGAGAAATGCGGCCTTACATGATGCGCCCATCGCCTTTGAAGGCATGGATGTGCCCACGGCGCGCCATGAAGCTGACTATCATCAAACACAGACATCCAACGCGCCTTTTTCTGAACCGATTGTCCCGGCCTCTCCCTCTTTCCCGCTCGGCGCGGCGCGGGCGCAATTGCATGAAACCTATATTGTCTCACAAACAGAAAATGGCCTTTGCATTGTTGATCAGCATGCGGCCCATGAACGGCTGGTTTATGAGCGCATGAAAAAAGCATTAGCGGCTGGGGGCGTGGCGAGCCAAGGCTTGCTTATTCCTGAAGTGGTTAATCTGGACCCGGACGAAGCTGCGCCCTTGCTCTCGCGCGCAGAAGAGTTTGCAGAACTGGGGCTTGTCTTTGAAGCCTTTGGAGATGGCGCTATTTTGGTGCGAGAAACCCCGGCTCTTCTCGGTGATATGGATATTCAAGGCATGATCAAAAGCCTCGCAGAAGATATTTCCAGTATCGGCGAAGGCCTCGCTTTGAAAGAACAATTGGAAGAAGTTTGTGGTTCCATGGCATGTCGTGGCTCAGTGCGCGCGGGGCGGCGCCTCACTGTTGATGAAATGAACGGTCTTTTGCGCGAAATGGAGGCCACGCCCCATTCTGGTCAATGCAACCATGGCCGGCCAACTTATGTGGAGCTTGCATTAGCTGATATTGAAAAATTATTTGGACGACGGTAATGACGAAAAACCCATCAGAGCACGTCTTATTATCAAGCTTGGGCGATTTCATTGATCGCCCTGAAGAAGAAATGCGGGAGCTTGCTTCTCGATTCTATAGTGCAATTAAAACGAGGCATTCCATCCGGGATTTTGCGACAGACCCTGTGCCGCAAGATATTATAGAAACATGCATCAAAGCGGCAGCCACGGCCCCTTCCGGGGCGAACCACCAGCCATGGCATTTTGCGCTGGTGGGCAACGCCGAGATAAAGCGTCAAATCCGTGCGGCGGCGGAAGAAGAAGAGCACGCTTTTTATGAAGGAAAAGCTGGGCAAGATTGGCTAGATGCCCTTGCTCCGATTGGCACTGATGCTGAAAAACAAATGCTGGAAGATGCGCCGTGGCTTATCTGCATATTTGCACAAAGACGCGGCGGTTTAGCCGCGAATGATACCAAGAAAAATTACTATATCCATGAAAGCTGTGGCATTGCGACAGGCATGTTGATCACGGCGCTGCACCAAGCTGGCCTTGCAACCCTCACCCACACCCCAAACCCAATGACGTTTCTCAACACAATTTTGGCGCGTCCAAACACCGAAAAACCTTATCTTATTCTGGTGGTCGGCAAACCCAGTCAAAATGCCACAGTCCCCAAACATGCCCTTAAAAAGAAAGACTTGCCTAATATTCTTTCTGTGTTTTAAGATTAGATGACTCAAAATGGGGCATATTTACATGACAAATCAATTCCGTCGTCCTTTCTTTAAGGGCATTTTAGCAAGCGTTTCATCTATACTGGCATTAACAGCTGTTTCATCTGCATTTGCCGAAGAAGTTCCGGTAGAATCATTTGCCAGACTTCCAACATTTCAAGGCCCTGAAATTTCCCCTGAAGGTGGTAAAATTCTGGCGCGAGTACAAAATGGAGATAAATATACCCTTACAGCTTTTGATATTAAGAATAATTTTGACCAATTATTTGGCTTGCAAGAAGATGAAAAATTTCAATTGAGCCGAGTCGATTGGGGAAATGAAGATCGTATCGTCTTTTCAGTGCGATATGATGGCAAACGGTATTTGACAGAAACTACAGAAACACGCCTGCTTTCTATGAAGCCAGATGGCACAGATATGATCCCTTTGTATAAAAGATCTGAATTTGATATCATGCCCCAAATTCAAGATAATATTGTTTCCATGTTGCCGGATGATCCTGAACATATCCTTGTTCAATATGGATACCCTTCACATGAAGTCCATAAAGTGAATATCACTAAAACCAGAAGACATAAATCCGTTAAAGGTGCCAGGGGCGCGATTACCTCGTGGCGCGCAAATGTCCATGGAGACGTCGTTATTGGCTCCGGCATCATTAATGATCAAAAGCCAAAACTACTCCTGAAACTTGCCGATGGTAAATGGAAAACTTTTTCGCATCGCGTTCAAGACCCGAATTCGACTTTTTATGTTGATGGAGCCTCAGATGAACCTAATGTCTTCTATGTTCTATCAGACCACGAAACGGAAGCCCTTGCATTATACAAATATAATGCAGCTGAAGATAAATTCGTCGAGAAGCTTTTTGAGAAAGAAGGTGTTGACGTTAACGGCGTGGTTCAAGATTTGAATACAGGCCGTGCGCTTGCCGCAGTATTTGCAGAAGACGAAAGCGACAATGAATGGTTTGATGATAGTTTTATCAAGACCGACCTTAATAGACTGTCTAAAGGCTTTAAAGACAAGAATGTTTCAATTGAATTTTTGAACCGTAACCAAGAACATTATGTAGTATTCGTTGATGCACCGGATGATCCGGGCCGTTATGTCTTGTATGATCGAATAAATAAAACAGCTAGCGTTA
>CALLVA010000150.1 GCA_938010655.1 uncultured Parvularculaceae bacterium | reverse complement strand
CCTGTCAAAAGGCTGGCGACCATTCTTGCATCTTGCCAAATTTCATCAGCCCCATGCTTGCTTTCAGCATTACTCGTAATGCTGGCAGGCAAAAAACGAAATCGCGTCAAATGCGCTTTGACGGCAGATTCTAAGTCCGCTGCCCAATCATCAAAACATGGATTCTCAAAATCGCTAATAATTTCAGCATCAACATCAAAAAATCGACAGAGGCGCTCTGCGCAAGCGCTGATTTGCGCCGTGGAAAGCTCCAACCCCTCATCGCCTAATCGCGTCTCACCGTCCCACTCTGCTTGTGTCACAAAATCTGTATAGTGATTGAATGTGCGTGAAAGTTCATCTGCTGTCAAAGAAGCAGCAACTCGCGAAATATCAGAGTGATCAATAGAAAAACTAAGCATCAAGCCCCCGCATGCGATCGATATTGTTCAATAACTGAAAAATAGGCGTTACGCAAAGTTTCAAAAGTGGCGCGGCATTTTTCATCTATTGTTTGATCAGGTAATGATAAAACGCGCAGCCCCATCAAACTATTTGTCATAAACAAAAACCCGTTTTGAATATGTTCTGGCGTTAAGCCCCCTTCGGAAATTTCAAAATCATGCTCGAGACAAAGAGCGAGAACTTCTGCCCGTACAATACCCGGCAATGCCCCCTCTTCCAAGGCCGGGGTATGTATTTTTCCAGCTGCCTCGATCCAGAAAATATTGCCGATTGTCGCACAACTCACCTGGCCTGCATTGTTCAACATGATTGCTTCTTGTAGATCAGCCTTAGCGGCTTCTTGTTTCGCCAGAATATTATCAAGATATCCAAGGGTTTTCATCTGACTGGCGGGGCTGCCTTCATTTCGCTTGACGGTGCTGATCATCGCCGTGATCGGCGCATCACCATAAGGCGCAGTTTGCGCTAGTGTCATGAGGCATAAAGGCTTCGCAGCTTCCGGTGGTAATAAGCCTCTTTGCCCCTCGCCCCGAGAAAGGGTTAAACGCAAAACGCCGCGCTCTTGCACATTATTCAGCAATGCTAACTCTTGAACGGCTTTGCTCACATCCTCTTCTGTTGGCACGCCCGTTAAGCCGATTTCTGCCGCGGCCGAAGATAAACGCGCCAAATGTTGCTCCAGAAAAATGGCTTCTCCTTTTTCCACGAGAAGTGTTTCAAACAATCCGTCTCCCAACAAAAAACCACGATCCATCACAGAGAGGGACGCTGCTTCTTGATCAGCCAGTTTTCCATTTATCCAAATTTTAGACATTGACTGGATCCTTTACCTGCATGAGAAAGTTTTTAATGATCTGTCTTCCATGGATCGTCAATAAGGACTCAGGATGAAACTGTACCCCATATTGCGGTTTAGACTGATGTCGCAGCCCCATCATTTCTCCGCTATTGGAAAAAGCTGTTGGCTGTAACATACCATTCGGCTCGATCGTGGAGATCAAGGAATGATATCGTCCAACCACCATTGGAGAGGGCAAATCGCGATATAACCCCTGACCATCATGGGTAATATGGCTCGCGCGCCCATGCATCGGCTCTTGCCCTCGTAAGGTCGTGCCGCCCCAAGCATCAGCAATGGCTTGATGGCCCAAACAAACGCCGAGAACAGGTTTTGCCGTCTCTCGCAAAAGATCAATACAAATCCCCGCATCACGCGGGTGGCCCGGACCGGGCGAGAGAACAATAGCTTCCGGGTTAAGCGATTCCACATCAGCCAAACTTAATTGATCATTACGGATCACGTTTGTCGCCGCGCCCGCCTCGCGAAAATATCGCGCAAGATTATGGACAAAACTATCATAATTATCGATGATCAAGATCATAATGCGCCATCAACATATTTAACAAAACCGACTGCTTTATCGAGTGTCTCTTGATGTTCGGCTTTGGGGTCTGACAACACCGTAATACCGCCGCCGCAGCCATATGTGATCAAGCAATCTGTTTGCGCTTTCTCAACAACAGCCGTCCGTATAGGAATTGAAAATTCCGATATGCCATCATGATTCATAAACCCGATGGCCCCGCAATAAATGCCCCGCCCTTCTTTTTCCAATGATGCGATGACTTCCATTGCTCTCATTTTAGGGGCGCCGGTAATGGAGCCGCAAGGAAAAGATGTAGCAATAACATCAAGCGCTGTTTTACCTGATGATAAGACACCTGTGATTTGTGAGACTAAATGATGTACATTTGTATAAGACCGTAATTCACAAATTTTTTCCTCTCGAATAGAATGATCCTGGCAAACGCGGGAGAGATCATTTCGGACCAGATCAGCGATCATAATGTTTTCTGCGCGGTCTTTTTCGTTGTTCAACAAAGCATCGGCCACGGCTTTGTCTTTTTTTGGGTCTGCCATGCGTGGCCGTGTCCCTTTGACGGGCTCAGCCATAACTTTCATGCCTTGATTTGTTTTTTCAATATTAAAATACCGTTCTGGCGAATTAGAGGCAACGCAACCTGTTTCAAATTGCAAACATGCTCCAAATTCTGCATGGCTTTCTTCTGTCATAGCAGAAAAAAGCCCTACTGCTTTTTCGTTCCAACCAATATCATCTTCTTTATCGGGTATACGTCCTATCATTTTTTGAGAAAGATTGGCTTGAAAAATTTCACCTTCCAAAATTGCATCAATCACGCTTTGAACATCATCTTGATATTGAGATGATGTGCGCGATGAGGATAAGGCCAGTTGGGGAGGTGCAGCAGGGGTGCTTGTTGCCGCCGCAATCTCTGCTAACTGCGCAAAAAGACTTTTCGTTTTAGCAAAAACAAAACAACGTTTTTGCCCCCGATGAAACGCAATGCATCCTTGGTATAAGCCAAAAGATAAATCCGGCAATGATGAAGGCGACAAAGGTAAAGCGAGACTAGGTTCAAACAGGCTCGCCATTTCATATCCGATCATACCGAGCAAGCCAGATGTAAAACTCGGCACTTTAAGCGGCTCAGGAAAGTCTCTCACCTCAGCTTGATCTGCGCTCGATTGATGCCATTTAAAAAGTGTTGCCATGACATCTTTCATGACAATGGTTTCAGTCTCACGACCTGTTACAACAGCTTGGCCATCTTTCACCGTGAGGATTTTTTCAGGCGCAGCAACCAAGATATCCCACCCCCCGCCCCAACTTTTAGGGGACAGACCGCCGCCCGCCAGCAAATGTGTATGCGACTGACCAGCTTGCGCGGCCAAAACATGCCGGGTTGGATTATAGGGAACTTCATGCCAAATCATGTCTATCGATAAGCCGCCACTGCAAAAAGCGCAATTGATAATGACAAAGCGGGCCAAACCTCCTTATTGTTCGCATTTCATGATGGAAGGCCCAAAAATGACTGATCTTGAAGCTGATGAGCGCGCCGAACAGGAAAACCTGCCTCGGCTTTTCTATATCACCGCTTTGAGCGTATTGATCGGTTATTTGTTGTGGGTTGGCCAAGCGCTCATTATTCCCTTCGTGATTGCGATTTTTCTGAGCTTCCTCATTGTAACATTGAAAAATATTTTGAAGGACAAAACCGGGGTCGGAAAGTTTCTACCTGACTGGTTCCTCTATATTTTGACCTTCACTTTGATTGCCCTGGTCCTCATTGGTCTTGTTGGAGTCATTCGTCAAAATACAGAATCCTTGATTGATGCTGCCCCGGCCTATTGGGCGAATTTAAATGAAATCTCCAAAGGGGGAATTTCCTGGTTGCGACAATTCTCCTTCGTGCCCGCAGACTTCAGCGATACGATTGAAAAATATCAAATCAAGCTGCAAGAAAGTTTACCCGCTTTATTAGGCGGATTAGGAACCACTGTGCGGTCTTTTGCCACGAACCTGATCACAATCCTGCTTTATACAATCTTTATGCTGATCGAGCGGGGCAATTTGATCAAAAAGTTAAAATTGATGTCTTCCGAAAGCCATGAACAAGCCGCGACAGAAGATCTGCTTGGGAATATTGGGGATTTGGTGCGATCCTATATTTCGACAAAAACAATCATTAATCTGTGTGTTGCGACGATCTCCTTTATTTGGCTGACGTTCTTAAAAGTCGATTTTGCGGGCTTCTGGGCATTACTCATTTTTTCTCTCGCTTTTGTGCCCATTATTGGCTCTCCTATTGCTATTGGGTTGGCCAGTCTTCTCGCGCTCGTGCAGCCTGATGGTGGCGGGGGACAGCTTGCATTATTGACCCTTGGGGGACTGATTGCTGCGGAACAGACGTTTAGTTCCTTTATTGAACCGCGCTTAATGGGCAAGAATTTGAACCTAAGCCCCCTCATTATTCTTCTCTCGCTTGGGCTTTGGGGCACGCTTTGGGGTTTTGCCGGTATGTTGCTTTGTGTGCCAATCACGGTTGCTATTATGATTACCCTATCTCAATTTCATACCACACGTCCTGTCGCGATCCTCTTATCTGATAATGGTCAAATCGCCCCGATTAAACGGATTGCAGCACGCGAGGCAGAAGTTGCTGCAGCAGAAGCGACTTCTTCTGAAAATATAAGTTGATGATAGCACGATCATAATGCCCGGTGGATAAGACCAGCCAATAATTCTGCTTCTTCGCGAAGCCCTGAGCCCTGTCGCCATGCCAGCCCGATTTGACGAGATGGCTGCCCCGCTTCCGTTTCGGCAAAGGGGATCGTGACGAGACCAGCATTCTTCGCCAAGCCCTGCCTGACCGCTAATTCAGGCAATAAGGTAGCGCCAAGACCAGATCGGGCCATTTGCGCCAGCGTGAACAGGCTTGTCCCGCCGAAACTTTTGGCGGTTTCTGTTTTTTGCAAATTGCACGCAGAAAGCGCCTGGTCTCGCAAACAATGCCCCTCTTCCAGCAAGAGCAAATCTTCCCCATCCAGCTTCGACAAGGACATGGCTTTTTCTGCCGCCAATGCGCCCTCCGGGTGTGTTGCAAAGACGAAGGGATCGTTCGCAATGACCAATGTTTCAATGCCATCGGCTTCGTAAGGAAAAGCCAATAGCGCCATATCCAGCCGTCCCGCCTGTAACCGTTCCAGCAATCCGGCCGTAATGTCTTCCCGGATATAGAAGGATAGGTCTGGATATTCCTTTTCCAAAAGCCCCATCAAAGCAGGCAATATGAATGGCCCGATGGTGGGGATCACCCCAAATTGCAACGTGCCGGTCAACGGCGCCGCTTTTACCGCTGCACGGGCCATGGCATCTGCCAGCCCCAAAATCTCCTCAGCCCGCGCGACCATGGCCGTGCCCACAGAGGTCAAAGCAAAAGCGCGCGTAGAGCGATCAACCAAAGTGACATCCAAAATTGTCTCAAGTTCCTTGATCGCCGCGGACAAAGTGGACTGTGAAACGAGGCAATCTTCTGCGGCACGTGAGAATGATTCCCGGCGGGCCAATGCCACAAAAAACTGTAACTGACGAATAGTCGGTAAAGGCGTCATGGCTTGATTTTCCTCAAAAACTCCCCATCGGAAAAATCGATGACGTTTTCCTGTATTATCTATTGGAATATTCCCGCGCAAGCCCCTATCTAGCGGTCAGACACGATGATTTTCGTGTTCAATTTAATATTTAACGGAGATAAAGAATGCTAACCATTGGCCAAAAATTACCTGATTTCAAAGTAACAGGTGTTAAGCCGGGCTTTAATGATCATGAAGAAGGCGGCGTGTCTGCTTTTGAAGATATTACGCAAGACAGTTTTGAGGGCAAATGGAAGGTTATCTATTTCTACCCAAAAGACTTCACCTTCGTCTGCCCGACTGAGATTGCAGAATTTGGCCGTTTGACCAAAGAGTTCGAAGACCGTGATGCGATTGTCATGGGCGGTTCTGGCGATAATGAATTCGTCAAACTCGCTTGGCGCCGGGACCATTCTGATTTGAACAAGCTCGCATCATGGCAGTTTGCCGATACAACGGGCGAGTTGATTGATGCTTTGGGTATCCGTTCTGAAGAAGGCGTGGCTTTGCGCGCGACCTTTATTGTCGATCCTCATAATGTCATTCAACATGTTTATGTAAACGGATTGAATGTTGGCCGGAACCCGCAAGACACATTGCGTGTTCTCGATGCATTACAGACTGATGAGCTATGTCCATGTAACCGCCCTCTTGGTGGTGATACGCTCTAACGTTGTACCGGGGATAGACCCTTTTTTATCCCCGTATATAGGGCGCTGACTGAATGCCCCTTCAAAGTCAGCGCCCTTTTTTTCGCTCAAATATAAAAAGAAAGGACATATGTCATGTCTATTGATGCAATCCGCGATTTAATTCCAGACTATGCCAAAGATATTCGCCTCAACTTAGGCTCCCTCTCGTCAGAAGAGGTTTTAACGGATCAACAAAAATGGGGCACCTTCCTCGTCTCTGCCTTGGCCAGCCGCAATACAACCGTGATCAAACATGTCATGGCCGAAGTAGAAGGCAAATTGGATGAGGCCGCGATCAATGGAGCCAAAGCGGCTGCGGCGATCATGGGGATGAATAATGTCTATTATCGCTTCGTGCATATTTCGAGCAATAAGGAATATGGCAAGCTGCCTGCAAAATTACGGATGAACATTATTGGCAATCCCGGCGTTGATAAAACAGATTTTGAACTCTGGTCTCTTGCAGTATCTGCGATTAATGCATGTGGCATGTGTATTGATGCCCATGAAGATGTTGTGCGCAAACATGATATCTCTGCCTTGCAAGTTCAAGCCGTCGTGCGCATCGCCTCGTCTGTTCACGCAGCAAGTGTCGTTATTGACAATGAAGAAGCGCTAGCGTCTTAAGAAATTCAACCGACTGATGGCGCAAATGCTCAGTACAAAGCTTTTGCGTCTCTTATTTTAGAATATCGAAAGAGCACGGGTGATCGTCCGGTCGCTTGCGCTCCGGGTGGTCAGGGCGGCACTCGTCATTTTCTTCGAAAATGCCTGTTGCCTGGACGCTATTTCGCTTCGCGAATTAGCTTAGAAGGGCGGGCGCGTACTTGAATGGCCGCTCTAGTAGTAGTGTGTGGTGCGGCCAAACCGGCAGTTTTGGCAGGGGTGCAGGGCTCTGGGCCGCAAAAAGATGTAGCAAGGAGCGGTCAAAGCCACTGCCGTGGCCTTCTACGCTTACATTTGATCCACTGGATCAAATGTTTTTGCTTCGCAAAACCAGCTCCGAAGCCCCGTATTTTCCTAAGCACATGAAGAAAGCCTGTTGCATCAG
>CALLVA010000149.1 GCA_938010655.1 uncultured Parvularculaceae bacterium | reverse complement strand
GGGCGCCTTCCGGGCCTGTTGTTGCTGGGGTGCTTAAGGGGGTGGAAGTGCGGTTTCTTTCGCGCCATGGCAAAGGACATTCAATTCCCCCTACAAACGTAAACTATCGCGCTAATATTGATGTTTTAAAACGTGCTGGTGTGACGGATATTTTGTCTGTCTCTGCATGTGGATCATTTCGCGAGGAAATGGCCCCCGGTGATTTTGTTATTGTTGATCAATTTATCGACCGGACCCACGCAAGAGAAAAAAGTTTCTTTGGTCCTGGCCTTGTTGCCCATGTGTCGATGGCGGACCCTGTCTGCCCCAAATTGGGTGATGCTTTGGAAGCCTCCTGTCGGGCTTGCGACATTCCTGTCCATCGGGGAGGGACATATTTGGCGATGGAGGGTCCGCAATTTTCCTCCAGAGCCGAGTCTCATATGTATCGCAGTTGGGGGTGCGATGTTATCGGGATGACCAATATGCCAGAAGCCAAGCTCAGCCGCGAAGCGGAAATTCCGTATGCGACTGTTGCTATGATGACGGACTATGATTGTTGGCGTACGCCTGATGCAGATGTTGATGTTACTAATATTTTTGAAATCCTGAGCGGTAACGTGGTCAAAGCGCGTCGTATGCTGAGCAATGTTGCTTCGCGCCTTGGTCCAGTTCGAGAGCCTTCTCCATTGGGCATTGAGACATGTCTTGATTTTGCATTGATCACAGCACAAGAAAATCGTGATCCTGCATTGGTCAAGAAACTAGATGCGATTTTAGAGCGTGTTCTTTCTAAGTAAGGGCGCTAATGCGTTCATTCTCGAACCGTTCCGGCTTCACCGGAGTGGTTTGAAGAAATTTTTGCAATGCCGTGAAGACCTTCCCATTATTTTTTTGCAAGGGTTCACTTCCAACAATTTCTAACCCATACCCGATTTCAGTTTTTCTGCTGACAACAGCCATGGTTTTGCCAATGCGAACAGTTTCGCCAAGTTGCAATTCTTCTTTAATCTCAATACCGATTCCGAAAACAGACATATCGACAATCGAACATGAGAAGCTTCTGCCACCGCTTAATGTGCATAAAGACTGCTTTGATAAAGCTTGTTGGCGCGGTGCTCTGCGGCGGTTTGGGGAGAATTCTGCCTTATCTAAAACATGGTCTCTCTTGGCCAGTTCAACGATCAATGTTTCAACAAGTAGCTCACGGCGCGCGGCGGAAATTTGAAGGTCCATACTAAAAACACGTCCGGCTCGTTTGGTCACAACCCCTTGGAAGCGATCAACGTCAGCAAGATAAACAACGATATTGTCGTCCAACCCAATCGGGGCGACACAATGGATCGTCAATGTACCGGGGGATAAGTGTAGCAACGTCCCACGACATTCCACGCCATTTTCGTTCAAAAGCCGAATTGGGGCATTGAGCTTAATGCGCGCAAAACGTCTTCGTTCAACTGGCTCCCCGTTTGGTCCATCACCAGAGTGACAGGGGGTGGGGGGTAAATTTTGTTGTCTTTCGCCAAGTTTATATTGCACTGGGGTATCCTCTCTCTCACAATGTCCCGTGCCCTCAATTACAACCTATAGTAGATATTTGTTAAAATTATTTTGAAAACACTATTAAAATATACCGAGAAAAGAGAAGCATTTTCAGATAGATAAAATGCAATATACCTCCTTCAGGGCTCTTTAAGTTTGCGACGCTAAGACTTTTAGTATGTTGGTTTTTTCTCAAATAATGAGTGGTAGCGCCGCTTTGTTGATCGCTTCATCGGGGATCACCCAAGCATCATATCCGGCCCCAACGGTTTGGGAGGCCCACGACGCTTTTAATGGGAAACTCACAGAACTCATTTTATCTAGCCGAGAAGACACGAGCACAAATACAGATATCACCAACAATGAAAATTATGCTCTTGATTTGGAAATCATAGATTGCCGATGGTCGATTGAACCGACATTGAATTATCGCCGCGAAGGTTTGCGCAATAATTTGGGCTATAATTGCAAAATTGAAGTCATGCCGACAGGCTTCGAAAGCTTTGTGACGCGCGGGTTCTTTGTATTTGATGGCTATGATTGGCGATATTTTGGCTGGCTTGAAAAGAGTGATGATTTTCATCGTGATCTCTTTGTGGACCATAAAAGAGTAAAAATGCGTAGCTTTATCGATACTCCTTTCAATAATACAGCGCCATTTGAGCAAAACTCTAGCGGTGGGTATTATGTTGATAATGTGCCGTGGCGGGCTGAGGGAGAGGGCATTATAAATGAAGATTATTTTTCTCCTTTGTCTGAAGGTCATAATGATCCGCTTTTAAACGCCTATGAACGTTTCGGAGAGCCATACGCGCAGGATTGGCAAGATATTGTTGAGCGCCCAAAGGGGACCGACATGAAGAATATCACCGACCAGTAAGCCGGGGATAACTTTATGACCCTCGAAAAACGGGACAAGCCGTGTTAAACGCTGCTTATGAATGAAACGCCCAAAGAGACTGCCGCCCCGGCACCGCGCAAAACGCCCGGCAAAAAGAATAAGCAGACCAAGGAAGAGCGCCTTGCCGCTGCCTTGCGGACGAATTTGCGCCTTCGAAAACAAGCCCCAAATGGCCCTCGAGCTGCTGCGGATCAGCCGGAAAAAGAATGAATCTCCTCTTTTTCATCAAAACCCTGTTCCCCTTCGCGCCATAGCGCCTTAGATACATCTTATGGCCTTGAAGAATTACAAACCCCTCCGCCTTATTGCCGCTGATCAAGATGATATCGGTATTTTTTCCGCTTGCTTGCAAGATGCCGTCGCGAAGGTGGCGGATATGGCTTATTTAAAATCCGAAAGACGTTTTGCGCTGGTCGCGAACCGGTTCGTCTGGGAAGAGGGGATTTCGAAAAAATTTGGTCCTTTCACGCGGGTTAGAACGGGCATTCACTTTGATGATGTTTTGTCCGTGCGGAGCCGGAATTTGCGTCAAGACGCTGGGGATGCTGTGGTGGTGCTCTTATCAATTGATGTGGAGAGCGGCGAAGATGGGACTGCTTTTGTGCATCTGAATTTCGCAGGCGGCGGAGCGATCATGCTTGGGGTGGAAGCCATAAACGGAGCGCTCAGCGATATATCAGCGCCTTGGCGCACTCGAAGTAAACCGGACCACGCAGGATAAATCATGGCCCGTCGTTTAGATATTCAAGATCAAGATTTTGAAGTAGCCTTTCAGGACTTAATGAGCCTAAAGCGCGAGACCTCTGTTGATGTAAACGCGACTGTGGCTCAAATTATACAAGATGTGCGCGACAATGGCGACGCATCAGTTTTGTCGCTGACGAAGAAGTTTGATAAGCTAGATTTGGCAGTAGACCAATTGGCCTTTTCGCCAGCAGAGATTGCCGCGGCAAAAGGAAAATGCTCCGCACAAGAATTATCTGCATTGAAAGTCGCTGCAGATCGTATTCGCGTCTATCATGAAAAGCAAATACCGACAGATAAGAGCTGGATTGATGAGCAGGGCGTGTCATTGGGCTGGCGGTGGACAGCTGTCGAAGCGGTCGGGCTTTATGTGCCCGGTGGTTTAGCAACTTATCCAAGTTCTGTGCTGATGAATGCAATTCCAGCGCAAGTGGCAGGGGCGCAGCGTTTGGTCATGGTGGTGCCGACCCCGAATGGTATCATTAATCCGCTGGTGCTCGCTGCGGCAGAATTAGCAGGCGTCACCGAGATTTATCGCATTGGCGGGGCGCAAGCTGTTGCCGCTTTAGCATATGGCACTGAAACAATTGCACCTGTGGACAAAATTGTTGGGCCGGGCAATGCCTATGTAGCTGCTGCCAAAAAACAGGTTTTTGGACAGGTTGGGATAGATTCGATCGCGGGACCGTCTGAAATTCTTGTGGTCGCAGATGGTGATAATAGAGCGGATTGGATTGCGGCGGATTTATTGAGCCAAGCTGAGCATGACCCGTCGGCGCAATCTATTTTGATAACAGATGATCCTGCTTTTGCTGATAAGGTCGCTCAAGAAGTCGAAACGCAATTAACAGCCAGCCCCAGAGAAGATATTGCGCGGGCCGCCTGGGGGGATAATTCTGCAATTATCACCACCCCAACATTAGAAGCTGCTCTGCCCGTGATTAATCGTCTGGCAGCGGAGCATTTAGAATTGGCTATAGCTGAGCCAGAAGCAATGTTGCCAAAAATACGCCATGCTGGCGCTATTTTCTTGGGGCGGCATACGCCGGAAGCCATTGGGGATTATGTGGCAGGCCCTGATCACGTCCTCCCAACGTCAAGAGCCGCCAGATATACATCTGGTCTCTCTGTCATGGATTTTCTAAAACGCACCTCACTCATAGGGTGCACGCCTGAAGCTTTGGCGAATATTGGCCCTGCTGCCGTGACCTTGGCAGAGTCTGAAGGCTTGCACTCCCATGCTGAAAGCATTTCGATCCGTCTACGGAAATAGAGACGTCTTCGATCCGCTGAGTTTGTCAAAATGAAAAAGAGCATGGGGCATTATCCGGTCGCTTTTGCGCCGGGTGGTAATGTAGCGGCTCTCGGCGTTTTCTTTGAAAACGCCTGTTGCCTTGTCCACCATTTCGCTTCGCGAAATTGCGAGGGTGGGCGCGAACGTCATGTTCACGAATAAAACTATTGATAAGGTGCGAACATACTCGCCCGCGCCCGGCTTTATGCGAGATTGCCATTCCCTTTTCCCACCAATCTCTCGGTGGTTCTAATGCTTCCCCTCGCGGTTCCACACGATAGAAGGCCCGGACGAGCGTTAAGCTGGCTCCAACACCAACTCCCCTCGACAACCGTCCCTGATCCCCCGCAGCTGGAACTACGAAGCCTCAATGATCAGGTATGGGAGCAGTGTAGCACGGGGGCAGAGGGCGGGGATAAGTTTTGGTTATTTAATTAAAACAAGTGTTTACACTTGATGAAATTATGAGCGCAACGTCCGGCGGGTATAAATACTCGCCCTACGCCAGAGGGCGCGCCACGCCTCCCCGGCGAAGACCCGGTGCCCAGCTCTGAACGGCAAGGCATGCACGGAAAGTTTGTATGCAATACTATCTCGCCAAAAGCACCGTCCAACCCAAAACCAATGACCAGAGATGGATGCCACGGTCATTTTTCTTTTTCTGGGCCGTGGCAAACGCGGTTGAAGTGAAGCACGCAACTTAAAACTGGCGCTCTCCACGGCTTGACCGTGGAGCCCATCACTGAACAGCTAGGCGTGCACGGATGGTTGTTTTGCAGAACTCAGTCACAAAACAACTATCCGCAATAGATTGAAACGACCAGAGATGGACCCCGGCTTTCGCCGGGGAGACGTTTTTGTTTTTATTGGGACCAATCAAGGACACACCGAAACCGTGTCACATCGCGGTGAAAGCCTTGTTGAGGCGGTTTACGAAATTATCACCCCACAACGATATTGATAATCCGTCCTGGCACTACGA
>CALLVA010000148.1 GCA_938010655.1 uncultured Parvularculaceae bacterium | reverse complement strand
CCCGCAATGGAGCCCGAGCTGGTCTGGCTTAAGCAATTCGGGCAGCCTTAGCCGGAATTCAAACGCTGTTATTGACCGTATTCTCGTTCTGGCAGCGCGTTATTCCGTTGGCGAGTTAAACGAGCCTATTGTGAACGGATATGCGAAAAATGCATCCGGCCGGAAATGCGTCAACATGGCAAAGTTGAACTTTGATCAATGCATCGCCGCCACCCGGACGGCGAATGAGGAAATTTTCTGCATCGGCAAACATGGCATTGGCGATATGTCATCATGCGTCGGCAATGTTGTCGCTAAATAGCTGGCAATTTTACGCTTATTGCTTATATAAAAGTGACCGCCTTGAAGGCGGTTTCTTTTTGACCAAATGGTGCTGATGCATGGCGAGTTTTGAAACAATAGCGGATGATTTTGCCTTCTTGGACGATTGGGACGAGCGCTATAAATATCTCATCGATCTAGGGCGGCAATTGCCCGAACTAGCAGATCATGAACGCTCTGAAGAGACCAAAGTGCGCGGGTGCGCCAGCCAAGTTTGGCTCGTTTTTGATGAGATCACCCAAAACAATATCAGCTTTCGCGGGGATAGTGATGCGCATATCGTCAAAGGCTTAGTCGCGCTCATGATCGCTCTTTTCTCTGGAAAATCGGCCCGTGAAGTGATTGCGCTCGACGCCGAAGAAGCGCTTGCCAAGATTGATCTGAAAGATCACATCACCCCGCAACGCTCAAATGGCGTGGCAGCGATGATGACGAAAATTAAAACCATCGCGGCTGAAGCGGTTTAAGCCGCTATTCCTGCAAATCTACCCCAGGGCACCATTTGAGTTTCTTTCTAAAAAGTTATTCGCACAGATTAACCATGGCTTTCCAATGGATAGGAAAACCTTTAGGGTCGCCCGCGAAACAATTTTGACGGGCTTTTTGCTGTGGGGGATCCCCCGACACTTAAGCGCGAAAGGAACAGAACGGTTCAACTTAGAAAGGACCACATAATATGTCTGCACATAAATTAGTCATGATCGGCTCTGCTGCTCTTGCTCTAACGCTTGCTGGTTGCGGCAAGAAAGACGAAGAAGCGAAAGTTGAAAACGCTGCGCAGCCGGAAGCCGCACAACCAATCACAACAGAAGCCCCTCTTGGTGAAATTCCGCCGCCGCCAGACCCTGCGGCCAACCTAGCGAAATCTAATAGCTGGCTGGAAGGTATCAAAGCCACAGACGGCGTCAAAGAACTTGAAAGCGGTTTGCTGTTTGAAGTGCTGAAAGACTCTGACGGCGCACAACCGGTAGAAGGCGAAGTTGTTACTGTGCATTACACCGGCTCCAAAATGGACGGGACGGTTTTTGATAGCTCCGTGGCGCGTAACCAACCCGTTACTTTCCCGTTGAAAAACCTGATCCCTGGCTGGAAAGAGGGCTTATTGAACATGAAGCAAGGCCAAAAAGCCAAGTTCTCAATGCCCCCTGATCTTGCTTATGGCGAACTTGGAACGCCAGATGGTACCATTGGGCCAAATGAAGCTATTCAGTTTGAAGTCGAACTTATTGAAATTATTTCAGAAGAAGAAGCCATCAAACGCGCCCAAGCCGCTTACAAAGAACGGGCAACAACAAACCTTGCAAAAGCCAATGAGTTTCTTGCAAAAAACAAATCTGAATCTGGTATTAAAACCACTTCTTCTGGGCTTCAATATGAAGTGATTGAAAAAGGCGCCGGCAGCAAACCAGCGGCCAGCAATGTGGTGAAAGTGAATTACCGAGGCACGCTTTTGAATGGCCGGGAATTTGATTCCTCCTATTCACGCGGAAAACCTGCGGAGTTTCCGCTAAACGCCGTGATCAAAGGCTGGACAGAGGGTGTTCAACTGATGAGCCCGGGAGCAAAATATCGCTTCTTCGTGCCGCCGCAACTTGGATATGGCGAGCAAGGCGGAGGTCCAATTGGTCCGAACGAATTGCTGATTTTTGAAGTCGAACTTCTGGAAATTAAGCCCGCCGAACCGGCTGCTTCTCCAGCGCAATAAAAGTACATTCCATTGAAAAAAGGGGCGCCAAGGTGCCCCTTTTTTTGCCCCCTATTATGAGGAAACCGATACAATGCGCTCTCGTATATTCTCTTGCTGCAGTCTTATATTTCTTTCAACAGGCTGTGCTTACATTCCATGGCTTGGCAAAGACACGCCGACCATTCAATCCCAATCTCAGTCTCACTCTCAGTCAAAAACCCAACCCTCTCAGGAACATAATATCATGGCCGCTTCCCCCGCTTCTGCCAATTTAGAAAAAGCAAATGCTTTCCTTGCCGGAAATGCCAACAAAGACGGCGTCACGGTTACCGCTTCTGGCCTGCAATATCAGGTTTTGGAAAAAGGCGATGGCACATTTCATCCAACCGCGAACAGCACTGTCGAAGTACACTATCACGGGGAGCTCATCAGTGGGCAGAAGTTCGATTCCTCCTATGATCGAAACTCAACAATTAGCTTTCCTTTAGATCGGGTTATTCCCGGCTGGACTGAAGGCATGCAATATATGAAGACAGGCGATAAATTTCGCTTCTTTATTCCCCCCAACCTTGCTTATGGAGAAGCAGGTGCTGGCGGGGTCATTGGCCCGAATGAAGCCCTCATTTTCGATGTAGAACTTATCGGTATTAAATAAAATACGCAGCCTTATGGGGGGATGGTTAGTAACCTCGCCCCCCTTTCTAGCAATATCAACTCTTTCCCCTCTGCCCTCAACACCTAGAGACAATATTAATCTGTAGACGGAATAGAACTCCCGAGCAGCAATCCCATCCGCCAATGCATTTGCCCCCCAATACGCACAAAAGATCAGACGATCATATGATTGGGTGATGGCATTATTTTGTGCTATTTATGGTTTGAATTGGTCGTTGGATCAGGCATGCTAATCTAATGCTTAAGGGAAATGACAAATGATCTGGCTTAAAAGACTTGCAATAGCATTTAGTGTCTTAATCGGTCTTGCGGCGCTGATTATAGCAATATGGCCATTGCCGAAATACCAAGCCTATAGTGTCTCTCCTGATTATCAGGCCCAAGCCAATTCTTATCCGGTCGCGCCCCTGCCAGACGGGTGGCTGTGGGATAAATATACTTTGAGCGAAGATACCTTTCTTCGCTTTGGTCGGGTAGAAACAGAAAATGCAAAGGCCACCCTTCTCTTTGTGCCGGGCTATGCCATGTCCATTGAGATGTATGGGGATTATTTTTCCAAACTCCAAGCGCGCGGCTATTCTGTTATCTCAGTAGATTTGCGAGGCCAAGGGGGTTCTTCCAGGCATTTCAAAAAACAGCCTGAACGTATGTGGGTAAAAGACTTCGGCGTTTATTCTGACGACCTAGCTCGCTTTATAACTGATCTCGACATACCGCAAAACCAACAACTCCTTTTGGTTGGAGATAGCTTTGGGGGACATGTTTCGTTTCGCGCAGTTGGGGACCACAAGGACTTACCAGTAGATAAGCTAGCGCTGCTCGTGCCAGCATTTGAATTGAATACTGGGGATATGAGCAAGAGCACGGTTAAAACGATCACCACTATCGCAAAATTATTGGGAAAGTCCGATGCTTATGCCATGGGACAAAATAATTGGTCGCCTTATACGCTGGATTTATCTTCCAGCAATCCATGCGGCACGCACCCTGAAAAATTACATATTAAAGATGTTGTCTATGCAGCAAACTCGAACATTCGTGTTGGAGGCCCCACAAATAATTGGATTGATGGGATTATCAAATCTGGCGATCATATTTTAGACGATGATTATTTGAAAAATACGACCTTACCGATGGCAATTATCAATGTTGATGATGATGCCTATATCAAAGCTAAAACGGCCAATATGGCGTGTACCGATAAAATACCAAATTGCACCCTCGTCGTACCTGAAAAAACACGCCATTGCATTTTGCTGGAGCGCGAAGACGTTATGACCCAAATTCTAGATGCTTTTGACGCTCTTCTAATCCAATAAGACACACGCATTTTGCGTTAGAGGCCGTCTAAACATTACCAAGCGCTCATATGCGAGACTTTCTAAATGTGATAGGCTCCCTCATTATCTTTTGGAGAAGAGGGAAAAAACATGAAAAAATCAATTGCTACATTACTCACTGGTACAGCCCTAGCTGGCATTATTGCTTTCAATGCTCACGCTGCCCAAAGCGCAGCGGATGATAACCAAGTCGAAATTGATGCGCCCATATTGGAAATCACAAAATATCTCGGCACGATAAAAATTCGTACGACGACAGGCGATGCTATTGAAATCACAAAGCAAAGCGGCACAAGTGATTTTTCTATTGATCAAAACGGCAATGATCTCAAAATCAATGGGGGACATAAAAAATTCCGCTATGTCAGTTGCGAGAATAAAAAAGGCGATGTCCTCTATAAAAAGAAGGGTGATGGCTTTTTTGGCGGTGGCAGCGCTAAACAAAAATTAAGCGATCAGGCTCATTTGGAAATCGCCGTGCCGGTCAATACAATCGTCAATATTGATAAGTCTTTTTACGCCGGAGAAATTGGGGATATTGGTGGCGCTGATATTCACTTAACCCATTGCGGCGATTTGACGATTGGCAACATTTCTGGCGTCGCGAAACTATCGACACATGGCAGTGGCAGTGTGACCGTCGGTTCAATCAATGAATCTGATGTTGAACTTCACGGCTCTGGTAGCATTTCAGGGTTGAGTGCTTCTGATATGAATTTAGATTTACATGGATCTGGCAGCGCTGATTTTGGCGATGTGGGTGCGATAGATGCAGATCTTCACGGATCAGGCAGTATTAGCCTTGGCGATGTAGATGGCGAAATGTTTGCAGAATTACACGGGTCAGGCAGCATCCGCGCCGATAATATTCGCGGGGGGTTGCGAAGCGAGAGTCATGGCTCTGGCAGCATTAGCCTCATAAGCGTCAACGGTCCTATTGATATTGAAAGTATGGGCAGCGGCGGTGTCAAAATTAAACAAGGCCGCGCCTCTGCCTTTTCATTTGAAGGAATGGGCAGTGGCTCCGTTTATTTTGGGGGCACTGCAGTGAACCCAGAAGTGGACGTTAAGGGTAGTGGTCGTTTGACCCTTGGCGCTGTCGAAGGCGACGTTCGTGGATCCACAAAAAAAGTGCGCATCGAGAATAAATAATTCCTCCAAAATGAAGGTGAACAAAATACACATTTGCTACATCGGAAATGGGAATAAGCTTTTCCCCGTTTCCGATGCCTCTTTAAGTCTCAACTTTACCGAATAGACTATTGCACAACGTCGCCAAAATGAGCTGCGATTGCTTCCATCGCGCCAATTTTATGGGCCATATTCTGATCAAACCAATTATCAGCTGCAGTTTGTACGATTACGATATCACGGGATTGATCCACCCATATGGTTTGCCCATTATAGCCACCAGCATAAAACGCACCATTGCCCGTCGGCGGCACCCAAAAGTGATGACCATATCCAAGCATTGCGTGCCCTTCGCGAATAGGACCATCTTGCCGTTCGCCATAAGGCTCGTGGCTCGGTGTCGGCGGTGTACGAACAAAATCCACCCATCCTTCAGGCAAGAGGCGTTTGCCTTCCCAAATCCCATCTTTTAAATAGAGCTGACCAAACCTCGCATAGTCTCTAGCCCGCGTATTGAGACAGCAATATCCAATATCTTTACCTTTTTCATTATCAGCGCTTTTTGACCAATAAGCATCTGCCATGCCGAGCGGCTTATAGAGTTTCTTCTCAATCACTTTGGCAAAGGGTTCGCCATAAACATCGCGAATAACTGCCGACAAAACATGGCTATTAGGGCTAATATAATTGAATATTTTCCCCGGCTCTATCGTTTGATCATATTGTCGGATCATTTTGTCGGGGTCTTTATGATGCAAAAAGACATCGAAAAATAGCTTGCGCATATCAGACCCATCGGTCTCATAATCTTCGATAAAATCAACCCCCGAAGACATCATCAGCAAATGGCGCAAAGATATTTTGCCATAATCCGTATCTTTATAAATGGCCGAATATTTTTCGACAGGATCATCAAGAGACTCGATCAACCCTTCCATTTCAGCGATACCGATTAAAGTCGCTACATAACTCTTTGCAACGGACCAAGAAGTATGCCGGTCCTCAGCCGTCTCGCCGCGATAATAGCTTTCATGCAATAATGTATCGCCCCGCAGGACAATCAAACCTGTGAGATAATGATCATGAATATAGTTTGTAAGCTGATAAGTTTCACCTTCAATTTGATATGAAATATCGCCTAAAGGCTTTAAACTCTCCCGAAAGCCGATAACTTGGCCCGCCCCTTCAATTTTATGATAGGGAAACACCTCATCCATCTTGCGATAGACTTCCGCCCGCTTTGCTGGGCTTTTGGAATTATTGCTGACAATTTTCGCAGGAGAATATTCTGCCCATGGCCGGAAAAACCAAGCCCCGACGAGGAGCACGGCGACCAACAAGACACCCAGCAAAAACTTTAAAAACCGCATACTACTTTCCCGATAAATTATTTCAGGATGATGGCCCGCGATAGCGTAGTTTGGCAAGCATCTCTAACAGCGGCTCGTGAGAAATCGGCAAGTCTTTCGCCTTGGCCTTAATTTTCTCAAACTGCATAACATTGTCGATCCGACGATCCAGAAAATCCCATGTATTGGCAAAACGGTCATTGCCTTCCGCCTCTCCGGGATCAGAAAACCAACTGCCCAGCGTGGAAAGATACACCCCAGAAAGGGTTGCCCGCTTGGTATAATGGTTAAAATCGGTGGAATCGTCCCCAAGGGCCCGCCAAATTCGGTCCGCTGTGCGCCACGTCAATTGCGAAGCGCGCCCAGCATTGGTCGGCAAAGCCAAGGTGCCCGCGGCGCGGCGCGCTGCTTCTCTATAGGGACGCAAGGAATCAACCCTGCTGCGCACCAGAAAAGTCACTTTATCACGAATTTTGGATGGTTTAGGGTTGGCCTCCGCATAGGCCTTGGCCATGGCCTGATCCAGCTCATCAGACCAGAAATCCAATAGATCAATCACCCCTTCTGGGAACAAAAACAGTCTGGTAGCCTCTAAAGTGCCTTTAATTTCAATGCCTGACGTCTCAATCGCTTGATCCATTGTTTCAAGCGTCCAGCCGTCAAACGCTGCTGCCGGCAGGGCTGCGGCCAGCACTTTGCGGCGATCATCGTCAAATTTGGCTTCCACTGTATCTTTCAAGGCGCTCATTTGTGGTCTTTCTTCTAAATCACGGTCTATATCTAGGGCTTAATGGTGGACAATGCCAGTTCACTTTGCTAGCTAACGCGTCTAACAAAGCCAAATTTGGCGAAAGAACTTTAGACTTTTGGCTCCCTTTCGGGGTCATACCGATCATTGGTCTTGCAAAAGACCCTAGTTAAAGACGGTTTAACGACCGATTATAAGGAGGCCCTGGCCATCGTAAACATCGTTGTCCGCGACAATAATGTCGAACAAGCCCTGCGCGCGCTGAAAAAGAAGATGCAGCGTGAAGGGACTTTCCGTGAAATGAAGCAACGCAAATTTTTTGAAAAGCCGTCTGAAAAGCGCGCTCGTCAAAAAGCAGAAGCCGTGCGACGCGCCCGCAAATTGCAGCGCAAGCGGATGCAGCGCGAAGGCCTGATCTAGGTTTAAAGCGACTTCATTTTAAAGAATTTAAAACCGTGCCTAAAGGCGCGGTTTTTTCGTTTCGAGCCCCTCTTCATGGCGCGCTCAAGATCGCTCTCTAAGCTGTGATTTTAGCCCCCTTGTGATAGGCTTAATCCTGCTTATGTCCCGTCCAACGTTGCCCCGCCGCATCATTTGCCAAGAGGGGCCGAAAGGAGCGTTATATGACCACGCCTATATCTTCAGCAGCAGCAATTACGAATATGGCGACACCCGTTCCAGCCAGTGCCTTCACATTACGCCCCGCCCATGAACGCGGCGGCGGAGACCATGGCTGGTTAAAATCCCGCTTCAGTTTTTCCTTTGCGAATTACCAAGACCCAAACAACGTGCATTTTCAGGCCTTGCGCGTGATCAATGATGATTTGATTGCCCCAGCAAATGGCTTTCCGATGCACCCACATGAAAATTTTGAGATTTTTTCTTACGTGGTCGAAGGGCAAATTGAACATAAAGACTCGATGGGCAATGGCTCTGTTGTTGGCGCTGGCGGTATTCAATATATGAGTGCTGGCTCTGGCGTGCGCCATTCTGAATTTAATCCGTCTCAGGATGAAACGTTACGCCTTTTGCAAATATGGCTTATCCCCACTAAAATGGGTGGCGCCCCGCGATATGATACGCTTCAGTTATCTGCGGCAGATAAAGATGGGAAGTTAAAGCTATTTCTATCTGGAGATGGACGCGATGGCTCTCTCAAAGCCGTGACTGATGCTCTTATATATGCGGCGACACTTGATGGATCCCAGGTGATCCGACATAGCCTGAAAAAAAATCAAAATGCTTGGATTCAAATGGTCAAAGGAACTTTGACCGTTAATGGCCAACAGCTTCACGAAGGAGACGGGTTGGCAGTTGAAGATTCTGGCTTATTGACTTTCAAAGGTGGTCAAAATGCTGAGTTTATTCTTTTTGATCTTGCACCATTAGATGCTTAACTTTAGCGGCCAAAGCTGGCACCGTTTCGACAATGTGATGGGCTTTGGCTGCTTTTAATTCCGCTGCGCCGCCATATCCATACGTCACGCCAATCGATGTAATGTCATGGTGACGTGCGCCAATAATATCAAACTTTCTATCCCCAACCATCAAAGCTTCTTTTGGTTTAACACTGCTATGCGCCAATGCGTAAGCCAGCAATTCAGCTTTGTCAGACCGCGCCCCATCCATCTCCGAGCCATAACAATGCGTAAAATAATCTCGTAACCCAAAATGAATTAGAATTTTTTCCACAGAAATATGAGGCTTACTAGAAGCTGTAAAAAGCGCATACCCCGCAGCTTGCAGTTCGCGAAGGAGGTCAGGAATACCTTCATAAACTTGATTTTCCTTATACCCCACAACGAAAAATCGTTCTCGATATAAGCTGACAGCCTCTGGGATCATATCTTTTGGGACCATTTGCGCGAAACTATCCCAAAGCGGCGGGCCGATCACCCAGACAAGGTCATCCATATCTGGCACAGTAAGCCCAAGCTTTTGCAATGCATATTGATAACATTTTATGATGCCGGGTTTGGGGTCCGTCAGGGTGCCGTCCAGATCAAAATAGATCGCCGTCTTCTTCATAGAGGTCTCAGTATTTGAATAATGGCTTAAGCCGTATCTTTTCGTGGCACCACAACATAACGAAAGCTATGCCCGCCACCAACGACACGTACACCCTGCTTGCTCAGCCCACGGTCTTTTCCTGAATGGCTTTTTGCCCATGCGACAATGCTCGCGATAATATTCTCAGGATATCCATCAGTCATGTTCATCACAGTATCAATATTATGATTTTTGGAAATGCGCAGTAGAGCATCCCAAATTGGCGCGATACGTGGTTTCGCATTTTCCTCAGTATACCCAATCGCATATAGAGCCAAGGCCAGCTCTATATCTTTTATAGATTGATCCCGCACCGCTTGCGACGCAATATCTGTGGCATAAACTGAAATAGCGGCTCTTTGCACGGGGCTAAGATCTTCAAGTTGAATTTGATAATGCAACCCTCTGGCATCAGGCGCGGCTTTGATGAAACTCGTCCCAATTTCATCAAACCGGAGACGGCGCTTTATGGGCCCAAGAGCGATTTTCTTGGCTTCAGGCGTTAGCTCTTCAAAACCATCATCGATGGGCGCTGCTTTAAGGGGCTTTTTCTTCGCTGCTGGTTTTTTAACTGGTTGTTTTTTGCCGCCCAAAGCTGGCTCATGGCGAACCCATTCGTCTTCTATAGAAGGCGAGCGATCGTAAAAAAGCGTCACGGCCAAAAACACCGCAATACCGCCTAACAACATCGCCCAAGCCATAAGATCAGATTCTGACAAAGCCCATTCCTTCTTATATTCCCTCTAACCTTATGATTATAGGCGCAAAGAGCAAGGGATCGCGCCGGGAAGCGATTTAGATTTATCAATCTTCACCATACCCGAAAGCATATAAGCAGCTGTTTCTAATGAGAAATTTAACGTCTTGATTGAAATTCAAGCATATCCTCTCCCTAAAAAGAAATTTTTCCTATTATATTTGACATTCAATTTACTTTGTGTTTTAAAGTTATTGTCGCTGATAAATAGCCCTGAAGGTTTTGCGACAGAACGGGGCCACGCCCCTCAAATATGGAGAAGAGAAATGCGAAACACTTTAACAAAAATTCTGACCCCAGCCTTAGCCAGCGCCGCCTTATTGGTCGGCATTGCCAATGCCGCCGATGTTATTGTCACCATCGAAGACGTGCGAGCAGGCGGCGATCTCTATATCGCCCTTCAGACAGAAGGCCAGTTTATGAAGAATGAAGGGGATTATGGTGAAATTGTTCAAGATACAGAAGGGGGCGATATTACAATCACCCTGACAGACATTCCCGCAGGTGATTATGCCCTTTCCGTTTGGCATGATATTGATGACGATGCGGTCTTTGATATGTCTGAACAAGGCTTGCCTGAAGA
>CALLVA010000147.1 GCA_938010655.1 uncultured Parvularculaceae bacterium | reverse complement strand
GCGTTTTTCCCCAACAGAACAGCAAATTACCTATCTTGCGATGTTTGATGATCGCCCGGCGCAGGTTTACTTGTTCAATATTGAGACCAGCGAACAAGAAGCTCTAGGGTCTTATCGAGGCATGACATTCGCGCCGCGCTTCTCACCTGATGGTCAGCAAGTGCTGATGAGTTCTGAACGGGGTGGAAATTCTGATATTCAGATTATGGATTTGCGGACGCGCCAAACCAAGCGCCTGACAAATAACCCTGCCATTGATACATCGCCGACCATGTCGCCAGATGGTAAATTCATTGCCTTCTCGTCCGATCGCGGTGGGTCTGAGCAGATTTACACCATGAATGCCGATGGCTCGAATCAGAAGCGGATTTCTTATGGCAAAGGGCGTTATGGCACGCCAGTTTGGTCCCCTCGGGGAGATTTGATTGCCTTCACCCGGCAGTATCAAGGAAAGTTTTATATCGGGGTGATTCGCCCAGATGGCTCTGGCGAGCGACTTTTGACACAAGCCTATTTGGATGAAGGTCCAACATGGTCTCCAAATGGCCGGGTCATCATGTTCTTCCGGGAAGATCGCCCCGGCGGGCCTGTGAGCCTCTGGTCCATTGATTTAACAGGCAGAAATCTGCGTCAGGTGCCAACGCCGGGCGAAGCATCGGACCCTGCATGGTCACCTTTGTTGCCGTAAAACGCCATGAGCATCACAAAAATGCCAGAAATGCGTGAAATTTTAGCAATAAGGGTGTAGTTTCATTGAATGGTAATCATGGTGAACATACACTTCTTCGCGATTATCTAAGGTAAGGCGGTTGATACATTAATATTAATGGTCAAAGGTTATTATCTGGGGAACGAATAGGTAGAGCTTCGCGGAGAGGGTGAAGCGCAAATTTGTAATAATGGGGACATGAGGAAACATTCCGAGAGGAACCGATGTCTATAACTCGAATGGAGTAAGTCATGAAAGTGAAGTCAATTTTAAAAACAACTGGTCTTGTACTAGGCCTTGCTGCGCTTGCAGCTTGTGCGTCTGCCCCTAAAGAAGAGATGGCTAAGACAGATACAGTCGAAACAGTGAAGCCAATGGAAGTTGATTCCGCGCCATCACAAGAATTTTCACCAGGCAGCCAAGCTGACTTGGAAAACAATGTCGGTAACCGCGTCTTCTTTGGCTATGACCAATATAACCTCACACCAGCTGCACAAGAAATTTTGGCCCGTCAGGCTGCTTTCATGAAAGCTTATCCAAACACACGCATGCGCATTGCCGGCAATTGCGACGAACGTGGCACACGTGAATATAACCTCGCGCTTGGTGCGCGTCGTGCGAATGCGGCGAAAGCTTATCTTTCAAGCCTCGGCATTGACCCTTCCCGGATCACAACCATTTCCTATGGTAAAGAGCGTCCAATCGATAGCCGCTCCACATCAGACGCATGGGCGAAGAACCGGAATGCAACATCTTCTGTTGTAAGCGCTGGATCATAATTGCCCCTATACGGGTTTAGACAAAAACACCTTTGGGGTTTCTCAAAGGTGTTTTTTATTGCCCAGCGACCGGGCAGAGGTGAGCGAGCGCGAAATCTCGCCTGTTTGTCACAAACTTGCCTTGAAAGAGCTTTTGCTTGATCGGGCATAATCGTGGTAAACAAGAGAAAATAGATGTTTTTTGGAGTTTATTATGACCAAGTCATTGAAGGTTTTCAAAAGCGTAGCTGCTGGCGTCGCGCTTGCAGGCGCCGCTTTTCTGCCCTCTGCTGTTGCGCAACAAACCGTTTATCCCGGGCAGGTGCAGCAAACGGCACAAGCCGCAATGCCGACGCCCCAGAATAATCTTGCTTTGCGGGTTGAGCAGCTTGAGCGTGAATTGCAATTGATTACTGGCAAGTTGGAAGAGGTTACCTTCAAGCTCGACCAATCCAATAAACGCATCGATACTTTAACAGCAGCACTCAGCCAGACAGCGGCTCCAACGGGCCTCGCCACAGACCCGGTGATACCGGGGAGTGATCCGCTATATCCGCCTGCTTTGCCGGATGGGGCTTTGCCGCCGATTGAAGGGCCAGCTGAAGCAACTGGCGGTCCCAGAAACCTCGTGACAGATAGCGCGCCAGCGGAGACATTTTCGCCCGGCAGCACGCCTTTTGCCCTCCCGACAGAACCGCAAGCCGCCTATGATTTTGGCGTGAACGCCTTGCTTGAAGGCAAATTCGATGTGGCGGAGCAGGCCTTTATCGAATTTCTGAAAATGTTCCCGGAAGATGAACGCGCCGCAGATGTGCAATTCCGTCTGGCTGAGATTTATCTTGCGACGGAAAATTATGCGAGCGCTGCGTCAGCCTTTCTAAAACATGTTCGCAGTTATCCTGATAACCCGAAATCTGCTGAAGCTTATCTGAAATTAGGCATTTCATTTGCGCGTCTCAATAAGCCAGCAGATGCATGTAAAGTCTTCAAGCTCATGGCGGAGAAATTCCCGAATGCTGATGCGAACCTGATAGCGCGGCGCAACCAAGAAGAAGCTGCGGCAGGGTGCTGATATAACGAGACTTCCAATATGAATGATGATCTCGATTTCGCCGCCCTTGTTAGGGCGGCGTTTTTACAGGGCGGCATGGCGCACATTGACCGAGGCTTATGGGCTTTAGCGGTCTCTGGCGGTGGCGACTCTATGGCCATGCTGGACATGGCTCGGAAAAGCTATGAGTCGTTGCTCTGCTTGAGTGTTGATCATGGTTTGAGGCCAGAAGCTTCGAGCGAAATGAGTTTGGTTGCTGAGTATTGCGCCAAACATCAAATCCCGCACCAAACTTTAAAATGGACAAAACCGACGCGCAAAGGCGGGCAGGCGGCTGCCCGAGAAGCGCGGTATAAGCTTTTGCTGGAAGCAGCCGGGCAGGCCGGGGCGGCAGCTCTTTTGACGGCTCATACAGAAGATGACCAAGCCGAAACCGTTTTTGCGCGATCGACGAGAGAGGATGCAGGCACGAAGAGCGGCAAAGGGCTCGCGGGCATTTGGCCCGTGCGGCTGGCAGCGTCTGGCGCGGGGCCGACCTTGCCGTTGGTGCGACCTCTATTGTCGGTGAAACGCCATGAATTACGGCGTTATTTGGCCGTCAATGAAGTGCCTTATGTGAATGACCCTTCCAATGAAGATCGGCAATATGAGCGGGTGCGAACGCGCCAACATTTGGCGGGATTGGGGGAGGCGGGCGTCGCTTTATCATCTCTTTTGGTGGAAACGGCGACAGCCACTTTTCAATTAGAACAAATGCTTCCGCTTGAAGAAATGGCGCAAAGTGTTGGCCTTTCTTTTTGCCCGCTTGGGACGGGCCGCCTCAACCGCGCGACTCTGTTGGCATTACCCACCCCAAGCGCAGAAACTCTGCTGCGCCATGCGCTTTTTGCCATTAATGGCGCGCCTTACATGCCGCCCCCCAATTTGGGCAAAGAGGCGCTTGCCGCCATAGAACAAAAGAAAAATTTCGGTGGGGGAGGGTTTATCGTCCATGTCGGGGAAACAGTCACAATGCTGCGAGAAGTTTCCGCTTTGCTGGGGCGAAAAGATGGTCATCAAGGGCGAGCCCCCATGCCCGTTCAGCTAGGGCAAAGCGCGCTTTGGGATCGACGATTTATTGTGCAGATTTCAAGCGAGCTAGATGAAAAAGATATGGTAATCAATGCTCTAGGGCGTTTTCTCGATCCTTTGCCCAATAACTGGTATCGACTGGCCAGTCTGCCTGTTCTTTCGCAAGGAAACCGCATCTTAGCCCTGCCTCATGCGGCGCTAAAATGGATAGATAAATTTCCCGTAAAGGCTGACCTCCCACCTTGGAACTCGCCTCCGTTTGACCTACATATACACCAGCTCACAAAGGAACGTTTTGAGGGGCGCACTATTCGGTTTTCTTAAAAAGATTGCCTAAGCAAGTGCCCTGCATTTTAAACGGCGCTTTTTTGAAAGATTAATATCTCTTGGGTAAGATGCCCAGCAATGATACGCCCCGAAAGAGCGGGGTTAGAAAAGGATTTTTCCATGCAAGGACGCAACTGGCTCGTCTGGATCGTAATGCTCGCCGTCTTATTGATGATGGTGCAGGTCTTTAGCGGGCAAACAGGGCCGAACAATCAAGCCACAGAATTAAACTATTCTGAGCTGATCGCCAAAATCGATAATGGCGAAGTGGTTTCGGCTGAAGTGGATTCAAAAGGCAAAGTCACGGGGCAACTTACCGGCGATGGTGAGTTTGTCTCTTTTGCGCCAATGGACTCAGATGTTGCGGACAAGCTGGTCCAAGCCAATGTGACCACAACGGTCAAACCAGACGAAGAAATGTCTATGCTCATGAACTTGTTCTGGAGCTTGATCGTGCCAATCGCTTTCTTTGGCCTGTTGATCTGGTTCGTGATGCGCCAGATGCAAGGCGCCAATGGCAAAGCCATGGGTTTTGGCAAATCTCGCGCCAAGCTTTTGACGGAGCGCCATGGCCGGGTGACCTTTGATGATGTTGCCGGGATTGATGAAGCCAAGGAAGAGCTAGAAGAGATTGTCGACTTCTTGAAAGACCCGATGCGCTTTCAGCGCCTTGGTGGCAAAATTCCAAAAGGGGCATTGCTTGTTGGCCCTCCAGGAACGGGTAAAACGCTTCTTGCGCGTGCAATTGCGGGCGAGGCGAATGTGCCCTTCTTCACCATTTCTGGCTCAGACTTTGTCGAAATGTTTGTCGGTGTTGGTGCCTCTCGTGTCCGAGATATGTTTGAGCAAGCCAAGAAAAACGCGCCTTGCATTATCTTTATCGACGAGATTGATGCTGTGGGACGAAGCCGGGGCGCGGGCCTTGGCGGCGGCAATGATGAGCGCGAGCAGACATTGAACCAGCTCTTGGTCGAGATGGATGGGTTTGAAGCCAATGAGGGAATTATCCTTATTGCCGCAACTAACCGTCCTGATGTGTTGGACCCAGCCTTATTACGTCCCGGTCGCTTTGACCGTCAGGTCGTGGTGCCAAATCCAGATTTGGTGGGCCGGGAAAAAATCCTGAACGTACACAGTAAAAAAGTGCCTCTCGGGCCAGATGTGAACATCCGCGCGATTGCACGAGGCACACCGGGTTTCTCTGGTGCTGACTTGGCCAATCTCGTTAACGAGTCTGCCTTGTTGGCCGCGCGCCGCAATAAGCGATTGGTGACCAATAAAGAGTTTGAAGACGCAAAAGACAAAATCATGATGGGCTCGGAACGTCGCTCCATGGTGATGACGGAAAAAGAAAAAGAAATGACGGCCTATCACGAGGCGGGCCACGCAATTGTTGCGCTGAATGTTCCGGCGACGGACCCGGTTCATAAAGCGACAATCATTCCAAGAGGGCGTGCCCTTGGTATGGTGATGCAATTGCCTGAGCGCGATAAATTCTCCATGTCCGTGGAAGAAATGAAATCGCGTCTCGCTGTCTTGATGGGGGGCCGTGTTGCTGAAGAAGTAAAATTCGGATGGGACAAAGTCACCTCCGGGGCGTCATCAGATATTGAGCAAGCCACAAAATTGGCGCGCGCCATGGTGACGCAATATGGTTTGTCGGAAAGTCTTGGCCCAATTGCTTATGCTGAAGAGCAAGGCGAAGTGTTCCTTGGCCAGTCTATCGCAAAATCCAATTCAATTTCTGGCGATACCGCCACGAAAATTGAACAAGAGATCCGGGCGATTATTGATGAAGCCTATGCCGAAGCAACGCGTATTATTAAGGTGGATAATAATAAGGATTGGGAAGTTCTGTCCCAAGGCTTGTTGGAATATGAAACCCTAACGGGCGATGAAATCCATGCCTTGATCCGGGGTGAAACCCTGGTCCGTCCAGACCCCGACGCGCCAACACATTCCGACGCACCGCCATCCGTGCCAACGGCAGGTGCTGGCGAAGCCGAAGGTGGGACAGAGCCCCAAGGGGCTTGAGCCAAACGCACTATAACAGAAAAAGCCCGGCAGATTGCCGGGCTTTTTGTGATCAATGTCAATTTAACTACGCGATGGATAAGTGCCGTTAACACAAATGATCGGTGTGACCGTCAGTGTAGGCTGCATATTCGGGATAGGTGTCGCTTGGCCTGTTGTAGCAGAGACAGTTGTTGTTGAGACAGCCGACCCACTGGACAAAGTCACATCAGGCGTTGAGGAAGAATAAATTCGATCTATGCCTGCATTTGCTAATACGGAACCAGCAGGGCTAGCCCTATTCCCGCTATCTGTGGTTGCTTTGAGCGTCGTTGTCGTTGTCGCTTCATGGGTGTGGCTAGGGAGGTTTTGCGCTGTGAGCGTTGTTGTTTCTACGCCAATCTTTTGCCCTAAACGATAATCGGCGAGTCCTGGGCCACGGCCTGTCCCCATTGAAATCCTTCCTTGCAAGTCAGGCAGCGCAAAAGTCTTACGGCCATCTCCCCCATAGGTCGTGCCATAAAGCGAGAATAGAGCGGTATAGTTTGCAATGGGTAATAATTGACCCTTCGCCCCCAGCCATCCCCGTGGCACAAAGTTACCGCCCCAAATGCGCATTTCACCAACAAAGCAATCTTGAGCAACAGCTGATGATGTAACGGCCCCGCCTGAGGCGATGACACTGATCGTGGCAAGGGAGGCAATAATTTTATTCTTGAATGTAGACATGATCCGTCTCCTAATTAAATTTTTCTAGTTGCGGGATGGATAGATGCCAACAAGGCACACTATATAATTCGTCGCAAGGGAGGGCTGTATATTGGTGACGGGTGTTGAGTTGCCTGCCAAAGAAAGAGTTGTTGTAGATGTAACAGCGTTTGCAGCCATAACCGTATCTGGCGCGGCTGGGACTGTAATTTTATAATGCTTTGTTCCATCATTGGCTGCTAATGAATGACCAGCAGGTGCCGTTGTATTACCATCGCTTGGCGACCCATTGATCGCTGTTGTTGTTGTCGCGTCATGAGTGTGAGACGCCATGCTCGAGGCAACATATGTTGTTGTCTCCGTACCGCTTCTCTCTCCAATGAGAACATTGACAAGTCCGGGCCCTTGGCCTTGTCCAATCGGCACTCGACCGCGTAAGTCTGGTAGGGCAAAAGTTTTTCGTCCGTCCCCGCCATATGTTGTGCCAAGCAAAGAGAATAATGCGTCATGTTCGTTAATTGCCAGTAACTGCCCATTGGCAAAAGCAGTTCCCCGAGGGGCAAAGTTTCCACCAAATTGACGGATCTCGCCAACATAGCAATCGTTTTGGGCTAAGGCCGAGGTTGAAGCGGCGGCGGCCATCAGCAAGCCGGTGGAAAT
>CALLVA010000146.1 GCA_938010655.1 uncultured Parvularculaceae bacterium | reverse complement strand
ATGCTAATATTTCGCGGTCTTCCCCGTCTAATATATCTACAATACGCCAATTAGTTTCCTCAAAACGAAAAACATCTCCCGCTTCCAGCGCTATTGCAGAAGGCGGCAACCGCAACTTAATGTCTTCCGCCATCACCAAGGCATCAGCCAACAAGTTTTGGGCTCTAATAGAGGCTTCATTTTCTCCCATGCTCAATGGCGCATCAAAAGAAATACGCTGTGCACGGATCTCATCCTCGCCCTCATTTGGATAGCGCTTTGCCTCTGCGACAGAAACGGCGTATTCTCCGCCTTCCTCGACATAGACGAGATCTACCGAAGACGGTAATTCACTTGACTGAGCGAGGCGACGTTCAAATCGCCCGTCAACTCCCTCGACTATTTTTTCCCCAGAAAGTGTAAGTTGTGCCTCACCATATTTTGGTGAAAAGCGCAAACCTCCATCAATTTCAACACAGTCTAATTGATAAATACCAGTCAAAGGCTCCAGCATGTCTCGGATCGACATAGGTTGAGAAACCACATATCCAGCCACTAGACCGCTTATGCCTGCAACATCGATCGAAACGCCTTCAGCTTGCTCTCCCATATATTGTATTAATGACGAAAGACTGACCTTGCCTACTCGGCCATTCAGCCAATGGCCCGTCTCCCAATTTGCACCATCTGACCAAATATCATCCCTAGACGGAAAATAAGGCCATGGTCGTGCATCCCATGTGTAGACGGCTAAGTCATCGGTGTCGATCATGGGCTTATTATACGTCGATGAAATTGGATTATTATTTTGATCAGCCCAAAAAGACAAATGGGCTTCCAAAAAGCGTCTCTGCATCAGATCATCTGGCGACCCATCAGAAAAATATGGCGCGCCATTTTCAGCGCTTTTCGGGTCGCTGAACTTATTTGGCTGGTTCGCGCCAAGATGAACCGCGCCGCAGCCTAACTCGGTAAACTTAATGGGTTTCATTTGAGGAAGCCAAGCGGTTGACGTTTGCAATCGCTCGCCGCTTGGCCGATTGTGGTGAGCAGATGACCACCAATGCCAAAAATCCTTGGCGCGAAACACCCACGGCTCCCCATAGGACGTATCGCTTATTTCAGTTCTTTCTTGGGTAGCACGCGCTTCTTCGTTGATATAATACCAATCGTAATATTCCCCGCCCTGAATATTATTTTGTAAATAATCAAAATCATAGACACTATCGAAATTTTCAGCATCTATATTGCTGCCACCTTCGCGCCAATCGGACAGCGGTAGATAATTATCAATACCAACATAATCAATCGCGGGGTCTGCCCATAAGTCATCTAGGTGGAAATAAACATCGCCTGACCCATTATTTGCTTGATGAGCAACATATTCTGACCAATCAGCCGCATATGAAATTGTTGTCAAAGGGCGCAATATCGCCCGTACATCCTGCGCCAGGTTTTTTAATGCTTGAACAGCAGGATAAACACCATCTCCATTCGTTGATGTTGTAAGGCCGCGTAATTCTGACCCAATTAAAAAGCTGTCTACCCCTCCAGCCTCTTCACACAATGCCGCGTAATGCGTAATCATGGCATTATAGCCATTTGCTTTTGTAAAAAATGTTTCAGCATCATTTACATCACCTGATGCGGCAATACGACCACGCCATGGATACGCCCCTTGAATGCCGCCCTCTGGTGCTGGCAAATTCTGTTCTATCGTTATGTCCATTAAAACAAAGGGATAAAAAGTAACTTTCAACCCGCGCGATTTAATTTCGCGAATAGCTTCAATCACACTTCTATCTGATGGCGTCCCTCCATATGCGGGAGCGCCATTCCTTGTGCTGACAAGATGTGCTTGATCTCGATTTAAATTAAACACTTCCCATTCATAAGGTGTTGTTTCTTTCTCCCGACGCTCTACCCCGGGCAAGATATCGCAATGACCAGCCCTTAAATCTGTCCCAAACCAAGAAACAATCAGCGAGACTGATTTTAACTGCGGAAAATTCATTTGTAGATGATCAAGGGATACTTCTAAATCAGATTTTCCTTCAAAATTATGCTGGTTTTCAGGGAGAAAAACACCTTCTTCAGGCTGGCGTTGAACAGATGTTGTGCCATATGTAAATTCACCAGAGCCGGGAATGAGCGTGATCGCGCGGACCATTTCTTCCAACTGGTCATTATTCTCATTTGGCAAGCGACGCTCAATTTCAAAATGAAATTGAGGAATACGATTGCCAAATTCGGCCAAGGGAAGGTCTTCAAAAACAATATAGGACAGCCCCCTATAAGAAGGTGCAAAGCCTTCAATCTGTTCAATTAAAGGATCAGGCAGTTGATCTTCTGATCCTTGATAAAACCGCACTTCATAATCTGATAATTTAATAAGCCGACCATCTGCCCAGACTTGTCCGATACGGTCTATTTGACCTTCACTAAGTCCAATTGCCAGTGAAATCGAATATACAAATTCGGTCGTATCCGTCTGTACACTGCGACTGGCTTTGCCGCCTTGTCGGCTTGTCGAGGTTGTCGTTTTTTCAAAAAACTTTGATGCCCAAATAACTTGTCCTGCTAATCGCATTTTGCCAAATACCATGGGAATACCTGCCCCTTCCGTGGAGGCTTGTATTTGGAAACTTTCAATACGGGGACCTGTATTTTTCCTTTTCACAGGGCCAAAAAGAATATTCTCTAACCCGGTTGTTGCAACCGACGCCGCAGCATTGGCCACGCCAGAAGCAATCGCTTTCCCAAAGCCTGCGCCTGCAAATGCTTTAGCTGATGTCACTACAAATTGGCTCATGAGTTTACTCCTGGAAATGAAAAAACACCCGCGATACGCGTTGTCCAAAAACTGGTCAGCCAGTTTTCGGTTACAGCCCGGCCTGCATAAGCATGCACAAAACGATTTTCCGCTGTAACAATGCCCATATGTTTGGCAGGTCCAGTGCGTAACATTCGAAAAACGAGAATATTTGCGGGCGCATAGGCATTTTTCTTTGCAGATAAATATGTCTCTGCCGCGTTTAACAACGCTTCGCCATCGCCTTGATTATACCAAGTTGGAGAATAAGGCGGGACGGGTAATGGCTCTTTGCCAAATGCCTCTCGCCAAACGCCGCGCACCACCCCCAAACAATCCGCGCCTGCGCCTTTCGCGCTGGCTTGATGTAGATAAGGCGTATCGATCCAGCTTTTAGTTATTTCAATAATTTTTTCTGCCGTGATGTCATGGGATTTCATGATCTGCGCCCCCCATCATTGACCTCTCCCGAAATCGGATAGCTCGTGACAGCATCATTGCCCGGCATATGAGGAAAGCCACGAAAGTTAATTTCGTTGGAAAACTTATCTTTACACGTTTTAAATTTACGATTGCACCCGACGAAGAGGGAGACCATATCCCCCGGCGCAATGGATGTAGGAAGTGGATTGCGCAATGTCAGTCGTGTTTCTTCTCCAACGAGTTGCTGGGTTTTTATCGAATAAGTTACCCCAGCCGCAGCACCACTTTCAAAACGTATTGTCCCATAATCTGCCCAACCACTAGGGTTGTCGCTGCCTGTAAGGACCAGATTTAAACCATCTGAAACGAGAACTGTGGCACTCGTTTTGTTTTCTGGCAAAGTCAGGTCCACGCCGCATTTCGCGCTGCCTAAAACCGCATCACATTTTTTTTGATATCGACGCCCAACTGTCTGTGACAATCTATGGCTGATACCGCGCATTTCGACAGAAAATCCGCTTTCAGTGACGGTCACTTCGCCGAAATTCCCTTCTTTTAGAAGAACGCGCTGTTCTGGCGCACGCCAATTAACTTTCCAAATAGAAATTGTCGCATCGTCATATCGACCTAGTGATAAATCTTCATGAGACATATGATCTGTCGAAAGAACGCCTTCTAACGTTGCATTGTCTGTCGCCATGTCAGCACTGGATTGAAGGGCTGACCCTGTCATACCGCTTTCCGGGTGGAACAAAATGCCTTCTATTTCTAAGCTACGGTCATGATCTGTATAGCCAAACCGCTCTCCATCTTGGCGTGTAATCAACCAACATGTGCAAAGAGTCGTCGCGCCGCTGGCCAAATGCGCAGCAAAATCTTCAGGTAAATACCGCATTAGCGAAGCACCTCAATCACCGGAATATTAGGAATATCCCCTGCTTCAAATGCCGCAAGGGAAACAGACAAAGTATCCGTGTCAAAACGCACCGGGATATCAAACAAAAATCCTGCTGTAATTTCCTGTCCTTCTTCGGGGGGTACAACAAAATTAACTTCGCCAACCAAATGATCGACGCTATAGTCGCTTTCAGCTAACGTAATACCATCCACAGCGATTTGAACGGTGCCTTCAACAGGTAATGTAATTGCTCTTTGAACTGATATGTCTCCACTTTGATATTTTTTACACAACCGGAAGATTGTCTTCTGCCCATCACCCAAACCTATAGTTTGATCGAGAGCTGATGCTGATTTTGTTGAGGCACAAGACTTCCAATCAAAAGGGTCTCGCCAGCGAAAACTATATAAACGACCAGCACGAGCTTCAAAAAAGCTGATAATATCTGCAATCGCTTCAAGAGATTTCACGCCATATCCCGCGTTAAACTTGCGGCGCGACCCTGCCCAAGGGCTGTTGCGCTCCTCATGGCCAGAAGCCAAAGTGACAATTTCTGTCTTGCGCATTGGTCCGCCTTCAGAAGCAAAAGCAATATCAACCGGGAACCGAACATCATGAAAATCAGACATGGAGATCTCTCCTTAAAAATTACGATTACCGCGCGATAAAGCTCTCGAAAGCCCGGCGGCAATTTGGGATTGGGATTGAGCAAAACTTCGCGGGTCAGTAACGCCGCCTAAATGTAGATTCACCGTGACGGGTTGACCGTTTGTTTTAGGCTGAATGCGCCCTGCCGCATTTGGAACAAACATTTCTGGCCCCCGCTCTCCCACGAGATATCCAGCCCCTGCCGCAACTGGCCCACCAGCGGCTCTGGCACCGCCAAAAAGATTGGTTAAGCCGTTTTTAATCGGTTCTCGCACAAAGCTATTCACCGCTAATTTGGCTAAGTCTCTTGTGATAGATTGAGTTAGTGACTTCAAACTCAAACTGCCATTTTTTGCTGCTCTCGACAATTCTTTTTCGATGGTCGTCGCAACACTGGCAAAAGCATCTTCTAATTGTGCTGCTGCTGGCAAAAGTTCTGTATCAACAAGCTCTGTCATTTCTCGACTTGCGCTTTGCAAGCCTTCAGTCAATGAGGAAGTGTCTATTGAGACACGGCGTGTTTCAGACATAATTATTCATCCGGGTAAAGAGTGGTAAGGTGATTTATTTCCGTACGATTGGGAAACGGTGATTGTTTTTGAGACGGGTTCATTCCCCCCAAAGCGATCAATCTCCATTCCCATAAGGTCAGAGACCAAAAACTGTCCGGCGCTAACCCCATTTTATGGAGGCCGTAATGTATCCATTCTGGCCATGGGGTCGCCAAATATTGCTCAGGAAGCGGTTCAGCCACCAGACAACTCGATATTTTTCTTTTCGTCTTCGTTTTGAGCTGCAAGCGCTTTTTTGAACACGCTCGCAATAGCCTGCATCATTTCTGAAATATTGACCGGTGCCGTAGACGGATCTAACGGTGTACCGCCCGCTTTGCTGAGAACTTGCAGCATCACTAATATATCTGCCGCTGCAGGACTTGCGATCCGGGTTGCTAAGCTCGCAATATTAGGCACATTTAATCGTTGCTCTAATTCCGCGAGTGCCCCAAGCGTTAGTCGCAAATTCACAGGTTTTTCATCGACAATAAGCGCGACATCGCCCGGCCGGTTTATCGGGTTTTCCATTACGCCCCCTCCGCCAAGGGAGTAAGGGTCAATGCCCCTGCAGATTCCAACGTAAGTGAAAAAGTCACCTCGCCTTTATAATCCCCCGCATAATCTAAAGTTGAGATTTGAAAGAGGCCTGACACCACCCCCATACCCGGAAAAACCAATCGCCATTCGCGAATATCACCCGCAAAAAATACATCGCGTACTGCGTCTGCCGCTTCGCCATCCAGAAAAATACCATTGCCAGAAACACTAGCTTGACGAAGTCCCGCTCCAGCGAGCAATTCGCGCCACCCTTCAGAACCACTATGGCTGATATCAACACTCTCGGCATTGAGCGATAGAGATTGCGTGCGCAGTCCCCCCATGGTGGTAAAGCTAGGCGGCGTTGCACCATCGCTCATTTTAATCAGTATATCGCGTCCTTTTTGCGCTAACATAACTTACTCCGTTTCTAATTCTTGTTGAATTGGGGATTGCATCACTGATTGCGTTACAGCTCTAAAGCGCAACACACCTTGCCAAAAGCCAGTTGGCCTTTGTCTAAAACTATCTGCGAAAACAAAACGCAAATTTATGAGATTTGCGTCTTTGACCTCTAGTGACTGCTGATGCAGCGCATCCGTTACCAGGCCAATAATACGTTTAACTTCTTGCTGCCCGCCATATTGTGACCAGACTTGGAGACGCAAATCATGTTCAATACCACCAGAGACGCCAGGCCAGTCTATGACACGATGATCAGAAATTGTAACATATGGGAAAGTCGCCCCTTCCGGCACCAAATCATAAATACGGACAGGGTTTCCTAAAATTTCCTGTAAAGCACTATCGTCTTGTAATTTCTTGTAAATAGCCTTTTGGAATTCCCATGCGACATCTGATGAATTTATCTCACTCATATGCCCACCTCATCCGCGATAATTGATAGATAGCGGTCGTTTGGACCGACGCCTGATAAGGAAATTACTTCAAACATCCGCCCGTCATAAATAATCCGTTCAATGAGCGACATATTTTGACGCGTGCGAATCGTGAAGCGAATACGTTGGGTCCGTCGCAGGGCATCTGCTTTCAATATTTTAGTACCAGCGATAATCTCCCTTGCTGCCCAGACTGTTTCTTCGGGCACATAAGCAATTTCAGCGCCGCCGCCCGTATCTGATGTAAAGTTGGCTTTTAATAAAGCGATACGATGTTTTAGAGGACCAATCATAGTCTCACCTCCCGAAATGGCGCGACAAGTTCTGCTAAAATTGAAGGTAAGGTCAGTGTACGTTGACCATCTTTGACTTCTCGGTTTTCAAAGAAAAAGGCTGTTAGAAGTAGGAGCGCTTGCTTAAGGTTTTCCGGGATGATCGCATCATCGCTTGGTCCTGCCCGAAATGTAACACGCACTTGGCCCTGATAATGGAAAAACTTCAGGCTGCGATCTTCCAAAGACCAATAATGATCTGGAAGTTCTTGCCAATCATTTGACTCGCCGATAGCGGAGCTTCGCCCTTCGACTTTTCCGATATTGAGAATATTGCGGCGCTGCAAAGAGACGAAACCAGCTTGCACCCAACCTGTTTGTTCGTAATTATCTGAAACGAAAGCGAACCCCGTAATCGTTTCAAGATGAGCCGCTGCAGCGCGAAGATAATCTAGCAATAATGCGTCTTCGGCATCTGTCTCAAGTCGCAAATGCGCTTTAACGTCAGACAGGGGTAAGGGGTCGCCCCCAAGATGGGTCAGGCGGTTGATACTCATAAGTCACCTATTTTACAAAATTGAAGTTGGGTGCTCGATCGTGATGGGGTAATCGAGCACCCGAATGACGCGTCCTAGCTTGCGGAGAAAGAAAGGAGCTTGATCGCGTCATGGTCTTGAACGCCGCCACCAACACGTTTGGTTGTGTAGAAGAGCACATATGGTTTGGCAGAGAACGGATCACGCAAGATACGAATACCCACACGATCAACAATCAAATAGCCACGCTCAAAATCGCCGAAGGCAATTGAATGACTACCAGCCGCAATGTCGGGCATATCCTCTGACTCGGTGACGTTATAGCCAAGCAATGTTGATGGCGCTCCGGCTTGAGTCGCTGGTTGCCACAGATAATTGCCTTCAGAGTCTTTGAACTTTCGTAACTGTCCGACCACTGACCGGTTCATGACAAACCGAGCATTACTGCGATAAGCCTGTTTTGGCGCGTAAATTAGATCAATCAGCGTGTCAGCAGGGTTTGTGCTGGCAAAATCGCCGTCAACACCTGTGGCAATAGACCCAATTTGGCCAAAGCTGCGTGTATCATTATCCACAACAGGGTAAGATAAGAACCCTTTTGGTTTATTGACACCATCGCCATTTACGAAAGCGGCACTTTCTTGCGCAGCAAATTCGATTTGAACTTCGTCTGAGATCCACTGTTCAATATTAACAATGGAATCATCTAACAATGTCTGCGTTGTAGCGGGCATTGCATAGAGTTCCATCGTTGGAAAATCGACAGCGGAAAGGGTCGGTGAACCGATTTCCGGGCGTGCATCGGTTTCACCGACCCAACCTGCCGCAGTCCCTGTCACGGAGACAGGTTTGCGGTAGGTGTTTGACCCAATCTGCCGAACCGAAGCGATTTGGCGGATGGGAGAAACATGAGCGAGGCTGCTATTGATCATGCCTTCTGTTTCCTGAGGCACAAGATATCCGCCATCAGGATCAGAGCCAGCAAGCAAAGACTTAGCTTCCAGATTTTGATATCCAGATACATCGCCGCCGCGTACATATTTTTCAAAGGCTGATTTTTGCTCTGTTTGCTGAACACCCGTGGCGCTCACACCACGCATGGGGCGGCTTTTAGCTACAAGAAGATTATCGATAGCCGTTTTTTGCGTATCAAGTGCCGCATTAATGCGGTCGACTTTTTCTTCGGTCAACACATCTGCTGTTGAACGTTTTTCAAGTTCTGCGAGACGGCCATCATTGGCAGACTTGAACTCTTCAAAGGCTCCGAGAAATTCGGACATGGCCTGTTTGATATCGGCTGTTTCAAAGCCTGCTTTGGTTTCCAGTGTCATCAATAAAACTCCTATACGCTGATGATATTATTCGGTTGGAACGTGTTTTTCGCGCTTCTTAAAAGAGAAGCGAGAGGTTGATCGGACGTGATTGTCCGCTGGCCGCTGCCCGGCGACGGTTCTCTTTCACCGACGGCAGTAATGCGCGCCTCTGGTGCCATCGGAAAAGTCACGATGGAAATTTCCCACAAATCAATCTCAGATAATTTTCGCCCTTTGCGCAACCGAGATGATTTCAGTGTTTTGAACCCGATGGATAATCCATCAAGCGCCCCGGATCTCAACAAATGCCAGACATTCCGAGCCAGATCATTATCAAGAATGAGATATCCTCGCACAAACAATCCTTTTTGATCTTCATATATATCCGTCCACACACCAATTGGCTCCTCTGCTTTATGTTGATAAAGCATCTTCGCACGAGACTGAGCAGCGGGGATAAATTTTTTCCCAAAAGCACCACGAATTATGACGTCGCCATTGAGATCAGGCTCATTAAAGATGGAGGCATAGCCTTCTATATAGGCAATTTCTTTTGAACTTTTTTGAGTTTCAGTCATCTTTATACCCCTACTCTGCCATAGACTTAGATAAAGTGAATTCAATCCTGTCGAGGGAGGCGCGCATATAAGCGCCTTGCTCTTCCAACCTGACAGTGCGTTCCGAAACAGCTTCGAGGCCTTCTGCTTTTTCTTCTAATTGCGCAAGTCTTTCTGTGGCTGCACCAATCCAGATTAAGGCAACGGCTGTTTGTAAAAGTAATGCTGTGCTCATCACAAAACTTAATCGAAGTTCTGGATATTTATGGCTTTGCTTTTCCATTATTCAGCTCCTTGGTCTGGCGTTGCGGGGAACCCGAGAGCTGTGCGTTTTTCTGCATCTGTCAAAAAGTCAGCATTGATCACTTGTTGAAGACGATCATGTTTTTCTGCTTTAAGCGCTTCGATATTATTTGTGTCTGGGTGAAGTGATAAACAATCATCCATGCAAAGCCAGTTTGCTAACCCCGCCGTAACGCGACTTAAGAGAGGCAAGACTGTTTGTCGCCAAAAGGCCAAATTGGCTTCCCGGTAGTTTGCATATGTATTATCGCCTGGAATACCTAGCAACATGGGCGGTACGCCAAACGCAAGCGCAATATCTCTGGCCGCTGTATTTTTCGTATTGATAAAATCCATATCGGCAGGCGACAAAGACATTTGTTTCCAATCTAAACCACCGTCAAGCACCATTGGCCGACCAGCATTGCGTTGTCCCTGATACGTTTCTTGTAGTTCCGATTTCAATCTATCAAACTGCTCCCCCGTAAGACCGCCACCGCCATCTGCGCCTTTATAGACCAGCGCGCCAGAAGGCCGCGCCGCATTATCGAGCAAAGATTTATTCCAAGCATTGGCCGCATTGTGAATATCCACGCCGTCCGCAGCAACTTCCAAGGGTGACATGCCGTAATGATCATTAAGCGGATGAAATGTCTTAATATGTAAGATGGGCATAAATCCATCATCAGCTTCAGAAAAAATCAATTTTCGGCCGCCGACACTATATTCATACGCACTTGGCCATCCTTGCGCATCAAGGCGCACTTTCATGCGATCCGGGCGCAATACATGAAGTTCTCGGATCTCGCCCCCTATGCGAACAGCCTCAATATAAGCGTTTCCCGCCGTTTGGAGATATCCAATAATATCTTGAATAAAGTCCCCTTGAGACTGGTCCGGGTTTGGTTTTCTCAAGAGAGATAAAACCGGATGACCTGATAGATTATGCCCTGCCTCTTTTAACGTCAGAGGCACTGAGGCAGCGGCTTCCGCCAACATGCGGATACACCGAAAAGCAATGACATTTCGACCATATCCATTCCGCGATAATCCTGCATAATCACGCGGGGTCCAAACCGCTTGCCCCGGCATATGAAGGGAAACCATGCCTGCTGTTGCACTTGATTTTTGATGAAGCATCGCTGCCCCTAAAGGGGCCGTGGTTGACGGCTTGAACAATTCAGCAAGGCGCTCTGAAAAAGGTATGGATGGCATGTGATTTACTCTCTTTTACAAATTCTCTACTTGATACAAACCGTTACAAAACTCGGAACCTTGGTTCCGCAGCAGATGTGAGCAATAGATCCGTGATGGCCCAAACCAAGGCGTCCAACCGATCTGGGCTTTTTGCCGCTCCCGAAACATAGCTGGTTAATTGGTCTTCCAATTTGGCAAACCCATCAACATGACGTACACGCCCTTGTTCATATAAAGCCGCCACTGGCTCGGCGCGGACATTTTTACTTCTGTAAGCTCGAACAGGTTTGACCGGCACAGACGGATCAACTTGGCGAAGCATATTTTCCACAAGATCTCCACCTTGATTGACTTCGATAACAACCCGATCCGCTTCAAATTCATGATATGCTGCAATCACGGCTCGGCTCCATTCTAGGGGCGTTGCCCGCGCGATAGATTTATCTGCCAAAACATAAGCTTGTTTTTGACCACAAATTGTTGTTTCGCCTGCAACGATAATACCGCATTCATCCGCATTTGCGCCGGAAGTGACCGGCGGGTCCACCGCGACAACAATTCTGTCCAAAGGCGGCGCAACGGCGATCCGTGCTGCTTCCACCATGCGCCAATTCCATAAAGCGCCAGAAATATCTTCAATCACTTCGCCTAGAAGTTCCTGTCGTCCAAGCGACGTCCCTTCATACATAGACGTGATTTGCGTTAGAAATGTTGTGGCTAAGTTGTCTTTATTATCATGGGTACTTGCATGGCTTTGCCGCGTTGTGTTTTGCTTTTGCAATAATTTTAAAAGACCTGTCGGGCGCGGCGTTGTTGTGACAATCTGGCGTGGCTTTTTTCCAAGGCGCAAGCCAAGTTGTAAGTTACTCCAGGTATCTTCAGCTTTTTCCCATTTACATATTTCATCAGACCACGCTGCTTCAAATTGATATCCACGCAAACTATTTGGATCAGTCGCTGAAAAGCACATGCCAATTGCCCCATTAGGCCAGACAAGACGATGCCGTGAAACCTCATAATGAGGCCGATAGGCGGGCGGTGTTGTGGCCATGAGTCCGGAAGGTCCATCAATCATCACTTCACGCACATCCTGATAAGTTTCGCCAATAAGCGCGATTGTGTGGCATTGGCCTGGCGCCAAAGGTGTTTCCCCTTCAACTTGCGCACGGATCCATTCTGCACCTGCTCTTGTTTTGCCTGCGCCGCGCCCGCCAAGGATAAGCCATGTCGTCCAATCATCATCCCGGGGCGCGCGCTGATGCGCCAATTGCCATAATGCCCAATCATGTTTCATCTCCTGCAAAAGAGGGTCGCTTAAGTTCTTCAGGAGTAAGAGGAATGCCTGCTTTCCCAGCGACAGAAGCAAGAATTTCATGAAGCTCATCGATTGACTGGCTTCGAGCCAAGTCAGAGTCTGTTTTTCGTTTTGATGCTCGTCTATGAGTGTTCGAATTTCCTGAATCGGGAGAGAGGGAGGCGTCATCATCATGCTCTTCTGCTTGCTTGTTTACGGCGCCCGTGATCTTCAATTCTTTATCTGCAACGATGAGAATCGCATTGTGCAATTTCACAACGGATTCGAGTTTCTTCAGCCTGTCTTGAGCCGCTGCAACAACGTCTTCATCTTCTGAAAACAAATGGTCGTGTACGTCATAAAGCTGTGAAAGCATTTGACTGACGCGCGCACTTATCCCATGCGCAAAAGACGGTGTTTCCGCCATATGCGATCCCCCTATTACTCCGTGATCGGAGAGGCTCGAGAAATTTAAGTTTTATTTCTCATCGTTGGACCCAGTATACACCACCTTTAGGGGGGTGGGGATAAAGTACCTCAACCCCGCACCCTTACTTGCGTTGAGCGGGATTCGAAATTTTTCTTTGAAATCTTTTTTTCAGAAAAAAGCGTGGTGGGCGTGGCCTGCCCAGCCTTGAGCGTACTCGTCGGATCACCCGTCACAAGCGGGTGCCATTCGGGCAAGGGCTGACCTTGGTCCAACAAACGATAGGCGCATGTTTCTGGCATCCACTTTAAGCCGCTAATATTTTCTGGGGTGAGTTGGACGCAACCGGGGACAGTTTTCTGGCGGTTATCGTAATCTGTGCAACGGCGGGACGTGCAGTCAAACAATTTACACGCAATATCCGTTTCCCAAATATCGCCCGTTTCCTCATCTTCCAACAGGACAAGGCAACATTTACCACAGCCATCACAAAGCGATTCCCACTCCTCTTTGGACATCTCTTCCAAAGATTTCGCCTCCCAAAAAGGGCGGTTCTGGTTCTCAGACATGGCTGATTTTCCCCCGGGGGTGATGAATATGGTAAAATAGTCAAGATTGGTGGCTTTTATTGCCATAAATTGAGCGGCTTTGTCGATCATCCTCTGCTATAAGCCTTTCAGAGCCCCAAAACAGGATAGGCAGGAACGAGTTTGGCAAAGAAGCAGGACATAAGGAAAGCGCTTAAGGCGTCTGCAAAAGCGAGCCAAAACCGCAAGAGCGCGCCTGCACCGCGTAAAAAAGATGCCCTCTCTCTTCTTGGCGATGCGGGGATGGATATTTTAACCGGGGCCAAAATTGCTCTTGGAGGTCTCTTCGGATTGACCAAACCGCTGGGGCGCGGCGTCAAAAAAGGCGGCAAGGCCATTGTCGCCAAGCGCTCTTTATGGGGCCGCCTCTGTTTGCATTGTTCTTCTGCGGGATATGCCACGCTGATTGTTTTTGCTCTTGGCTTTATCAATCTCACAAAAGGGTTTGCGCCCCCTGAAGATGTCAATCTTTGGCAGGTCAACCGCCCGCCAAGCCTGACCTTTATGGATCAGAATGGCAATCTGATTGGCACGCGCGGCAGCCATTATGGTGACCCGGTTCCTGTTTCAGAATTACCTGACTATTTGATCGATTCCATCATCGCCACAGAAGATCGGCGCTTTATGAAGCATCACGGTGTGGATGTTTGGGGTTTGCTTCGGGCGGCCATTGTCAATTTTCAAGTGGGGTCGTGGCAGCAAGGGGGGTCAACGATCACCCAGCAATTGGCGCGTAATATGTTCCTCACCAATGACAAAACCATGGCGCGCAAACTTCAAGAAATGCAATTGGCAATTTGGTTAGAAGCGCGGCTCTCTAAAGACGACATATTGTCATTATATTTAAACCGGACATATTTCGGCGCGGGCACATATGGGGTTGAAGCTGCGTCCAATATTTATTTCAGCAAGTCAGCGCGAGATTTGACGCTATCTGAAGCGACATTATTGGCGGGCCTGCCAAAAGCGCCTTCCACTCTCTCCCCCTTGGCCAATTTCGAAGGCGCGGTTAACCGCTCTCGCGAAGTGATCGATAACCTCGTTGAGGCGGACAAATTGTCGCAGGCCTTGGCAGATGAGGCAAAAGCAAGCCCGCCCACGCTGGATTTGCAAGCCTTGGATAGTGGCACTGGGTATTTCTTTGATTATGCGATGCAAGAAGCTGGACGCATTTTGGGGCCTTTTGATTATGACATCGTCATCACCACCACCCTAGACCTGACGACCCAAGCGGCAGCGGAACAGGCTATTGATCGGATTCTTAATGAAGAAGTCCAGGAAACTGGCGCGGAACAGGCCGCTTTGGTGGCATATAACAATCAAGGCGCGATCGTCGCCATGGTTGGGGGGCGGTCCTATGAAGAAAGCCAATTTAACCGCGCGACCAATGCAGAGCGGCAACCTGGGTCTGCCTTTAAGCCCTTTGTTTATCTTGCTGCGCTTGAAGCAGGCATGACCCCGCGCACTCTTTTCATGGATGAGCCGATCTCCGTAGGAGAATGGAAACCAACCAATTATGAAGGGCGATATCGCGGGCCAGTGCGCATGACCGATGCGGTTGCGCGGTCCATCAATACGGTCGCTATTCAGATTACAGAGACAGTTGGCAGAGGCCGGGTCATTGAAGCAGCGCGGCGTATGGGCATTACCCATGAACTGCGCGAGCACCCCTCTTTGGCTCTTGGGGCGATGGAAGTGACCCTTGATGAAATCACGTCTGCCTATCTTGCCTTTGGCAATAAAGGCAAAGCGGTTGATGGCCATGGCATTTCTTCAATCACCAAGCGCACCGGCGAAATTTTATATGAATGGCAGCCGCCCCTTGAAGTTCAGCTTGTGGACCCAGACACCGCAGAAAAGATGAACCACTTACTTTTTCAAGTCGTCAATAAAGGCACAGGCGCAAGAGCTTCCCTCGGGACGCGCCCGGCGGCTGGCAAAACCGGCACGACAAATGATTGGCGCGACGCATGGTTTATTGGATATTCTTCCCAAATCACCGCCGGGGTTTGGGTTGGCAATGATCGAAATGCCACAATGGACAAAGTGACTGGCGGCGGCGCACCAGCGCAGATTTGGCGCGAGTTCATGTTGGCCGCCCATGACGAAATGCCTGTTTTACCGCTTGTGGGGGCTTATCCTGCTCAATCAAGAGATGATGAATTACGCTTAGTTCAATTCTACCGCGACCTACAAAACGACTTCGCCGGCACGACAGCATACCTCTCCCCCCCACAGCCAGAACGCAAACGCCGTCGCGGCTGGGCTATATTTGGCGGGAATTAAAAACGATTAGACCTTTATATGTAAGTTATGATTAACGAACAGGTCATTGTTGTCAGGCATTTCTTTACAAATTCCTGTTTAGATACCCCTTCTAATGAAGGGGCATATTATGCAGGCGAATACTTCACCACTTGAACGTCTGATTGACTTATCGAATGACGCACCAAGTCAAGAACGTCGTAACTTGTTACGCGAAATGACGGATTGTCTTCTGGCTGCACCTGATCGGTACACCATTAAGGAAATGGAGAATTTTGACGTTCTCTTTTCGCGCAGTAGTCTTATCATGGAGCGAAAACTATCGCGCATATTGGCGATGGCGCTTACAAAATCAAATGCGCCGCGTGAAATCGTTCAAAAGCTTTTGATTGGACAGAACACATATGCCGCTCAAATTTTGCGCCGGTCTGTGACACAAACGTCCAGAGATATCCTCGCGACAATCCGCGAACGCGCAACACAGCAATTTAATGCGCCCGCAAAATCGCCCTCTGCGGATGATCGGACCATTCCAGAGAATAGATATTCAATCCCTTCCACAATGATGGATGAGATGTATCGGTTCCATTATATCGCTTTGCGACATAAAATTATTTCCGAAATGGGGCCAGATATAGCGCCGCTTTTGGACAGGACAGCCAAACGCTTCCGCACAAAAACATTGGAAGATACGCTAGAAGAAGCGCGAACAGAAGTTATTGATGCTAAGCGTGTGATTGCCGATAAGGTTAAATATAATCAGCTTACCGAAGAACTTATTCTGGAATTGATCGAAACTAGAGCTTCAACTGAGTTTCTCTATGCTTTCGCGGCAAAAATTGAAACAGATATTGCCACTGCACAGCGTGTCTTGAACGACATGACTTGGGAAGCACTTTGCGTCTCATGCCGTGCAGCCAATATGTCCCGAGGTCTTTTCGCAAAATTGGTTTATTCCATGCAGAAGCGAGACAGCGACCAGACGCCTGCTTTGCGTATCATTGGGCTTTATAATAAATTGCCAACCGATAGCGCTGAACGGGTCATGCGGTTTTGGCAGTTGCGTTCTACATCTATGAACGAAATTGATGACACCGAAGAAGAAGAAGAAGCAGAAAATACCGCGCCCGTTATTGAACCGCAAAAAGTCGCAGCGACTGGCACGACACCCGGTTTTGGGCGGGCATAGGTTTTAAAGATGTATAGGTAGAATTTTTTCTTCGAGAAAATGTCTGCCTGCGCGATCTTCAATCTCAACAATCCAAAGATCAGGATCGAATTTCTGTTCTTTGGCCAAACGTTCATCGACTAAAAATTCATCCACCAATCCGTCTGATAAAGGCCGCCAAGCAAGGTTGCCTTGATCGTCTCTGCTTTCAATAAAGCCTGTGGCTTGTCGATGTTCTGCGAAAATTTTAATGGCCATTATGCCGGCCTCTTCATGGCCGCGCTTTGCGATTGTGGCAAAGGCCCCCGCCGCTTGGCAGCGGCGGAGGTAGGCTTGGATATAATATTCGCTTTTAAGTCTATGCATATTTAAGAGATAAATACTCTCCGACTAAAAAGCAAAGCTCAAAGAGAGTTTTACATTCCGACCCGGCAAGGGCACTTCGTCTTTCAAAAACGAGGTGTGTTGGCGGGCTTCTTCGTCAAACGCATTTAGAAGAGAAATATTCGCGGATAATCCTTCAAATGTCGGCACTTTGTAAGACGCATGAAAATTAGTTAAGAGATAACTATCCGTCGGCGTTTCAATCGGCGAGAGATCATCTTGCTCTGCCGCATAATCAAGCTCTGCCGTCAAAGAGAAAACAGTATTGTCTGCTGTAATCCCAACCAAAGCTGATAAGGGCGGTATTCGCGGTAAGTTATCGCCATTGCTCAATTCGGCATTGACCAAATCAAGAACACCATTCGCTTTCACATCGAACGTGCCGACAGCCCCCAGCATAATTTCTGCCTCGGCTTCCAAGCCTTGGAAGACAGCATCGGCTGCTGTGAATTGAAAGACGGGCAACTCGTCTTCTTCTGCGCCCGTTTCCCGTTCAAAAATATAGTCCTCATAATCTGTATAGAACAAGTTCAATGTGAGATAACCACGCTCAACATCATGACGGAACACAAGCTCTCCGCCTCTTGCGCGCTCTTCAGAAAGCGTTGCATCGCCTAGCTCAAATTGACTTGTCGCAAGATGCGGCCCGTTCGAGAATAATTCTTCTGTTGTCGGGGCTCTGGTTGTTTGAAAAATTGTCCCACCAAGTCTTGTGTTTTCAGCGAGGTGAAAATCTGCGCCAACCGAAGCACTGAAAGCAGAAAAAGAGGCTTCTTCGCCAGAAGTCGAAACATCATGCTGCGTTTCTTCAAATCTTAAAGCACCCTCTAAATGGAGGTCATCATTTTCCCACTCATGGAACGTATAAAGACCAAATTGTTCTGTGCTTGTTGGGGGGACAAAGGCCTCTTCGCCAATGGCCGAAAAATCGCGTTGGCGATATTGAATGCCATATGCTGCTTGCCAATTGTCTCGCTTGGTTTGAATTAATTCTACGCGCGCTTCGCCGCCTTCATTGGTGAAGGTCGTACCGATTTCGTCGCCTTCCAATTCAACATGCTCATAATCTGCAATGCCGCCATAAAAATTGAGCGCTTCAAAGAAACCATCCAGCGTCAGCCCAGCTTTAATGTCAAACCGATCCTGCTTTAAATCAATGGAGATTGTTTCTTCTTCTTCGTCCTCATGGGCCTCTTCTTCTTCGTCATGTTCTTCGCCTTCCTCTTCTTCATGACCATGACCAGAAGGGATTCCATATAGGGATTGTGTATTTTTCAAAGAAAGCGCGATGAAACCTCTTTCTCCAATGAACGAGATCCCCCCGGCAACAGATTGGCTTTCCGCAAAGGAATTTTCCAGCGTATCACGCGCATGTTCTTCATCTGGCTCTTCAGCGCGGACAAAGTCCACTTCTGCAAAACCTGGAATATCATAATCTTCGGCTTCGCGTTGGCTGCCTGAAAGATGCAGAACAATACCTTCTGTGCCTTCACCGATCCCAAAAGAAACGCCGCCCGCAGCTTCATAGCTACTATCAACAGAGCCAGAACCGAGACGGACAGCCCCGTCAATGCCACCTTCTGGCATTTGGTCTGGCAAGCGCGCATCAATCACATTGACAACGCCGCCGCTGCCCGAGCTGCCATAGCGCAAAAGACCGCTGCCGCGCACAACCTCTATGCGCGTCGCCATCGCCGGCTCTACAGATACCGCATGGTCGGGACTGGCCGCAGAGGCATCAATCGATCCAATTCCATTGTCCAAAACGCGGATGCGGTCGCCGCCCTGTCCGCGAATGATAGGCCGGCTCGCGCCTGCGCCAAATTGCGTGGAAGAAAGGCCGGGCTGATATTTTAATGTTTCACCAAGCGTGCCGGATAAACGGCGCGCTAAATCTTCACCTGTTAAAACAGAAACCCCCACAAGCGTATCGTCAGCTTGTTGTTCAAGGGGAGAGGCGGTGATAATAATTTCGTCTTCCGCTTGGCTTAAGTCAGCCTCCAAACTATTCGCTTCAAAAGCAGCAGCTTGCGCCATGGAAGACAAAAGAAAAAGAACGGGTAAAGCGGTTGCTGCCTTTAAGGCAGACTTTTTTGGTGCTGCCTTAAAGGCAACGTTAGAAAGTAAAGACATGATAGATCATCCAATAAACAAGAATTAGGGCCGCAGTCGAAAAATCGAGCGGTGTTTGTTAAGTTCTGTGTTTAAGAGAGGACAGGCGGCGCTCTGGCTGAAGGTCTAATGTATGCTTCAAGAGAAATAACGTCAGCACGAAGAGCTTGGGATTTCTCTATGCGCCTTTCAGGGGCGTTGCATACATCAACATCGTCTGGTGCCAATTGATCGTTTTGCCGCTCTCCGAGCAGCGCCAACTCACATATGACACCGTCATGCTCATGGGGGTCCGCCCCATACTCAATAGCATGCACAGCTGTTAAGCTCTGCACCGCAAAGACGAGCGTCGCCACCAGAGGGGCCAGAAGATTGAAAAGACGTGACGTCATTTGGATCGCTTTCTATGGGTGATATAATCACACAAAAGCGAATATGCCAATATCGTTTTAGGGAAAGAGATTATCCCGTTTGGCGCAAGGGCAATGTCTTATCAAGCACAGACGTCATCGCATCATCAGCTATATCATCGGCAAGCAAATCATCTTCCCTTAAAACAGTCTCATTCATGACAGGCAGATAAGGCACCATAAATGTGGCGGTTGTGCCCTCGCCTTCTCTGCTTGCGAGGCGCAATTCACCATTATGGGCTTTTGCAAGACCATCACATAAAGCTAGCCCAAGCCCGGTGCCCTTAGCGCCGCGCACCCCTTCAGACCGCGCCTGCCGGAAGCGTGTTCCCACATGATCCAATTGCTCTCGGCTCATGCCAACGCCTTCATCAATAACTGAAATCCAGATATTGGATGGATCATGTCGTAGTTTCAGAGTGATCGTGCCGTTTTCTGTAAACTTCACTGCGTTGGATAAGAGGTTCAGAATGATCTGCCGTACCATGCGCGGATCAATATGGACGCGGCTTTCTAGCTTAATATCTGTCGTAATGGCCAAGCCTGCTTCGCGGGCTTTCACCCCGATAATGCTAGCGCAATCTTCTAGGACTTCTGCCAGATCAACCTTTTCCAAGGTCACATCATATTTATCTGCTTCAAGCTTTGACAGATCCAAGAGGTCTGACACGAGATCCGCTAGATGTTCGCCGCTTTTATGAATAAGATTCACATATTCGGTATATTTTTCATGGCCTAGCGGCCCAAATGTTTCTGCTTTAATGGCATCTGCAAAACCGATAAGCGCACCAAGCGGCGTGCGAATTTCGTGGGATAAATCAGCGAGATAATCCGCTTTTAAACTGGCATCTGCTTCTGCTCGTTTTAAAGCGCGTCGCTCTTCCCTGCGTTCATTTTCCAGCGTCACATGATGCTCTGTGACATCGCGAATAATGGAACGCACCATACCGCTATAGGTGACAGAAACACTCATCTCTGCCCAAGCGATGGCGCCGTCCGGGCGCTTTAATTGAAACACTGCGCGCCCTTGTTGGCCAAGACATGTTGCGCGGGCCATCACTTCCATGACCTCACTTCGCCCAGCGCCGGGCATAGAAATATCAGCTAAAGACTTGCCAACCAATTCATCAAATTCCAGACCGCATACATTAGAACTGGATTCAGAGACCTTCACAAACCGTCCATCTGGGCCATGCAAGGCGACCATATCGCTGCTCTGTCCGCTCCATAGAACGGGGTCAGCGAGGCGCCCTTTTAGCCAACTGGTGATTCGGCGTTGATTCATCATGGGTTAACCATTGCCCAAGAAGTGTTAACGCTTCTTAAATGACGAAGAGGTTAAGGTCATTTTCTGCGAGGAACGGACATTACGTTTCTTTAATATTGCCCCCATGGCTGAGATTTAGCCTGCAAGTTTTAATCAGTATGATAGAGTTACTTTTCACTGGGGTGGAGTGACGTATTCTAAAAGGAGCCGATCTATGATCTTTTGGGCAGGTCAGTCACCAATTAAAAAAACAATCAAATCAATGCTTTGTGCCGCTACCATGTGTGGCGCGGCTGTATTAGGGTCAGCCCAAGCAGGGCAAGTAACGCAGCCAACCGCGACACCGCTGGAAGAACGCGCGGCTTATTATGTCGAATTTCGCAATGATATTGATCAGATCGAAGCAATAACGGTTCGGAGCTCAGCCCAAACAAGAGAAATCCATAATATGTTGGCGTCGCACGACCCGGATCAATTATCTTCCGGCTGGGTTGCGTATGCCGCCCTCGTTGCAGCAGATAACCCTGAATTTGCGGCCTCCATCCGAGAAGCGATGAAGCCTCCCAAAAAGAGCAATAAAGAGAGGCGCGCAGCTTGGGGACGGAAACAGAAAAAACCTACTGTCGCGGCGACACCTGCCTTTATCCTGGAATTGCGAAGCAACCCTCAGTCTGTCAGAAATTTACCCGGCGCTGCCTCTGCCATTGAGGACATTCTGGCCGTGGCCGCACGGGACGCGCAAAAAATCACCCAACTTAGCGATCGCTATACTGCAGAT
>CALLVA010000145.1 GCA_938010655.1 uncultured Parvularculaceae bacterium | reverse complement strand
GGCGATTGGCCCTTCATGCAAGATGAACATCTTGCGCAAATCTTCCGGCAGGCCCCGCTGAATCGCCCGGCCATAAGGCGTGAATTTCAGGGTTTCGCCAGAATTGTTTGTGGCTGTCTGGGTGACGGTGAACATATAATTATCATCGACAGAAATCACCCGTTCATAGGTGACGCCATTTTCTACGCGCATGAGCGTTACAGGGGTTTCTGGTGTGAGCTTTGCGTCTTCTGCGGCTGTCCATACCGCGTTTTCGCTTGTCTTTGTGCCCGTAAACCAGCCGGTCTGGATATAATGAGCATCTGCCATATTGGCGGGACGGAACAAGCGAACAATATCGCTATCTTCTTCTTGCGTGACTTTCACTTCCTTCATCAGCAAATCGTCAATCCGCGCGCCTTTGAGGTTGATGGAGCCAGTAAGATAAGGGGTTTCAACAGGCACCCGCCCCGGCGATGTGGCGAGGGCTTCGTCTAATTCAAGTTCCAAATCTTCCAGTTTCGGCGCTTCAACAGGCGCGTTTTTCGCGGCTTCCGCGTCTCGCGCCGCCATCTCTGCTCGCAAGCGCTCTTGCTCTGGAGCAAGATAAAGCTGGTTCCATAATAGGAAGAGGATGCCACATAGGACAAAAGCGATAATCGAATTCCGGTCCATGGAAGTCTCTTTTTGGTATGAGCCGCTTTATGATGCGGCGAATGAACTGTTGGCGAATGGTCTTACTGGATGAGGCTTTTGTTTCAAGGGTGTTTCGGGCGTTGTTTATCCTGATTTGCTTATGGGTCGAAGTCAGGTCAGGCTTTGTGGCGTTCAAGCCCCAGTTTCAGTGCATCTTTTAATGTTTCAAACGGTAATTCTGTCGCTGCACTACGGGCGATCAGGATATAGTCATGACCTTGCTTGGCGAAAAGGGGGGCAATTTCGCGAATCGCTGCGCGCAATCGACGCTTTATTCTATTGCGCGTGACGGCATTGCCGAGTTTCTTTGTCACCGTCAGGCCAAAACGAGCGCTTTTCGGGTCTAAGCCGGGGCCGCCAACCAAGAGAAACGCTTTATGGGAAAAGCGTAAGCCCCCATCTTTGGGGATATGCCGAAGACGCAAAAAATCCGCGCGTTTTTTCAACACGCGGATTTCCGTCAAAGTGACTTGATCTATTGGGGGCTGAGAGACTTGGCTCACCGTGAACCCCTTCGTTACCGTTCGGCAACTAGGCGGACAATTTTGTCCGGCCTTTAGCGCGGCGGGCAGCCAGAATGCGACGACCAGCTTTTGTCGCTTTGCGCGCACGGAAACCGTGGCGGCGTTTGCGGACCAGTCGGCTTGGTTGGTATGTTCTTTTCATCTCGGCCTCGAAAAATGGCAAAAAGCGGGAATGCCGCCTCAAATTACAGAACGCGTTGGATATGCCACACGGCATCATGCGTCAAGAGGGATTTGCGTTGAAGCAGGGCAACAAGACCCTAAAAACCCTGTTCTTCTCTTTTTACGATAAAGAATGCTTGTTTTGAAATAGCCAAATGACCCTGCATCATTGAATCAATCGCATTATATAGACTTTGGACGGTTTAGGTTTGGTCTGGGCAGGCAGATGATCAAGATGATTCTGTCCCAATTTGGCATCATTCAAGCGCTGCCAGGGCTCAAAATACGCCCTTTTTCCCAGAATGATCAACGCTCTCAATTTTGTGACATCCCGTGACGGCATCGTGGATAGGTAAATGAGGCCCAATCTGCGTATAAACTGACAACAACGAAATCAATCGAGGAGAATGATATGAATAAATTTATGAAAACAATGGCGACTGGTGGGATAGCCTTATCCCTAGCACTTGCCGCTGCGCCAGCAATGGCGGCGCCAGAAGGTTTTGACACTTACATGACAGACTCAGAACAGGTTGTGGATCACAGCGCTTGGGCGGGCTTCTTGTCAACTTATGTAGTGCAATCAGATGATGGTATTAACCGGATCAAATATGCGGCGGTCACAAAAGAAGATCAACAAAAGCTCAGCGCTTATATTCAAGGCCTTGCGGAGCTGAACCCAACTAAATTAGCCGACGATGAAGCTTTTGCGTATTGGGCGAACCTTTACAATGCGATCACCGTACAATTGATCGTAGAAAATTATCCTGTGAAATCCATCAAGGACATTTCTTCAGGGCTTTTCAATAACGGCCCTTGGAAGCGTGAAGTCGTCACTGTTAACGGGCAGAAATTATCTTTGGATGATATTGAGCATGGTATTTTGCGGCCTGTCTTTAAAGATGCGCGGGTCCACTATGCTGTGAACTGTGCGTCGATCGGATGCCCGAATTTGATGGCTGAACCTCTATTAGGCGCAACACTTGATGCGCAACTGGATGCCGGCGCGAAAGCGTTTATTAATCACCCTCGTGGCATATCTGTCACCAAGGGCAAAGTATTTGCGTCAAATATTTATAAGTGGTTCCAGGAAGACTTTGGCGATTCAGAAAAAGGGGTGATTGAACATGCTCTTCCCTATGCAAATGAAGAGTTGAAAGCAGCCCTTAAAGCACGTGGTAAAATTGATAAATACGGCTATGACTGGTCGTTGAACGAGGTCAAATAAGATGGATACGACTATGAGCGCAGATGCACCCGACCAATTATCCGTTGAACAAAAAACAACAGGCCAAAAGTCTATTGTGAAAAAACTCCTCCCTCTCGGGATCATTGCCGCAGCGTTGGCGTTGATCTTTGGCATGGGATGGAACGAATATTTCGCACTGGACACGTTGAGTAAATATGAAAGCCAACTTGATGGTTTTGTGAATGACAATTATGTCGTCGCGATCCTTGGCTTTGTCGCCCTCTATGCAGTCCTCGTGGCGGTCTTCTTTCCCGGCGCCTTAATCCTCACCATTTTTGGCGGATTTTTATTCGGCGCAGTGGCGGGCAGTGCGGCTGTTATCACGGGAGCCAGTCTCGGCGCGGTGATCAACTATATCCTCGCGCGCTGGGTAATGCGTGACTTGATGGTTCAAAAAGCTGGCAACGCTTTGAAAAAAGTTGAAACGGGGCTTCAGGAAAATGAATTAAGTTATATGTTCATTTTGCGACTTGTACCGGCGTTCCCTTTCTTCGTGGTCAATATTGTAGCAGGCGTCTTCGGCGTGAAAATGCGCAACTATTTGATCTCTATGGCAGGGATTATCCCAGGCTCAGCTGTGTATGCGAGTATCGGTAATGGGTTCCGTCAAACATTGGCTGAAGGCGGAGAGCTTTCAATCGGTAGTACGATTACCCAGCCTTATGTATTGTTTCCGATGGTCGGACTTGTCATTTTGGCATTGATCCCGGTTGTCGTTAAAAAATTCTCCAAAAATCGGGTCGCTGAATAGCGACCTGAACACCCCCTAAATTTCTTTTTAAAATGACCAGCGAAGATCTGGCAGAGAGCATATTGTCATGGCTAAAAATATTACAACAGATATCTGCATTATTGGTGCAGGAGCAGGCGGACTTTCCGTCGCGGCAGGCGCAGCACAACTCGGCAAAGAAGTTGTGTTGATCGAAGCCGGAGAAATGGGCGGCGATTGTTTGAACTTTGGCTGCGTACCTTCCAAATCAATCCTCGCGGCAGGCAAAACGGCGCAAACCATGCGCGATGCAGCTCAATATGGGATTACACCTGTCCAGCCTGATGTGAATTTCCAACAAGTGCATGATCACATTCACTCTGTGATAGCAGCCATTGCCCCGGTTGATAGCCAAGAGCGGTTTGAAGGGTTTGGTTGTACTGTCATTCGGGAAAGAGGACGTTTTATCGGGCCGCGCACTGTGGAAGCAGGCGACACAACCGTTACAGCGAAATTCTTCTTGATTGCCACAGGCTCTAGTCCTTTTGTCCCTCCTATTAAAGGCTTGGATCAAACGCCCTATATGACTAATGAATCGATCTGGGAACGGACGGAATTGGTGAAACATCTGATCGTTATCGGTGGCGGCCCTATCGGTATTGAAATGGCACAAGCGCATCGTCGTCTTGGGGCGGAAGTGACCGTGATTGAGGGCGCGTCCATTATGGGCAAAGATGATCCTGAACTGGTTGAAATCGTCCGAGCACGGTTGGTCAAAGAAGGCATTAATCTTGTGGAAGGCGCAATGGTTCAGTCTGTGTCCGGCACAGAAGGCGCGATTGAAATTATTGCTGAACAAGACGGTCAGCAAAAAATAATCAAAGGGTCTGACTTGTTAGTGGCCACAGGCCGCGCTCCAAATGTGAGCTCCCTAAATTTGGAATCCGCCGGTATTGAATATTCAAGACGGGGCATCAAAGTGGATAAATCTCTGCGCACCACAAATAAACGCATCTTCGCGGCTGGAGATGTTACGGGTGGACGACAATTCACACATGTCGCTGGGTATCACGCTGGGATCATTATCAAGAAAATGTTGTTCAAAGCCCCCGCGAAAAACCAGGAAGAACTCGCCCCATGGGTGACCTATACGGACCCGGAACTTTCTCATGTTGGCATGACCGAAAAAGAAGCCAAAGAAGCAGGGCACAATGTGACCATTGCGAAATGGGGTTTCGATCATAATGATAGAGCCCAGGCAGAACACGCCACGAATGGTTTGATCAAAGTCGTTCTTGGCAAAAAAGGCAAAATTTTGGGTGCCTCTATTGTGAGTAAGCAAGCAGGCGAATTAATCGGCCCGTGGGCTTTGGCCGTGGCGAATGGTATGAAAATAGGCGCTTTTACAAAAATGATAGCCCCTTATCCGACCTTGGGTGAAGTTTCAAAACGCGCAGCAGGCGCTTATTATACGCCATCGCTCTTTTCAAATCGAACAAAAGGTTTGATAAAGTTCTTGTCTATGTTCGATTAGGTCGAATGAGAATAAGCGAAATGTGATAGGGCTGGCATGGCAGAGAGAAAAGATAAGAGATCTTGGCATTTTAACACAAGGTCTCTCCCGGTTAAGCTTCTGCTTTGCACTATTTTGTTTGTGTTCATTGCCGAAGTTTTGGTTTTTGTACCATCTGTTGCGAAATATCGCGCGGTCTGGCTGCAAGAGCGTATTGAACGGGCCTATGTCGCGTCTGAATCCCTCGAAATGGCAACGGGGGATTTTGTTGATGGGAATAAGGCGGCAAGGTTATTTTCATCTGCCGAAATTCTCGGTGTGACCATTGAACGAAAAGGTCAAAGCCAGCTTGTTCTCGCCCCAGACTTGGCTGTGTTACACGATGCGAAATTTACGAATATAAATTTAGGCAAAAGCAGTGTTTTTGATCTCGTGGGTGACGCAATGTCGGTCATGTTTTCCAGGCGGCAGGAATATTTCTTTGTAGAGAGCAAACCTGTTGGCGCGAAGCAAGTGATGCTGGAAATTATTATTGATAGTAACCCCTTGCGCAGGGCGCTCTGGGATTACGCCAAAAATATTATCGCAGTATCGCTCTTCATTTCACTAATTGTTGCCGGGCTGGTTTATTTTGCTTTGTCACATTTGTTTGTTCAACCGATGTTGCGACTTACGGAAAATATTGCTTATTTTCAAAGACGCCCAGAAGACTCAGATCGATTATTATTACCTTCAAATCGCAAGGACGAGATTGGCGAGGCAGAGCGAGTTGTTGCTGCGATGCAAGGAGAAATTCGCGCTGCTTTACGGCAAAGATCTCGATTGGCGACATTAGGTGAGGGCATGTCAAAAGTGAATCATGATCTCAGAAATGTGCTTGCCAGTGCGGTTTTGATGTCTGATCGATTGGCTAAAAGTGATGATCCGCGTGTGCAGCGCCTAGCCCCGAAACTCGTTCAAGCGCTAGACCGCGCGGTGGCTTTGTGTAAAGCGACTGTGGATTATGGTCGGGCAGATAATATCCAGAAGGAACGCTTCAACGGGTTCGATATGGTCGATGAAATCAGCGAAGCGCTGCATTCATTTTCAAATCGATCCAATGAGTTTCCTGTTATTATTGAAAATAACGTGCACCCTGATATTGATCTGTGTGGTGATCGACTACATCTCTATCGCGCATTATTAAACCTCACTCGAAATGCGGCTGAAGCTTTATCCGGGCAAGAAGGGGCGAAAGTTGAAATTTCTGTGGCGGAAGAAGGAGAAAATCTTGTTGTTCGTGTTGCAGATAATGGCCCAGGATTGCCAGAGGCGGCATTGGATAATCTCTTTGTGCCATTTAAAGGTTCGCAAAAAAGCGGCGGGACGGGGCTTGGATTAGCGATCGCTTATGAAACCGCCGCTGCGCATAATGGTGCCTTAGAACTTGAGCGTAGTGACGAAACTGGCACTGTTTTCAAAATGACATTGCCAAAAGACTAAGCGCTTTTTTTGGAAGCTTTCACAATATATTGACGCGCAAAAAAGCGACGCATCAGGCCGAGAGATAATTTATCCGCGAAGTAATGTCGGCGCGGTTCCGGCGCAACATGTGCCTCCCAATCCGACACTTCCAGCTCTCCAATTTCCATCAGTTCCAAAGCCGTAGACTGAACAAAAAAGCGCAAATGCGTTCGGTCCAAAATACCTTTATCTGCCAAGGTCCATTTGCCATTCAGCAATAATGGCAAAAGCGCAGAGACATGATTCACATTTGGTATTGAAGCAACAACAGTACCTCCCGGTTTTAAAAACTTCTGAGCAGTTTCAAGAAAAGCCCATGGGTCCACAAGATGCTCCAACACGTCCAAACAAAGCATAAGATCAAACGGCCCGTGATCTGTGAGCACCTTCTCCACAAATGCAAGATCGTTTAAGTCGCCTTGTTGAAAAGCTGTAACATTTTCCGCAAGCGGCCGTTCTGGCTCAAACAAGTCCGCCACCATTGAAAACTCTGCGCCCGTTGCTTTGGCGACTTCTGATAATGTCGCGCCATAGCCGCCGCCAAAATCAATAATGCGCGTCGCTTTTTTCGGAAGATAAGGCAGCACTTCCGAGCGAAAATGCGCGTGGTAATC
>CALLVA010000144.1 GCA_938010655.1 uncultured Parvularculaceae bacterium | reverse complement strand
CCTATTTCCAATATTTATTTCATGGAAATGTGATCGAGTTTTTGTTCGGTGCTTTAATTGCTGTTGTCTATCTTAAAGGGAACATGCCTTTTGCGCGATCTGCATTTTGGCTTGGGGCTATCGGGCTGTTGATGTGGCTGGGCGGGGTGCATAAAGCGTTGGATTTGCCAATCGCCTCGGAATGGGGGGCAGGGGTCTCTTCCGCTTTACTCATTTATGGCGGTGTTCAATATCGGCGGGCAATGCCGAAATGGATCCTGTTATTGGGTGAAGCCTCCTATATTCTATATCTTTCGCACGGCCTTGTTTTTTCATTCTGCGAGCGGCTTTTAGCGAAAATCGGCATCAATGCTTATGCAGCAGATATATCTATGCTCGGCTTGGTGCTCGCCGCGATTTTTGTCGCTTGTGTGTTGACGGTTTATGTCGAAAGGCCTTTTCGGGCTTGGTATAAGGGCCGATCCATTCTCCCCTTCAAGGCCATCATATCAGGGCATTCGGCACAAAAAAACCGCCCAAAAGGCGGTTTCAAAGCCAAAAATAAAACCAAGCTTACTTGATTTTACCTTCTTTAAATTCAACGTGTTTGCGCGCCACAGGGTCATATTTCCGCACGACCATTTTTTCAGTCATGTTACGGGTGTTTTTCTTCGTGACATAGAAAAAGCCCGTATCAGCTGTGCTGTTCAGGCGGATTTTAATGGTGGTTGGCTTGGCCATTTTATAAACTCCGTTGGAGCACCAGCGGGTGCATTAGTTGCGCGAAAATACAGCGCTTCTGCCCCAAGTCAAGCGCGAAATCTTGAGGGGGGCAGGCTATCTGGTAGAGATCGAGAGAATGTCCGTTTTTTTAAAAGGTTAGAGCCCTCGCCCCAGCCTACGCGTCAGACTTCAGGGCGGTCTTCCTTACAGCGGTGACTTTAAACTCGCTTCTAAATCTTCGTCTGGCGTGTCTGAAAAACCGTGCATTTTATGGGCCCATTGGAACCCAATAATGGCGCCTTTTACGCGCGGCAACAGCCATAAAGTAAGGCCGATAATGACAGGGGCCCAAATCAGGAACATGACCCCCAGCGGGGGATCAAGATGCCGCTTCATTTCCAAGGCGAGCACTATGACGATTTTTCCAGAAATGGACATGGTTATATAAGGCGGCATGTCATCAGCCCTGTGGCCAGAAAGGTCCAGGGCGCAATCGGGACAATGATCTTTCACTTTTGTATATTTATGAAGAATTTTGCCCGTGCCACAATTCGGGCATTTGCGCCGAAAGCCACGCTTCAAGCCCTGCCACCACGAGCGTCCTGTGCCATTATGCTCGCCAGCCTCAAAGGTTTTGAGTGAATTATCCATACCCCTATGTGGGGGCTAAAAGCAGGTAGGGCAAGGATAATTGCCGCTAATCCGGTTGCGAGGCCCCCGGCAATATGCCACACCTGAAAAGATAAGCTGCCCCCCGCGGCTCACTTCGCACATATTGGATCATCAAGGCATGATCGCACCTTAAGGGAGAGTTTCATGGCATCACCTCAACTGCCGCAAATCAACCAACGCACCGCAATGCGCTATCTCGACAAAGCGATGAATCAGCTGCATGACTTGGGCTTTAATTTTGAGAATACAGACCCTGCGCCCATTGTTGCTTTGATCAACCAGATTTCCGATCTGGACGAAGCAAAGGCTGTGGCGATTGCCCGGACATTAGACCAAGCCAGCCAGTTCAACGAAGTCGTGCGCGAGCAGGTTCGAGGCATGAGCTATGGGGAACGCTATGAAGAGATTACCGATGCGTTTGATTCGATCCGAGACGACGCCAAAGGCCTCGTGGACCAATATGAAGATGGCAAAGTTTCGACCCTTGAGCGGTTCAAGAATGTCTGGATGAAAATGACCAGGGGAGATATTTCTGGTCGATTTGATAAAATTCGGAAAACCTATCTCGAAGTTGTGCGCGATTCGGCAGACCAGATTGAGCGTGAACAAACAATCATGGAAGCCTATCAAGATTTTCGCGGTGCCATGAAACAATCTGAAGTGCTGGCCTTCGATATTCTGAAAATCGCTGAAGTTCATTTGAACGATGCAAAACAAACCTTGCTTGCTGCGTCAGATACGATTGCGGCTTATGCCGGGGAAGACCAAGCGGAGCGGGCACGACTTGAGTTGGATCGTGACGAAAAAATGCGGGCGTTGCAACGCGAAGAAAAGCGCTATCAAATCGCCAAAGACCTTTCTGATAATCTGACAGTTGGCTATAATACGTCAGAAGTGATCATGGCTCGTTTGAACCAGACCACAAACGCAAAAGAACGCGTATATGCGCAGGCGGTTTCTTTCTTCTCTACGAATGAAACAGTTCTGACCGCCTTGTCGGCTTCTTTTACCGGCATGCATGGGTTACACGAGTCCACGCAGACGCTTGAAGCTATGAAAAAAGGCATCGAAGACAGCCTCGACACTTTGTCAGAAATTGGCGGCAAGGTTCAGGAAGCTGCTTTGGAAGCTGGCTATGGCCCTACTGTGCGGGCCGCTGCTGTCAAGAAACTGGTGGATTCTGTTGTGGCATATCAAGAACGATCTCGCGAGATCATTTCCGAAATGCGCAAACTTTCAACGCAAAACTCTGCTGAAATTCAGGACGCTGTTGAAGATGGCAAACGCCGGATGGCACGGCTTGTTGAGAGCAGCGCGACGATTGGCGTCTAAGGCTTTTTCGTTTTGCAACCAACATTGAAGTAAAAGATGAGCGATACTGCATTAAAACCTACCAATAGCGCTGCTGATCCAAAGCCGCAGAGCCTTGATGATGTCATGATGGCGATGGATGTCGTCGACACGTTACGGCATCGTTCTCGGCTTGTGGAAACAGAATTAAACGCTGGCGACAGGCGCGCAGAGTTGATCGATCGGCTAAAAGAGATTTATGCGTCTCAAGGCATCGAAGTTACAGAAGAAATTCTTGCAGAAGGGGTGAAGGCGCTTGAGGAAAGTCGCTTTACTTATGAACCACCAAAGCCAAGTTTTAAAACAAAACTAGCCCATCTCTATATTAGTCGTGGTCGGTGGATGCGGATTTTTCTCTTAATTGGTGTCCTGACTTCTTTTCTATGGGGTGTTTTCTATGTTGGGGTGGAACGACCGCGCCAGCAAACAGCAAACCAAATTGAAACAAGGTTGACCCGCGTCTTGCCGATGGAACTGGCACAATCCCATGATCTGATTGCCTCGATTGCGAAAAACCCGATCGTCGTGGCACGTGGCGACAAGCTTTATAAGCAAGGCCAAGCGCAACTGGCCGCGCGCGATTCAAAAGAAGCAGAAGCAACCTTGCTTGAACTGGACCGTATCGCAACGACCTTGCAGCAAGAATATACTATTCGAGTGGTCAATCGCGTAGGCGAAAATAGTGGGGTTTGGCGTGTGCCTGATAATAACCCCACAGCGCGGAATTTTTATCTTATCGTAGAAGGCGTGACCCCCGCTGGCCAAATCGTCAATGCACAGATTATGAGCGAAGAAACGGGCGTGCCTAAGACTGTGAAAAAATGGGGGATCCGCGTCGACGAGGCAACGATGAACAGAATTCGGAATGACAAATCGGATGATGGCATTATTCAAAGCAATATCGTGGGGCGCAAGGCATTAGGGGAGTTGGAGCCAAGCTACACTGTTATCACAGACGGTGGAAAGATTTGGGAGTGGTAAGATGAGCGGCCGAGTTTCTGGGCGCGATGCCCTTCGATATATTGATCACGTCACCAGCACGCTGCGTCAAAAAACGACAGAGATGAACGAAGATATTGGCTCTGCCACGAGGCGCATGGCTGATAATCGTCGGCGCGAAGCGGAGATTATCAGGCAGCTCGCAACCTTCCGCCTGTCTGCATTGCGCGAAACGGACATTACGCAATCCCTGGGCTCCATTGATGAAAAAGCTTCAAAACTTTTGGAGCAACATGAAAGCTTGGTGAGTCAACAGCTTGAGGTCGTTGCGCAGCTTTCAGAGGAATTATCCGCTCTCGAACAATCGCGCGACGAACAAGCTGATATAGCGGCGCAGTTGGAAGATGCTTATGATAAAGCCGTTGCTGAAACGCAAAAGAGACTAGAAAAGTCGGATGCATATGTTGCGCAATTGGCGGATGTGGACCGAGCGGATAATATCGCGGAAAAGGCGGAGCATAAAGTTCAGGTCGCGCAAACAGACCGTCGTGAAAAAGGGGTGCCTTACGAAAAAGACCGCTTATTCATGTATCTCTGGAACCGCCATTTTGGAACACCAGACTATAAAGGCAGTGGCTTGAGCAAGTCTTTGGATGGCTGGGTCGCAAATTTAATTTCCTATGATAAGGCTCGGCGTAATTATTACATGCTGCTTGAGATTCCAAAGCGATTGGAAGAACACTTAGCTGTTGTTACCGCAGATGCGGAAGAATCTGCGCAGACTTTGCGCAAAATGGAAGAACAAGCTCTCAACGCCGATGGCGTTGCTGGCGCTAGAGATAAAGCCCAAGCCGCAGCAAAAGCCTTGGAAGATATTGATACAGAAATTGCGGAAACAGAAGAGCGCCACTTAAAAGCAATGGCCGATCAAGCTGAAATTGCCAGAGGGGAGAACCGCTATTACAAAGACGCGCTAAATTCCCTCGTCAATCTTCTGCGCAGAAGACCATTGCATGACTTACGATCGCTCGCCTTGGAAACGCCCTTGCCGGAAGATGATTTGTTGGTGGACGAATTATCTGAGTTACACGAGGCGCGAGAGTTGTTGGATGATCAAAAGCAAGATGAAGAGAAAATGACCCGCCGGTTCCGCGCGGCTTTGAAGGATGTGGAATCTCTCCGGCGTCAGTTTAAACTCGCCCGATATGATAGTATTTATTCAGAGTTCAAAGATTGGGATAAGGTGACGTTGCTCGTGCAGGAGATGGTCAATTCCAGTGCTAAACTTCAATCCGTCTGGCGACGTATTCAAAAAGCACATCGCACCCGTCGACGGGATTCGGATTTTGATATAGGCGGCCTGACATGGTCCAATGGGCGTGGCTTGCCAGACCCATTTCGGCAGGGTCGACATGGCGGGCCTTTTGGCGGCTCTTGGGGGCGGGGCGGCCTTGATCTTGGTGGTTTGCTTGAAGGGGCGCTGGACATTGATGATGTTTTCGGCGGCTCAATGGGCCGGGGGCGGCGCGGCGGCCGCCGGAACCGTCCAACAAGACGGCGCAGGCAAACAAGGCCGATGCGGTTTCCATCTTCCAGAGGCGGCGGTCGTCGTGGCGGCGGTGGGTTCAAGACAGGCGGCGGCTTTTAGGTCGAAACCAAATTAGGATAAGCGTCAGCTATGACCCAATTTCTCGCAGCAAAATCGATCATTCTCATTGGCACATTTATGGCGTTGTTTTTTGCTGAAACGATCTATCCAAAAGTGCGTCGTCGCTTGGGGCCTGATCGCTATATTTCTAATATAGGCCTCTGGGCGTTCACAGTGCCGCTTTCCGCATTGGTCGTGATTCCGTTGACAGCTTTTGCAGCGACACAAGCCTTTTGGACTCAGCCTGTCTTGCTCGCGCCTTCGATCAATTTGCTGTTAAACCTCATTCTGCTGGATTTATTTCTGTATTGGTCGCACCGTGCTTTTCATGAGTTCGATATCCTTTGGCGGTTTCATGCGGTGCATCACTTAGATCAGACATTGGACACCACAAGCGCGGTTCGGTTTCATTTTGGCGAAGTCTTTATTTCTGCTTTGCTGCGGGCAGCATTTGTGTTTGTCATGGCAATCCCGTTGACCACCGTCATTATTTTTGAAGTGCTGGTGTTGATCTCGGCGATGTTTCAGCATTCGAATTTGCGATTGCCGAAAAATTTTGAAGAGGGCCTGCGCAAACTGATCGTAACACCGTCGCACCATTGGGTGCATCACCATCCGGGGCCAGACACCCAAAAACATTACGGGACGATCTCAACTGTTTGGGATCGGCTTTTTGGCACATGGAGCCAAACAAAACGCGATGAAAATATGCCTATCGGAATTGACGACCATCAAGATGTGCCCATTGCCGATTTGCTGATACGCCCTTTTAAAGATCAATCCAAGCTTATGAGCGCGGATGATATGGGAGGGGAAAATGACCTCAGCTAATATTTGGGTCGCTGTTGCCGGGGGCGGGGCGATTGGGGCTGCGGCGCGGTTTGCAGTGGGCCAATGGTCTTTGCGGGCTTTTGGCCCCGGCTTCCCATGGGCAACTTTAATCGTCAATGTGGCGGGGTCTTTTGCAATGGGGCTTGTGATTGCGTGGTTGGCCGGCAAGTCGCAAGCTAGCGAGGCGGTGCGCGCTTTCTTGTCAGTGGGGCTGCTCGGCGCGTTCACCACTTTCTCGACCTTTTCTCTCGATGTTGTCGCATTATATGAGCGCAAGAATTATCTTGCTGCTGCGGGCTATCTCTCTTCGTCAGTTGTGCTATCCATCCTCGCCTTGTTCATCGGCCTTTGGGCCGGACGGAGTTTTTCATGAGTGGTGTGCAGCTAGTTGAAGTGGTCGAGGCCGATAGTGATATGCGGGTTGATCGGTGGTTTCGGCAGCATTATCCGGCGGTGCGCCACGGCGCGTTGGAAAAAATGTTGCGCAAAGGCCAGATCAAAGTAGACGGCAAAAAAGTGAAAGCCTCTCGCCGTTTGATGTCAGGGGAGGTTATACGTGTACCTCCCATAGACGAAACGCCAGCTCCGCGCGCGAAACCGGAAATTTCTGCAGAAGACAAAAAGATGATGCGCGACATGGTCATTTATGAAGATGATCATATTCTGGCATTGAACAAACCAGCAGGCATTGCTGTTCAAGGGGGGACTAATACAAAACGTCATATAGACGGGTTGTTGGATGCGTTGACCAAAAATGGGGAGCGCCCAAGATTGGTGCATCGGTTAGACCGAGACACGGCTGGGGTGCTTGTTTTAGGCCGCACGCGCAAATCCGCCAAACTTTTATCGGATATGTTTCAACGTCAGCAAGTTGAAAAAACCTATTGGGCGCTCTGCTCTAAAGTGCCGCGCCCACCGCAAGGCACAATTACCATGCCCATCGCCAAACGCATGGTCCGCCGCAAAGAGGGAGATTATGAAGTTGTCAAACCCGTTGCTGACGAAGAAGGCAAAAAGGCCATAACAGATTTTCAATTGGTCGAAGAAGCAGGGGGGCAAGCCAGTTTTGTTGCTTTTCGTCCGCGCTCTGGCAGGACGCACCAAATCCGAGTGCATGCAGCGGCCATCGGTCACGCCATTATTGGCGATGGTAAATATGGCGGGGAGACATCTCGTATGGAAGGTGTATCGCCAAAAATGCATTTATTCTGCCGACAGATGGTTTTTCCAAATCCTGCTGGCGGCAAGCCGATCACGATTTCGGCAAATTTGACTGGGCATTTTGCAGAAACGTGGAAGTTTTTCTCGTTCAGTAAAAATGCGTATGTTGAATGGCCAGAAGTCACGAAGTAGAGATTTCAAAAATGCAGCCTGATAAGCCAGTCATCAAAAAGTTTTATAAAGAGGCCAGTTGCGAAGAAACTGCTCTCGGTTATCAGATTCTCCTTGATGGGCGCGCCGCTAAAACCGCTCTGAAAAGCCCCCTTATAGGGCAAAATGAGACAATGGCGAAAGAAATGGTGCTGGAATGGCAGTCGCAAGAAGAGGTCATCAAGCCCACTTCCATGCCAGTGACACAACGTCAAATGGTACTATTGGATCGCAATATAGAAGACGAGGCGCGGTGGCGACAGGTTGTTCTGGATTATCTGCAAACGGATCTTTTATGTTATCGTGCTGAACAACCAATTGAATTGGTTAAACGCCAGGCAGATGCTTGGGACGAGGCTTTGTCTTGGTTTGAAGGGGTCTATGGACATCATTTAAATGTGACCAGTGGGATCATGAATGTTGCTCAAGACCCGTCTATGACCAAAACCATGGAAGCGGCTTTACAAAAAATGTCCCTACAGGATGTTTTTGCCCTTTGCTCATTCACCCAGTTGACAGGGTCTGCCGTTTTAGCGCTTGCAATTGTTCAGGACGCTATATCGCCGGAAAAGGCTTTTTCCATGAGCCGATTGGATGAAACATTTCAGGCCGAAAAATGGGGCGAAGACGAAGAGGCACAAGCAAGAGAAGCAATGCTGAAACAGTCTTTTGAAAATGATTTAAAGTGGTTTGCCCTAACCCGCGGGTGAAGCAAAGGCACTTTCGATTTTTCGTAAAACAGAACGTCTCCCCGGCGAAGGCCGGGGTCCATCTCTGATCTGTTTCGCTGAGAGCGGACGGTCATGTGGCTAGATAGGTCTGCAAAACAACCCTCCGCATCCGCCGCGCTTTTCAGAGCTGGGTGCCGGGTCGAGCCCGGCAAGACGGTTTTGTCATTGAACATATTTTCTGACGTAGGGCGGGTATTTATACCCGCCAGCAACCACGCACCCTACCTCGGCGGGTATAAATACCCGCCCTACGATTCTTAACCACGTTCAAAAAAACTTTCGCCAATTTATCCCCACCCCCCGTCACCTGACATATACTGATATCAGACCTAATCAACGGAAGGCTTTGTAGGATCCAGCTGCTGAGGATTAGGGGACGTATGCCGGACGGGCGC
>CALLVA010000143.1 GCA_938010655.1 uncultured Parvularculaceae bacterium | reverse complement strand
CCCCATCCTCATATTGGTCTTGGTACGGTTACATATCTTTTTGAAGGGGCAATTCACCATAAAGATAGTTTGGGCAATGCGCTTGATATTGAGCCGGGGGCTGTCAATTGGATGGTCGCGGGCAAGGGCATCACACATTCTGAGCGTGTCCCGGAGTATCTTCAACATGTTGGCGGCAAACCTTTGTCAGGCTTGCAAACATGGCTTGCCTTGCCAGAGGATAAAGAAGATATCGCTCCCGCCTTTCACCATATTGGGAAGCAGGATCTCCCGATCATTGAAGGGGATGGCATTGAGGTGCGTCTTATTTTGGGCGATGCTTTTGGGGCTTCATCCCCCGTGCCGCTCCCGTCAGAAACATTGTATACGGATGTTCATCTCGCGCCCTTGACGGATTTTGAATTACCGAAGAACCACGAAGATCGCGGCATCTATGTCATTTCAGGCGAGGTAAGCGTCGGCGACGATGTTTATGGGCCGGGTCAAATGTTGATTTTTAAACCGGGCGGGGCACCTGTGGTCCGGGCTGGCATGACGGCAACGCATCTGATGTTGTTTGGCGGCGCAACCATGACGGGGCGGCGACATATTTGGTGGAATTTCGTGTCTTCATCGGAAGAAAAAATTGAACATGCCAAACAGGAATGGCTTAAAGGGCAAAAAGCCGGGGGCGATTTTTCAGGCACGATGTTTGATCTGCCAATAGAGGATGATGAAGAGTTTATTCCCATCACAACATAAAAAGACCGGACAAAATTGCCCGGCCTTTGTAAAATCTAAAAGCTGCTGAAATCAGCCTTCTGTGGTCATTGGGCAATAGCTTGCTGCCACGGCCTGGCCTGAGGTGACATCACCAAAGAGATACCCTTTTTCAGTCTGCACAACTGCAAAACAGCCCGGCGCACCATTGTTGATTTCAGGATAGCTAAAGCAAAGCTGATCATTGGCCACAGACCAAGTGCCCGTTTTTGGGCGATCAGGGTCCATCAAATTATAAACGGATCCATCCGCCGCGAGCCGCTCGCCAAAGCGCTGATTATCAACATAGCAGCCATAAAGCTCCATGCCTGAAAAGGTGGTTTTGATTTTTTCACCACTGAGCCGCGCTGAGTTGGCGGTAGGGGTGGTTGCAGGCCCAGTTGGGGCAGGTTCGCCCTTGCCAAGGTTTTCAGCTGGTTTCCCTTCAAAGTCTGGAATTTTATCAGAAGGCATTTGAGAGCAAGCAGAAAGCAGGAAAGCGCTAGCCGCGCCCACGAAAAGTGATTTTGCAAAAATGGTCATAATTTATTCCCTCATTTGAATAGGCGATATAGTTAACACAAAAATACGCTTTTGTCGCGGGCATTATTTAGCGCTGGAGGATCGGTTTTGTTGGGGCGAAGCCGGATACAATGAAGCGCCAGAAAAAATAAAGAGCCCTCAGCAAAAAACCCTCATGAAGAACATGAGGGTTTTTCGAAAGATTTCAATTTTTAAAAAGGCGCTTAGAACGCTTCTGCTGGAAGAGACATCATTGTGTCGCCCCCTGTTTTCAGCTTGGTGAGATGCGTATCAGCTTCTGGTAAAATGCGCTCGACAAAATATTTGCCTGTAATCAACTTGTTTTCATAGAACGGATCAGAATCAGACTTTTTCTCCAAAGCTGTCTTCGCCATCATACACCACACATAAGAAAGTGCGGTCAGGCCGAAAAGCTGGAGGTAGTCATGAGAGGCCGCGCCCGCATTATCAAAATTGGCCATGGCGTTTGCCCCCATCCATTGGGTGGCTTCCATGGTCTGGCCTTTGACTTTTTTCAAGCCTTCAAGATATAGCTCCAGGCCTTCAACATTCTTATTGTCTTCAATATACTGATCAATTTCCGCAAAATAAGTCTGCCAATAACGGCCTCCTTCAGCCATTAATTTGCGCCCTACAAGGTCCAACGCCTGAATGCCGTTTGTGCCTTCATAGATGAGCGAGATACGACAATCGCGGACAAATTGGCTCATGCCCCATTCTTCGCAGAAGCCGGAGCCACCAAAGACTTGTAGTGCATCATTCGTACCCTGATAGCCCTTATGAGTGAGGTAAGCTTTGATCACAGGGGTGAGAAGCGCCATATAATCATCCGCTTTTTGACGATCTTTTTCGTCTGGCGCTTTGTGGGAAAGTTCTTCTTGAAGTGCCGCCCAATAAACAAAAGCGCGCGCGCCTTCGTTAAAGGCTTTGGTATCGAGCAACATGCGGCGCACATCAGGATGCACAATGATCGGGTCTGCTGGTTTGTCAGGTGCTTTGACACCGGTGACAGAGCGAGATTGCAATCTGTCTTTGGCAAAGGCCAGCGCGTTTTGATAAGCAATTTCAGAAGCGGCATAGCCTTGGAGGCCAACGCCAAGACGGGCTTCGTTCATCATGATGAACATGGCGCGCATGCCTTTATGTTCTTCGCCTATAAGATATCCTGTCGCACCATCATAATTCATCACGCATGTGGCGTTGCCATGGATCCCCATTTTTTCTTCCAAGCCGCCGCAGCTCACAGCATTGCGCTCGCCGGGGTTGCCATCTGCATCCAGAATAAATTTCGGGACGATGAAGAGGGAGATGCCTTTTATGCCCTCTGGCGCGCCTTCAATCCGAGCGAGGACAAGGTGGATAATATTATCCGCCATGTCGTGTTCGCCCGCTGAAATCCAGATTTTCTGGCCGGAGATTTTATAAGTGCCATCGGACTGAGGTTCTGCCTTGGAGCGGATCAAGCCGAGATCCGTACCACATTGTGGCTCTGTCAGGTTCATGGTGCCTGTCCATTCACCAGATGTCATTTTAGGCAAATAAGTTTGTTTCTGCTCGTCTGATCCGGCAGCATGAATGGCGCGCCACGCTCCCGCGGAAAGACCGGGATACATGCCAAATGCTTGGTTGCAGGAAGACGTCATTTCGGTCACGGCAATCGCCAGATAAAGCGGCAAGCCTTGGCCGCCATATTCGGGGTCCATGGAAATATTGCCGAAGCCGTTTTCGCAGAATTGGTTATAGGCGTCTTTGAAACCTGTTGGGGTTTTGACGGAGCCATCATCATTGCGGATACAGCCTTCTTTGTCGCCGACAACATTGAGCGGGTGCACCACATTTTGGTGGAACTTGGCGCTTTCTTCCAGAAAGGCATCAATCACGTCCGGCGTCGCATCGGCAAAACCTGGCAGGTTGGAATAGTTTTGTGTTTGCAGCACATCATGAATGAGGAACTGCATATCGCGAACAGGGGCGGTATAAACGGGCATTGTGTTAATCTCCAAAATCAAGCTTTGTTAGCAACAACCTAGGCGCAAGATCCCATAAAAAAAAGTGCGACTTGCAGTTGTGGGGCAACTGACCGTGTTTTCGGTGGCGCCAGCGAGGCATACCGATCAGCTGGCAGACCTACTTGACGCAATTTAGGTAATAAAAAGAGGGAGTTTTTTGCCATACGCCCCTTCACGTCCTTGGCGAACAGCCCTACAGGCTTTAAGTTGATATTAACCATATGCGGGTGCCAGCGGTGAAATACTTCATGCTGGGATGACTAAATGGGGGTCGGACGGACAAAATGGCTAACTCAAAACCAAATATTCCATGGAGTGTTAAAGGGATCGACCCTGATGCTCGGACAGTTGCGAAAGATGCGGCAAAAAAAGCGGGTATGACCCTCGGGGAATGGATCACCCAGACCATCCATGAGCAGGCAAATGGCGACCCCAAAAATCCTGGCTCTGGGAATCCTGGTTCTGGCAGCGACGCTTCGGCAAGTGAATCTGTGGCGCAAATCCCAAGCAATGTGGTCACGGTAGAGCAATTGCGCGATGTGGTTGATAGCCTTAACCGGATGAATCAGCGCCTGCGCAAGACGGAAGACAATACCAAAGTTGTCGCCCAAACCGTCAATGAAGGCATGGGCTCTGTTCTTGATCGGTTGAAAAAGGTCGAAAGCGCTGCGCCTGATACGAATGTTTTTGCAGAGCGCTTGGACAAGTTGGAAAAAGGCGGCAATGACGCAGATCGCGTTGATAGTCTGAAATCCCTTGAAGGCGCCTTGCGCGGCATTGTCCAGCAATATGAGACAACGCATACGGAAACGATTGAGCGGGTGAGCGCCAGCGAAAGCGCTGTGCAAGAGCTGACTGTTCGCGTGGATCAAATTGACCACCAGACCACAGCCTCTTTTGAAGCTGTGAGCGCTGAAATTGAAAAAGTAAATCAGCAGATTTCTCAAGCGGAGACGTCAGCGCGCTCTGTCATGGCCGAAGTGCGGGATGCTTCTGGCACGGATGATATTGAGTTCATTGAACGCACAGGCAAAAAGCTGCGTATTTTGGGCGCAGAAATTAAGCGTTCTGGCGATCAAATCCAGATTCTGGAAGCGCAGATCCGAAATCTTTCCGGGCAGATTGAGGCGTCTGAAAAGCGCTCTGCAGAGGGAATCCTGAAGGTTTCTGCAACCATCGATGGCTTGCGCCGTGACGTTGGGGGCATGAGCGATGAGGGCGCGGTCGCCGTCCAAAAAGAAGCTGAGCAAGCCCTTGTAGAGGCAACTGCGGATGCTGAAGATCGCCTGACAGATTTGCAAGATAATTTCGACCACATGTTATCGAAATTGGATCATGTCTCAGATAATCAGGAATCACGGGCCGCAGCGGCCAAAGCTGTTGCCGCAGATGTTGATGAAGAAATCACGGATCTTGGCGCGGATTTTATCGTTGGGGATGACACCCCCGTAGCGAAAGATGTCGACCCTGTTCCAACGGAAGAAGCAGATTTTGATGCTATTTTCGAAGGGAATGATGATGACCCAGAAGATATTAAAGCCGTCCGTGATGCTGTCACGAGCGATGATAATGGGGCAGGGACTGCCAGAAAAGAGTTGCCGAAAAACCTGACGCCAAAGCAAAAAGTTATTCTGGCTGCCAGAGCCCGCCGTCGTCGTCTTGAAAAGCAAGCGGCGGCCACAGGCGCAGCCGCAGCGGCAACAGTGGCAGCAACCGCCGTCGCGGCCAAAACCACGACCAAAGAAATCGCCGGTAAATCTGATCCGATTACAGAGGCATTGGAGCCGCAAGCCGAAGAAGAACAGCAAGGGCTTGTTGCGAAATTGCAAAGCCTGCCTTCAAAATTGTTCCGAAAGTCAAAGGGTGCTCAAGATATCGAAGCGACGTCAGAAGTCGATACTTCTGATGAAGAGCTCAAGAAATTTAAATCGGGCCAAGAAAGTACAAAGTCAGATAAAGAAATAACGGATACAGAGCGGGCAGCCTTAAAATCTACTGCCAGAAGAGCCCCTATTTCTGATTTGCGGGCCAAATATCAAGACCGTGAAGTTAAAGAAAACACCAATCTGATACCGCTTTTGGTCCTTGGGCTTGCCGCTTTGGCGATTATAGTCGGGGCTTACTTCCTGTGGCAAAATATCAGCAAGGGCGGCACAAGCGAGGTGCGCCAGCAACCGCCTGTCACAGAGACCGCAAAGCCAAGCACGGGCACAACAACGCCTGCAACCCCGTCATCGGAAGATTATAAAGCGCTCTATACGTCAGGAACAGGGCTTTTGAACAATGCGACAACGCCTTCAGAGCGCGTCAGAGCGTTCCAAATGCTTCGACGGGCGGCGGCCGGGGGGCATGTGCCAGCGCAATATCAAGTCGCAGAGATGTATCGTTTGGGAGATGGCGTTCAGGCAAGTTCCGCTTCCGCTGCGCGGTGGTACGAAGATGCAGCGAATGATGGCAATGTCTATGCCATGCACAAATTGGCTTATTTCTACATAACAGGAGAAGGCGTTGTGCAAGATGCGGTTGTGGGACTTGAATGGTTTGAAAAAGCAGCGAATTTTGGCCTAGCAGATAGCATGTTCAATCTCGGCTTTTTATATGCCCCTACAAATGGCAACGCCGATGGCGAGCCAACATTGCCAGCTGATTTGCAGTCAGCAGAAAAGTCCTATTATTGGTACAAGCTCACCGGCCTAACAGGAGATCCTGATGCGCCAGAATTGGCCGCAGAAGTGGGCAGCCAGCTGACCTTGGAAAAGCGCTTGGAGCTGGACGCCAAAGCCGCCAGCTGGGTCCAAACGCCCTTAGACGAAGCCGCCAATGAATTGATCCGCGTCGAACGCTAAGGCGTCAATTATGACCTCATCAAGAGCGGGCTTCAGGCCCGCTTTTTTATGTCTGATTTTTAAGGCAGAAGATGAAAGCGGTCTCGCTTATAGTGTTTAACCATCAGACCTGTTTCTTTGATGATTTTATGTCATGATGGTAGGGGAAACCTAGTAGTTGAGAGATTTTTGATGTTTGAGTTGCCGATGCCAGAAGCAAATGAAGAGGCCCATCGTCGGTCTGGTCCTTCGCCGATGCGGTCCTATGCGCGTTTATTAAGTTTGCTGGGCCTGCTTCCCTTTTTGGCTTGCATGATCATCGTCTGGGTGATGCCGCCTGACTATCCTTATGGGTCGAGCATCATCGCTCTTAATCTTTTTTATGGTGCGATTATCGCCTCGTTCCTTTCTGGCATTCATTGGGGGGTAGGCTTGATTTATGGCGCAGCAGGGGGCCGGGAAGGCGATGTTGCTGCAATCCGTCTGTCTTGGTCGGTTATTCCTTCTTTGATGGCATGGCTCGCGATTTTTCCAACAGACCTGTTTGTCTTTGGCGGGGGTCAGGCTGTGCTGGTGCGATATGGCATTCTAATCGCAGCCTTTTTGTTGATCTTATTGGGCGACTTAACCAAAGCAGGCGGCACTGGCTTGCCTCGCTGGTATGGCCAAATGCGGGTGCGCCTGACTTTTTATGTCGTTTCCATGTTGATATTGGTGATGATCAAAGTATGGCTGCTGCAAACAGCGTAATTCCGCTTTATCCGTTTTGACCATATAATGTTTTGGGTGGTTGGCCAAAGCTGCCTGCGATCCCCCCCATGTGAAAGCGACCGCGCAAGAGCCAACGATTTTTGGCGCTAGGCGAAGCCAAATTTATCCCGGCCATACCATAACAAAACAGGACTTTTAAGCTCGTGAGACCCGCATAAAGACTGCGTTTCAAGCGAGAGGGCGGGAGATAGCGCCCATAGGTTTGACCGGATCGGTATTGCCGCGTCGACAACCACTCATAGCTCATTCTTTGCGGCAGAACGTCTTCAAATGTCAGGGCTTCATCGGCGATCTCATAGCGTGCGCCTTGTCGATAGAGGCGACTGAAAAATTCATCATCTTCCCCACCGCTTTGCCCCACTTCGAGCAGAAACCGCGTTTCACCAATCGTGTCTCTTTTGATTAAGGCATTGCAAGTATGGCCAGTCAGAACTTTGCCGCCGCGTCGCTGGGGGATGTTACTATGGTGGTTTTTGTCGACCATCCATTGGGGCGCATCATCTGGATATTGCGCGATGGCAGGTCCAAAAACACCATCCACTTGATGAGCTTTTAAATGCGATAAGGCTGTCGCCAACCAGTTTTCGTCTGCTGTTTCATCATCATCAATAAAAGCCACAAAGTCGCCGGTTGATGCGTCTAATGTGGCATTGCGCGCAATGGAGATATTTCTGGCCGGAGCGTGAACATAAATCGCGTCTAGATTCAACGCCGCTGCGGCTTGTTCAACGGCCTTGCGCGCAGAAGGGGTTTCATCATTATCGGCGACAAT
>CALLVA010000142.1 GCA_938010655.1 uncultured Parvularculaceae bacterium | reverse complement strand
CCCTTCAAACGCACCGTCTGCGGCAACCACATCAAACGTTGTTGCCGTGCCACTATCTACAATGATCAGCGGGCCCTCATATTTAATGTGTCCCCCCACAGCCGAGACCAATCTATCTGCGCCAGCCTCAGATGGTTTGTCGATCCGCACTTCAATTCCAGGAATATTGTCGTGGGCGACAACGAAAGGCTCTGTTTCAAAATGGCGGCGAGAGAGATTGCGCAAATGAAAGAGAGATTGCGGCACCACGGTTGCAATGATGCAATCTGTGACTTGAGAGAACTTCATATTCTCCATCTGCATCAATTGATGCAACCAAACCGCATATTCATCAGCAGTCCGCTGTGTCGCCGTGGCTGCGCGCCACTGTGCGATGGGTTCCTCGCCTTCATAGAGGGCAAAAACTGTGTTGGTATTCCCGACGTCGATAGCGAGGAGCATAATGATCAGCCTTAGATAATTTAAGGCCTTAATGTATCAGGTGAATAGCGATTGGTGAATGATGAATTATCGGTTCCTCAGTCACAATTCGTCATATGCCTGATTAGAATAACGCCGCCGCAGCCGTCCCGGCCATTTCTCTCAAAGGCGCAATCAAGAAGATTGTCCCAATCGTAATACCTAAAGTCGCGATGACTGCAGACAATCTAACGCCTAGCCCCATGCTTGGTTCAAATTCTGGAGCTGGGTCGCGGAACCAGATATTTCTGACGATGGAGAGATAATAGAAAATCGAAATGACAGACATGATCGCGCCGAAGATCGCCAGCAAAGCAAGGCCAGCATCGACCGCAGCCATGAAGACGAAAAATTTCGGGAAGAAGCCGAGGAACGGAGGCATTCCCCCAAGAGACAGCACAAGGCAAGTGAACATTACAGCGAGGCCCGGTTGTGACCGAGAAAGACCGTTCAGATCGACAAGATTTTCCGCCATGCCTTCTGGGCGACGCATCGCCAAGATGCAGGCGAAAATACCGATGGTCATGATCATATAGATCGACATGTAAATCAGCACTGAGGTCAGGCCTTGTTGCGTATTGGCAGCAATCCCCATCAATGCATAGCCCATATGACCGATGGAAGAATACGCCATCAAGCGCTTAATATTGGTTTGGCGCAATGCGGAGAATGCCCCAATCGCCATCGACAATATTGAAATCAATATAATGACCTGACGCCAATCCGCCACCACATTGCCAAAGGCTTCCACCATCAAACGAGCAAACAAGATCATCGCTGCAAATTTAGGCGCGGCTGCAAAGAACGCCGTCACAGGCGTTGGTGACCCTTCGTAAACATCCGGCGTCCACATATGGAACGGCGCAGCGGAGATTTTGAAAGCTAGACCTGAGATCATAAAGACCAACCCGAAGATCAATCCAACACGATTTGACTCGCCGCTTGCTTCGGCAATAGCTGCAAAAGAAGTTGCGCCAGAGAAGCCGTAAATCAAAGAGGCGCCATAGAGTAACACTCCTGAGGACAACGCGCCGAGGACAAAATATTTCAAGCCCGCTTCCGTGGAGCGACGGCTGTCCCGATTGAACGCGGCCATGATATATAGTGCGAGAGATTGCAGTTCGATGCCCATATAAAGCGCAATCAAATCTGTGGCCGAGACCATGATCGACATGCCAAGTGTTGCGAGCAAAATCAGGATTGGATATTCAAACCGCGCAAGGCCTTCGCGTGTCATGAATTTATCGGAAAGCAAGAGCGCAAAAACCGCCCCGATATAAACAATGATTTTGGCAAAACGCGTATAGCTATCCAGCGTGAACGCGCCATCGAACAGGATCACTTGACCATTTTCTATGCCAAGGGCTGTTAAAGCTTGGGCCAAGATGAGGACCATAACCGCCGCAATGCCGATTTCTCGGGCGCGTTTATCACCGATAAAGACACCAATCACGAGAAGCACCATGGAGGTGATCGCGATGAAGAGTTCCGGCAGAACGTGTGAGAGCTGTTCCCCAATCGTCATGTCACATCTTCCTTAGTGGGCGGCAGCGTCTGCAACATGCAGAAGCCCGGAATTAAATTTAGTCATCAATGTTTCGACCGCAGGGCTAAACACATCGAGAGTTGGCGTCGGGTTGACGCCCAGATAAAGCGCCATCACGGCGAGAATGAAAAGCATCGATTTTTCGCGCAGATTAATGTCTTGAATATCATTGAGTTTATCATTGGTAATGACCCCAAAGACAACTTCACGATAAAGCCGGAGGCCATAACACGCAGAAAAGATCACACCGAGCGCCGCGCCTGCCGCAACCCAAGGGTTCACTTTAAACACGCCCAGCATCGTCAAGAATTCCCCGACGAAACCTGAAATGCCCGGCAAGCCGACATTCCCCATGCTGAAGAAGAGGAAGAAGAAAGCGAACCATTTCATCCGGGTGACCAGACCGCCATAAGCAGCGATTTCGCGTGTGTGCATCCGGTCATAAACAACACCAACACATAAGAACAAAGCGCCAGAGATAAAGCCGTGAGACAACATCTGGAACAACGCCCCTTCAATCCCCTGCTCCGTGCCAGAGAAAATGCCCATCGTCACAAAACCCATATGAGCCACTGATGAATAGGCGATAAGCTTTTTCATGTCTTCTTGGGCGAAAGCCACCAGCGATGTATAGACAATCGCGATTACAGAAAGCGCGAAAATCCAAGGCGCAAAGTCCGCCGAGGCATCCGGGAACATGGGCAAGGAGAATCGCAAGAAGCCATAGCCCCCCATTTTCAACAAAATCGCCGCCAGCACAACAGAGCCCGCCGTTGGCGCTTGAACGTGGGCATCAGGCAGCCAAGTATGGACCGGCCACATAGGCATCTTCACCGCGAAAGAGGCGAAGAAAGCGAGGAACAACCATGTTTGAATTTCAACCGGGAAATCATAATTTTGCAGCGCGACAATGTCTGTAGTGCCCGCTTTATTATACATCCAGACAATCGCAACGAGCATCAACAAAGAACCCAGCAACGTGTAGAGGAAGAATTTAAACGCGGCATAGACCCGGTTTTGGATGATCGTATCCCCAAAAGTCCGCTCGCCCTTGGAGCCCCAAACGCCGATAATAATGAACATTGGGATCAAGCTGGCTTCGAAGAAAACATAGAACAGGATCAAATCCAAAGCGCAGAAAACGCCGATCATCAATGTTTCCAGCACCAGAAACGCAATCATATAGTCAGAGACGCGTGTCTTGATTGAGTCCCAAGATGCCAACACACAGATTGGCATAATGAATGTGGTCAATAAGACAAACAGAATAGAAATCCCATCCACGCCCATCTTGTAAGTAATATCACTGCCAAGCCAATCGACTTGCTCGACCAGTTGATAGCCAGAAAGCGACTGGTCGTAAAAAATCACATAAATGCCGACAGATACAACGAAGGTGAAAAAGGTTGTGAACAGCGCAACATTTTTCGCTGCTTTGTTCACGAGCTCTTCTTCATCACTTCGGCTCATCAAGCGGCGCGCAATAATGATCGCTGCGCCAAGCAGCGGCAAGAAAGTGATCAGGCTGAGCCAAGGATTGCTAGAAAGTGTTTCAGTCACAGGAATAGCGGTCGTTGAAGAAGCGATAGGAGAAGCGGCAGCGTTTAATAGAGCAATCATGAGCCTGCTCCTGTCAAAATCATCATCAAGAAGACAGCAATACCGATCAACATGGCGAAAGCGTATGTATAGATATAGCCGCTTTGGAATTTGACCATCATTTTCGCGCCCCAGCCGGACAATTTGGCAAGGCCATCTGGCCCGAAGCCATCAATCACTTTGCCATCTCCTTTTTTCCAGAGAAAACGGCCAATGGCTGCTGTGGGTTTGACGAAGATCGTTTTGTAAACTTCATCCATATACCATTTGTTTTTCAAGAAATCGTGCAAGACACCGCCGGGCGCGAGCAGTCCTTCGCGCAATGGAGAGTCGCCCCTCATATAATGGAGAAAAGACGTGCCAAAACCAATTAACATGGCAAAGAATGGTGCCCAGAGAACCCATAGAGGGAACTTCTTATAAGCCTTTTCTTTATGCGCTTTTTCACCTGTCGCTTTTGCTTGATCATCAGCACTGTGACTATCGTCATGAACTTCTGTGGCTGCAACAGTTACCTGTTCACTGGTCTGGTCTTTTGCATAGTCAGCGCCATGGTCGGCGGCATCTTTGCCTGCAACTGCAGAGCCATGATGCTCCAAACCATGTTGATAAAGCGCGCCATTCCAGAAGTCTGATGCTTTGTCACCGTAGAAATATTTATAGCCCAACATCCCCGAGAACAGGCCGCCAATCGCCAAAGGTAGAAGTGGCGCGAGCATCCAATTTGAAGGAAAGTGCGGATGCTTCATATGCTCAGACGGGGCACGAGGTTTTCTATGGAAGGTTAGGAAGATCAGACGCCAAGAATAGAAAGAGGTCATGACCGCCGCCAAGAGACCAACCACAAGAGCAAATGTGCCAAAAGCGCGGCCCGCATCACTTGCTAAATAAGCATATTCAAGGATCAGATCTTTAGAAACAAAACCAGCGGTTCCGAACGGCACACCAAGAACCTTCAACATTGGAATGCCAACGCCGGTAATCGCAATCGTGCCGATGATCATCATCAGATAGGTGAACGGCATCATCCCGCGAATACCACCCATCTTTTTCATGTCTTGTTCGTGATGCAATGCATGGATCACGCAGCCGGAGCCTAAGAATAGTAACGCTTTAAAGAAAGCGTGCGTAAAGAGGTGGAACATCGCGACATTATATGCGCCAACACCGGCGGCGAAGAACATATAACCAAGCTGAGAACAGGTTGAGTAAGCGACAACCTTTTTAATGTCGTCTTGCAGCAAACCAACGGTCGCTGCGAAGAAGGCTGTGAAGGCCCCCACAACGGTGATCATCGCTGTCGCAACAGGTGCATATTCGTAGATGAATGACGCGCGACAAACGAGGAAGACACCCGCCGTCACCATAGTCGCCGCGTGGATCAAGGCAGAAACAGGTGTCGGCCC
>CALLVA010000141.1 GCA_938010655.1 uncultured Parvularculaceae bacterium | reverse complement strand
AGTTTTTTTAGACCGTCTTGCCGGGCTTGACCCGGCACCCAGCTCTGGAAAGCGCGGCGCGTGTGGAGGGTTATTTTTGCAGACCTGTCTTGCCACATGACCTTTCGTTCTCAACAGCAAAACCTGGAGATGGGCCCCGGCCTTCGCCGGGGAGACGTTGTTTGGAAGTAGTGCTGGACAACGTCCCGCCGATATTTGAGTCAAAAGGCGGGTCGCTGACCCGCCCTACGCCAAGGGGGTTTTTTAAGATCGTCTTGCCGGGCTTGACCCGGCACCCAGGTCTGAAAAGCGCAGCCGCGTGCGGAGCGTTGTTTTGCTAATATGTCTTGCCACATGACCGTCTGTTCCAAGCGAAACAAACCAGAGATGGACCCCGGCCTTCGCCGGGGAGACGGTCTGTATTTTGCGAATATGCTGGGAAAAGTGACGTGAATATCACCAAAAGAGTGGTGAGCCCGACAGGGTTCGAACCTGTGACCTACTGATTAAAAGTCAGCCGCTCTACCAACTGAGCTACGGGCCCTCACGAAAGGGGTTGATACGGGTGTCGCCGGGTTACGTCAACCGTCATTTTAGCCCAGATTGCCGCATTCATGAAATAAATTGGACGGATATTGATTTCCTTGTGAAGCGTTAGAAACTTATTGATTTTCGGCCTTTATTTTATGGTCCCAAACGTGCAAATGATCGTGCGCAAAGCCCAATTTTGCGGCCCATAGGCGCGAATATGGTGCGATTTGAGAATGAACGAGGAATTTCCATGAAAAAAGTGGCTTTTATTGGCACTGGTAACATCGCTGCTGTCCATGCAGAGGCGCTTTCTGGTATTGAAGCAGCGGCTCTGGTGGCGGTTGCAGACCCTGTTATCGACAGAGCAAAGGGCTTTGCAGATAAGTGGAAAGCGGAACGCATCTACGCCAGTGTCGACGAGGTTATTGCGGCAGGGGACATCGATGTCGCCCATGTGTTGACGCCGCCAGCGACCCATAAAGCGCTGGCTGAGCAGCTGATGCAGGCGGGAATTGATGTTCTGGTTGAAAAACCTCTTGGCGTTTCCGTCTCGGAAACCGACGCTTTATTGGCGGCACGCGCTGAAAAAGACGTCGCCTTGCGCACAAACCAGAATTATATTTTCAATCCGGCCCATTTGAAGCTCAAAAAGATCATTGAGAGCGGCGATATTGGCAAGCTCCGCGCCGCAACGTGTCGGTATGTTATGCCTTTGCGTCAGCTGGCGGGGCGGCAATTTGGCCATTGGATGTTTGATACACCATTGAATTTGCTGCTTGAACAGGCGGTTCATCCATTGAGTTTATTGGATGATGCGATGGGGCCTCTCAAACTTGAGGCGGTTTGGGCTGCGCCTGCGAAAGACTATGCAGACGGTGTATCTTTAACCACAGAGTGGATTGTGACGTTTTCCAGTCCTAATGGACCGGCGCAATTGCATTTGGCACTTGGGGCCTCTTTTGAGGATTGGCACCTTGATGTGATTGGCGATGATGGCAAAGCCGTTGCGGATTATCTTGCCAACACGACAACAAGACATCGCGCGGGGGCATATCTCGAAGTGTCTGAAAACTTGCGCACGGGTCTTGGTAAAGGCGCGAGCATGATCGGTCAGAGTATTGGCGGCGCGGCGAAATATATGGGCGCGCAGGTCAAACTTCTTGGGCGCAGCGATCCATTTTATCTGTCGATCAAAAATAGCGTTGAAGACTTTTATGATAGTCTCGGGGGTGAAAGACATGATTTGGATGGCGCTCGCGGCGCGCGGCTTGTGGCGCTCTGCGAAGAGATGATTGCCGCTGCGCGTCTTAAGACCGCCAGAAGCGCAGCGCCGTTAAAGGCGAAAGCCAATACCAGCGATGATCAGTCTGACGTGATCGTTTTAGGCGGGACGGGATTTATCGGGGCCGCTTTGACGAAGAAGCTTGTTGCTGAGGGGAAAAAAGTTCGAGTTGTGGCGCGCAATGCCGCCAATTTGCCGGCGATTTTTCATGATGACAAGGTGCGGGTGGTTAAAGGCTCCATTGGGGATCAGGATTTTCTGGAAGGCTTGCTGACCAAAGCACCTGTTGTGATTAATCTTGCTCATGGCGGCGGCGGCGATAGCTATGACGCTATTCACCGGGCATTGGTTGGCGGCGCGCAAAAGGTTGCCGAAGCAGCATTGGCCTCGCAAACCAAGCGACTTCTTCATGTGAGTACTATCGCAGCCTTATATCTGGGGGATGCGGACGAAGTTGTAACGTCGCAAACACCAGTTGATTCTTTGCGAGAGCAGCGCGGCGATTATGCGCGCGCCAAAGCAGAGGCTGAATTGATGCTGTTGAAAATGGCGTCTGATCAGAATTTACCAGTGAGTATTTATCGCCCCGGCGTTGTTGTCGGGGAGGGCGGACCGCCTTTCCACTCTGGTGTTGGGTTTTATAATCGAGATCGTGTGTGTTTGGGCTGGAATGATGGGCGCAATCCATTGCCTTTTGTGCTGGTCGAAGACTGTGCAGATGCTCTTTATAATGCAGCTTTTGCGGTGGAAGCGGATGCGATTGCAGGCAAATCATTTAATCTGGTCGGGGATGTCCGTCTTTCAGCACGGGAGTATACGACCGAGCTGGCAACGGCTTTGGAGCGCCCTCTTGAATATCGTCCTCAAGCGCGCTGGATGCAGCAAGGGTCTGAAATCATGAAATGGGGCATCAAACGTATTGGTGGGCGCAAGGTTGATTTTCCGTCGATGCGAGATTTGAAATCACGCGGCATGGAAGCGCAGTTTAATACCAGCGATGAGAAACAGGCGCTGAATTGGGCACCCGTTCAAGACCGTCAAACATTTATTGCCCGCGCGATAACCGTCCAACAAAGCTGATACGTATTAAATGTCGATCCGTCTCCTTCATATATTCTCAACTTTCGCCGTTGGCGGGCCGCAGCGCCGCTTTGCGACGATTGCGAATGGGCTTGATGGGTATGAGCATATTATTGCCGCAGCCGACGGACGCGGCGACGCAATGTCGATTGTGGGCGACAACTGCACATTTCTGGATGATTTTTCGTTTCAGAAAAGCAAGTTTATCAGTCAGCAAAATTTGAAAGCTGTGCGCAGGTTAATCGAAAAATATAAGCCTGATGTTCTGTGTACCTATAATTTTGGCGCTATTGAAGCGGTCCTCGGAAATCGACCAGGGGTGGCGCGGAAGCCGCTGGTTAATAATCTTCACTTTGAAGATGGCTTTGGCCCTGATGAAACCCCGACGATACAACATAAGCGCCGCGTTGCCTTGCGACAATTGGCTTTGGGGAAATCTCAAATCGTGGTGCCGTCCGAAGTGTTGATGACAGTGGCCAAGAGCCGTTGGAAAATGCCTTTAGATCAGTTCATTCATATTGATAACGGTATTGAGATGGATCGGTTTGGCAAAACCAGCATGCCGACGGGCACAAATTTTTGCATCGGGACGTTAGGGGCCATCCGCAAGGAAAAAAATCTGTTCCGTATGCTTAATGTCATTGAGCAGGTGGGGATTGAGCATAATGTCCGACTTTGGATTGCGGGAGATGGTCCAGAATTGCCCGCCTTGCAAGCCGAAGTGAAAAAACGTGGTATGGATGATTTGGTTCATTTTTCAGGCCATACAGACGCACCAGAAACAATTTATTCTGCTTTTGATTTATTCATGATGACGTCCGACACGGAGCAAATGCCCATTAGCTTGATCGAAGCGATGGCGACAAATTTACCGGTTGTCGCAACGCGTGTGGGTGATATTGAGCGCATGGTTTCAAGTGAGAATCGGCGCTTTTTGTTTGATGTGGATGATATAGATGGTTTGGTTTGGGGCGTGAAAACCTTGATTGAGAAGCCGGAAATTCGAGAAAGTTTGGGTCGTTTGAACCGTGCTCGGGCGCAGCGTGAATTTAATTTAAAGTCTATGCTGACGAAATATGATGCCTTGTTTAAAAAAATGGCGAAGGGAAAATCGGCGTGACACCACAAATGACGATATCACCGTTAAAAGACCTAGATGGTTTTATAACTGACTGGAAATCCCTTAATGGTGATCGCCCGGCGGCAAGCTTTTTCCAATCTGAGGCTTGGGTTTCGTCCTGGTTGAAATTGGCGCAAAGTCAGACGGACCTTATGCAGTTTCGTGTCACGGATCAAAACGGCCTCGCCATGTTGGGCTATTTAGGACAACGCAATGTTCAGTCTGTGCCTGTTGCGGGCATCAAGGAATTACGCCTTTCTGAAGCGGCCAATGAAAATGTAGATACGCTTTATGTGGAGTATAATGACTTTCAAGTCCGTTCAGACGCGGATTCGGATTTGAGGCGTCATGCGTTGGTCTATTTGTTTGAAAATATGAGCGGTCCTGACAGTTTTATTTTTCGCAATATTGTGCCGCGTCTGCGTCATAGTGTTTTTTCGGCATGCACGGCCCGAGGCTGGAAGCCAAGGGTCATCCATGAAGGGGCGACATTTGCGATCAAGTTGCTTCATTTGCGCGAAGACAATCAATCTATCTTGGATAAAGTAAGTTCAAATACGCGGCGTCAAATTGAACGTTCCATGCGGCTTTATGAAGAGCGCGGGGAGTTGAGTGTGCATCGTGCTTTGAGTGATGCGGAACGCGAATCTTGTTGGCAGTCCTTGGAAGAAATGCATACAAAAGCATGGGTGGCGCGAGGCGAAACTGGTTCTTTTGCGAGTAAAAACTTTCAACTCTTCCATAAGAACTTACGGGATCATTATGGCGATGCTTTAGATTTTCTGACGATAAAGGCCGGAGACGAAACGATTGGCTGTTTTTATAATTTCCTGCATAATCGTATGGTTTTGAATTATCAAAGCGGTTTCAAATATGAAAAAAATAATCAACTCAAACCAGGCCTTGTCAGCCATACGCTTGCCGCGCAATATTATTTGAAGAATGATTATGATGTATACGACATGTTAGTCGGTGATGCGCGGTATAAACAATCTCTGGGTGAGCCATTTGAACGGCTGAGTGTGATTGAAGTTGAGCGCCCTTGTTTAAAGCAAAAGGCCCGTAATTTTGCACGGCATGTTCGCTCGAAAGTTAAACCGTCTTAAACGTCTTTTTTCTTTTGCCCATAAACATAGCATTGCGCGTCTGTTACACCGGGAATACCATTCATGGTACGCCATCTAGTGGAGCCTAGTTTTTCCGCTGTTTTCATGCTTGCGATATTTTCGTGATGGATGACATGGCACACTTCGGCCCATCCCAGAGTTTTAAATGCATAGTCAATGCAAGCTGCGCCCGCTTCTGAAGCATATCCTTTTCGCGTATAGGCTGGCAAAATGGCCCAGCCAATTTCTGGTTGGGGCCACCCCTCGGGAAACCACGGGCCAACGCGGCCAACCCATTGGCCGGTTGCTTTTTCGATGACAGACATAAAACTGTAACCGTGGATTTGTTGATGACCAATCACCGTCGCCATATTGCGCCACGCCAAAGCGCGGTCCATCGGCTCGCCTGTGAGATATTGCATGGTCTTGGCATCGCTGAGAAGGTTCGCCCAATGCTCAAAATCATTGGCCCCATCAACAGAGCGTAAAATCAACCGATCAGTTTCAATCAAAGAATGTGTCATCAGGCGCCTATATAGTTGCGCGGCCTATTGGATTGGCGCGATCTCTGGCATTATCAGATTTTTGAAGTTAAGGTCATACCGCGCTGAAAAAGGAATGAGAAGACAAATGATCGTAGCTCATCATTATCTGGTTTTAGGTATTTGTCTGTTGGGTCTTGCTGGCTGCACCGCGCAAACAGGAAAGACGGTCGATACAACGCCCGCTCAAAGTCAGGCGAAAGCGCAAAAGGCTTATCATCCCGAAGCGCGTCCTTATGATGCAAAGCGAAATGCCAAAGCTGATCTGGAAGAGGCTTTGGTTCAAGCCCGGAAAACCAATAAACGTGTCATCCTCGTGATGGGGGCGAATTGGTGCCATGATAGTCGGGGCTTAGCAGGATGGTTTCAAGAGCCACGCTTTGAAGAAATGCTGACGCCGCATTTTGAAATTGTTTATGTTGATGTGGCGCAAAAAAATCGAAATATCGATATTGCCCAGCGCTTTGGATTAGACGCCATTGTCGGCACGCCGACCGTATTTATTCTAACCGGAGAGGGCGAAGTTTTGAATTTTGAAACAGCGCCAACATGGCGCAATGCAGCAAGCCGGACAGAAGATGAAATTTTCGAATATTTCTATCGTTTTAGGCCAGAAATAGCCGTGCCAAGCACGCAATAGCTCCGTAAACTTACGCAAACGTCATTATAAAATTCTTGCGTCCATATCGAATAACAATAAACTTTTCTCATAAATATAAAAATGGAGAAGAGTTATGAAATATGAAATCAACCAAACGGACGATCTCGCCCCCCGTCGGATAAATTTGGCGGGGCCTTTATTGGTGATCATGATACTACTTTTTGTGGCCGGTTTCTTTGTCCATTATCAGATTGAGCCGATTGTGCATCTGGATGGCAGAAGCGAAACCTTGGCGCCTTGGGAGGTGGCTGGTGGTTTAATCGTCGGATTGGCTGGGCTTATTGTTGGGCTGTTTGTGGCGTTTATCGGCATAGTGGTGGCCTTGGGCGCAACAGGTTTGGGGCTCTTAATCGCAGTTGGGACAGTCGTTGGGCCGTTTTTATTGGCTTGGCTTATTTTCAAAGCCATTTCAAACAATAAGCGCGATAGGGTGTCTGAAAACCTTGAGATTTAAATATTGAGCTTTTGGCTTTTAGTCGTAAAAGAGGGCTTTCTGGCCCTCTTTTTTATATAAGGCCCGACAAAGAGTAGGTTTTTCAGGAAACTAGGCAATAAGATTAGACAGCGCTGTCAAAAATACTCTATAATTGAATGAAATGAGGGAATTAATCCTATCATATAAAATTTTAAGCGGCTCGTGAATTTTAATGATAGCCGTTCTATTGGGTCTAGGAGACTAAGGCATTGATTAGTAAACCTGTTATCGTCAAGGATGCAGCACAAAAGCCTGTGCCGTGCCTTGTGGCAGATATAGGCGGCACGAATAGCCGTTTTGCGATTGCTCTTTTGGGGGCTGTTGATGTCGTTCGTCTTACCCATGATGAGACATATCTGGTGGATGATTATCCAAGTCTCGAAGCTGCGATTAGTGCTTATATCAACATTTTGCCAGAGGAGCTTCGGCCACGCCATGCAATTTTGGCTGTTGCGAGCGCGATTACGTCTGACCATATTTCTTTTACCAATAGCGAATGGAGCTTTTCGAGAAACAGCCTCCAAGCGCAGATGGGGTTCACATCTCTTCGTGTGATCAATGATTTTGCTGCTTTGGCTTGGGTTGTGCCCACCTTGGAAAAAGAAGATGTTCGCGCTGTCGGCGTTCCAATTGATACGCCAGCTGCCAGCCCGATTAAAACAATTTTAGGGCCGGGGACAGGCCTTGGTGTTTCCGCTGTTAATGTTGAAGATGGCCACACAACCGTGATCAGCAGCGAAGCGGGGCATATGTGTTTTGCGCCTGTTTCCAAACTTCAACAGGAAATGAATGCTCAATTGCTCAAAACTTATGAGCGGGTTTCTTATGAACGATTGCTAAGTGGCGTTGGTTTATTTAATCTTTATACCTCTCTTTGTCTTGTGCATGGCGAAAAATCCATATTAGGCACGCCGCAGGAAGTCTCTCACGCTGCGAAAGAAGGCGACCATGCGGCGCTTCGGGCTGTTGAAATGTTCTGCGAAGTGTTGGGCGCTTTTGCCGGAGATTGCGCAATGGCCTATGGGTCTTGGTCTGGGGTATATCTTGCCGGGGGCTTGATCCCGCATGTCATGACGCCAACGACAGAACCATTATTTAGAAAGCGCTTTGAACAAAAAGGGCGTTATATGGAATTGATGCAAAGAACACCAACTTGGATTATCACTAAATCATTGGTCGGGCAATTTGGCGCCGCTTGTTATGGCGTTCATGCGGGCATTGGGAAGCAACAAGACTAACCAGATTTTGTCGTTCTTATCTTCAAAATTATCTGTAGCTTACTGGGATTTATCATTCTTCGTGTTGATCCCAACTTTGTATTTTCCGCTTCAAAGGCTTGTTTTTTGATGCAACTAAAGGCACAAGATAGTGCCCCTTACACAAGAGACGACTTATCATGACTTCACCTTGTTTTATCCTGTTCGGCGCAACGGGCGATCTCGCGCGGCGGATGCTCTGGCCTTCCTTGTTTCATCTACATTGTGAGGGCTTATTGCCTGAAGGCTTACGCTTAATCGGAACCTCGAGATCGGAAAAAACGGCAGAAGAGTTTCAGGCGGCTGTTCAAAAATCAGTTGAAGAGCGCGGCGATAAAGAGCTTTTGAAAAAAGGATGCATGCCTGATTTTCTCAAGCAAATTGACTATGTTTCTGTCAGTGCTGACAAAATTGAAGATTATAAAAAGCTTGCAGATAGAATTGGGGAAACGTCAGATATGACGTTTTACTTTTCGACAGCGCCTGAGTTCTTTGTGCCTATTTGTGAAGGCCTTAAAAGCGCTGGTTTGTCTGGTGATAATGCGCGGGTCATTTTAGAAAAGCCGATTGGGAAAAGCTTGCATTCCAGTCGCGAAATTTCTGATGCGGTTGAGAAGATTTTCTCCGAAGATCAAACATTCCGCATAGATCATTATTTAGGCAAAGAGACGGTTCAAAACTTGATCGCTCTTCGCTTTGCCAACTCTCTGTTTGAACCGGTTTGGAACGCTAGCGCGATTAGTCATGTGGAAATTTCCGTGTCTGAGACTGTTGGGGTTGAAGGGCGGTCATATTATGACAATGCCGGGGCGTTGCGGGATATGATGCAAAATCATATTTTGCAATTGCTGGCATTAGTCGCCATGGAGCCACCGTCTCATCTGGATCAAGCGGCGGTGCGCAATGAAAAAATTAAAGTCCTGAAATCCCTTAGACGTATTACTCCTGCAAATGTTTCAAAATTGACGGTGCCAGGACAATATAAAGCCGGGGAATTGAACGATGAAAAACTTGTTGGTTATTTAGAGGAAGAGGGCATTCCTAAAGATAGTTCAACCGAAACATATGTGGCCGTTCAGGCATATATTGATAATTGGCGCTGGAAAGGTGTTCCGTTTTTCTTGACAACAGGCAAGCGATTGAACTCCCGCCATACAGAAATTATCGTGCATTTCCGCGAAGTGCCGCATAATATTTTTGAAGGACAAGGCGATCAAGCTAGGCCGAACCGATTGGTGATCAACCTTCAGCCTACGGAATCAATTTCATTTGAATTAATGGCAAAGCAACCGGGGCTTGACGGTATGAATTTGCAACCTGTGAATTTGAACCTGTCATTGGCTCAGGAATTTGAAAGCCACCGTCGCCGGATCGCGTATGAAAGATTGATCCTTGATGGGTTGAAAGGGAACTCCACTCTCTTTGTCAGAAGGGACGAATTAGAAGCGGCTTGGTCATGGATCGATGGCATTTTGGCCAGCTGGCGCAATTCAAATATCAAACCATTACAATATGAAGCCGGGTCGAAAGGCCCTGGCGAAACGGATGATATGATCAAGTTTTGGAAATGGGAGGCGCGGGCATGAGCACGCTACCTAGTAATGTGACGTTTCATGAATGCCGATCTCAAGAAGCATTCGTTTGTGCCCTGACATATCACCTTGCCGCGAGTCTGGCAAAGGATGTGGCGACTAAGGGCAATTGCCTGTTTGGTGTTTCGGGAGGCTCAACGCCTTTGCCGATTTATGACAAATTGTCAGAACTTACGCTGCCTTGGCATGGTATTACGGCTGTGCTTGCAGATGAACGCTTTGTGCCGCCCGGTCATGACGCAAGTAATGAAACGGCGATTAAAGATAGTCTTTGCCGCGCAAAGGCAGAAGAGCTGCGGCTGATCGGGCTTTACGCAAAGCAAGAGACGGCAGAGCAGGCGGCCAAAACCGCGGATGAAAAATTGAAGGATTTGGAATGCTGCTTTGATACTGTCTTGCTCGGTATGGGCGGCGACGGGCATACCGCTTCGATTTTCCCCGGGGCAACAGAGCTTGAGGCGGCGTTAGATTTATCTAATGAGCGAAAAGTGATGGCGCTTGTGCCCGCCATTATGCCAGAACATGCGCCGCATCCGCGGATGACCCTGACAATGTCAGAACTGTCTAAAGCCAAAAGACTGGTCTTGGCGTTGACGGGCACAGGCAAAAAAGAAGTGCTCGACCAAGCACTGGCTGGTGCGTCACCCACTGAATTTCCAGTCGCCGCTTTGTTCAAAGACGGTATGCCCCCCATTGATATTTTCTGGAGCGAATAATGGCTATGAACCCCACCATTCAAAAAGTGACTGACCGCATTGTAAAGCGCAGTAAAGATTTGCGTACGGATTATGTGGCGCGTATGCGGGCAGCGAAAAATGATGGTCCGGCTCGGCAAAGCTTGTCTTGTTCAAACATCGCTCATGTGATTGCGGCCTCCGGCGATGATAAACCCCAATTAAAAGCAGGGGGGTGGCCCAATATCGGCATTATCACAGCGTTTAATGACATGTTGTCTGCGCACCAGCCTTTTGAAGTTTATCCCGAAATTATTCGCCAAGCGGCGCGCGAAGCCGCAGCGACAGCGCAAGTCGCCGGCGGTGTCCCGGCGATGTGTGATGGGGTGACGCAAGGTCAACCGGGTATGGAGCTTTCGCTCTTCAGCCGAGATGTAATTGCCATGGCAACAGCTGTTGGGTTGAGCCATGATAGTTTTGATGCAGCGTTGTTGCTCGGTGTATGTGATAAGATTGTGCCGGGTTTATTTATCGGCGCTGCGGCATTTGGCCATTTGCCTGTGATGTTTGTGCCCGCAGGGCCAATGCCATCTGGCTTGCCAAACCCGGAAAAAGCACGGGTGCGTCAACTTTATGCCGAAGGCAAAGTGGGCCGGGACGAATTGCTCGAAGCTGAGTCCGCCTCATATCATGCGGCGGGCACCTGTACATTTTATGGCACAGCGAATTCTAACCAGATGTTGATGGAATTGATGGGGCTGCATGTGCCTTCCACAGCTTTCGTCCCACCAAACACCCCTTTGCGAACAGCCCTGACCAAAGCAGCGGTGAAGCAGGCGGCCAAAACAACGGCGCTGGCGGGAGATGATTATCTGCCCATGGTTGATGTGATTGATGAGCGCTCTTTTGTGAATGCGATTGTAGGGTTGATGGCCACTGGTGGATCGACCAATCATACATTGCACATTGTCGCCATGGCGCGCGCCGTTGGGATCAAGCTGACATGGCAAGACATGTCCGACATTTCAGACGTGACGCCATCTCTGACTAAGATTTATCCAAACGGCACAATGGATGTGAATTATTTCCATGCAGCAGGGGGGATGTCTTTCATCACCCGTGAACTTCTGAAAGCCGGATTGATCCATGGCGATGTGAAAACCGTTTGGGGCACCGGGCTAGACGGCTATGCCCAAGACCCTGTTCTGGATGGGGATGAATTGGTTTGGCGGGCAGCACCGGAAAAATCTGGCAACGAAGATGTGCTGCGACCAGTGGATAATCCATTTGCCAAAGATGGCGGGCTGAAACTTGTTGAAGGCAATCTGGGCGAAGGGGTCATCAAAGTTTCTGCCGTGAAACCGGAACATCGCCATGTGCGCGCGCCGGCCATGGTTTTCAATGGCCAAGACGAAATGGCGGAAGCTTATAATGAGGGCCGGATGAAAGGTGATATGGTCGCCGTTGTTCGGTTCCAAGGGCCGAAAGCCAATGGCATGCCTGAGCTGCATAAGATGACAACGTTCCTCGGTATTTTGCAGGATCAAGGCCATAAAGTCGCCCTTGTGACCGATGGACGGATGTCTGGCGCGTCCGGCAAAGTGCCCGCTGCCATTCATATATCCCCCGGCGCAGACCAAGATGGGCCCCTTGCGAAGGTTCAAGACGGCGATATTATTGAACTCGACCCAGATAATGGCTCATTAATGGTTGAAATATCAGAAGCGGTTATGGCAGAACGCGCCCTGCCGGAGGTTGATCTGTCGGCAAATGAATTTGGAATGGGGCGAGAGCTTTTCGCGAAATTCCGTGAAAATGTAGGCGCACCAAATACGGGCGCTTCCGCGCTTTTTGGAGATGACTAATGTCGACCGACGTAACTGATATTTATATGAATATGTGCCCGATCATGCCTGTGGTCGCGCTTGATAAGGCTGAAGATGCTGCGCCTTTGGCGGCGGCGCTTGTGGAAGGCGGGGTCAAGATTATCGAAGTGACCTTGCGCACAGAAGCCGCTGTTGATGCAATGAAGGCAATTGCCAAGGATGTGCCAGAAATGGCGCTTGGCGCGGGCACTGTTTGCAATATGGATCAGTTGAAAATGGTCGAAGATCTCGGCTGTAAATTCGCGATTTCGCCGGGTCTAACTGAAAACCTTGCGAAAAACATGCACACTGTAGGTATTCCTTTGCTGCCGGGCGTTTCTTCTGCGTCTGATATTATGCGCGGGTTGGATTATGGTCTTGAGCGTTTCAAACTCTTCCCAGCATCAAATGTTGGTGGCGTTGGCATGTTGAAAGCTTTGGGTGGTCCATTCCCTCAAATTCGTTTCTGCCCAACAGGCGGGATCAATCTCGACAATGCGCCAGAATATTTAGCGTTGAAAAATGTTTCCTGCGTTGGGGCGTCTTTCCTCGCGCCAAAAGATATGATCAATGATCATGATTGGGCAGGCATTACAGAGCGCGCCAAGAAGGCAGCTTCTCTTTAAACTGAGACGAGCATTATATAAGAAAAAACCAGCGCTCTTATTGGCGCTGGTTTTTTCATTGAAGCCATCATTTTTCTAATTGCGCTTTATCAGAATGAGCCTATAGCTGCCGAAATTAATTTGGGGGTGTTTGGTGAAAAGTGCTCTGTTACCAATTGCGAGCTTAATGCTCTCTGCGGCCATTTTGCTGATGGGCAATGGCTTGCAAACAACTTTGCTGAGTTTGCGGGCGGACCTTGAAGGATTTGACCTCACCGCCGTCGGTCTTCTTCTGTCCTTTTATTATGTTGGATTTATTCTAGGCTGCAGCACTGCCCCGCGCTTTATTCGCAATGTTGGCCATATTCGCGCTTTCACGGCTTTTGCGTCGATCGCTTCTGCCGCCGCCTTGTTGCACGTTTTAATGGTAAATAGTTGGCTCTGGCTGCCGCTGCGGGTCATCACTGGCTTTTGCTTTGCTGCATTGCATATGATCATTGATAGCTGGATTAATGAAAAAGCGAGCAATGAGAACCGCGGAAAGATTCTCGCGGTCTATCGCTTCGTGGATCTTGTGGCGATCATTGGCGGGCAATTATTGTTGGTCCTTGCCAGCCCGGCCAGTTTCGCGCTTTTTGCCATAACATCAATTTTAATTTCATTGGCATTGGTCCCTGTAGCGCTGAGCACATCTTCTGGCCCGCAACCGATTAAATCTGCAAAACTCAATCTACCAAAACTTTACAAACTCTCTCCCTTAGCGGTGATCGGTGTACTGACGGTTGGTGCGTCTAACAGTGCTTTTTGGTCTATTGCGCCTGTTTATGTGCAGCGGCTTGGGTTTGACGTATCTGTTGTGGCTGTTTTTATGACGGTTGCCATTATGGGCGGTGCGTTGGTGCAAGTGCCACTGGCCATGTTTTCGGATCAATTTGATCGTCGAAAGACATTAGTGGTGCTCAGCTTCCTCGCATTTTGTGCGGGCATGGGTCTTTTTTATTTTGGGGATGCAGGGCAGGGCGCGTTGCTCAGCGCTGCGTTTTTCTATGGGTTTACTGCTTTGCCGCTTTATGGGTTATGTGTTGCCCATGCGAATGATCATGTCGAAGATGGTGAGTTTGTCGAAACCAATGGCGGACTATTATTGCTCTTCGGCCTAGCGGCTATGGTTGGCCCTATTCTAGCCCCACAATTAATTACCTTGTTCGGGCCAAACGCCCTTTTTGCCTATACTGCTGCCGTAAACTTGTCTCTCGTCTTTTTCGGTATTTGGCGGATCATGCAACGTGATCCAGTTGAACAAACGATGGACGAAACGTTCATGCCAAGCCCGCGCATCGCCACGGCGGGGGTTATTGCTGAACTTGATCAGGACGAAAATATATCGCCTCATGCGCCTTCTAAGGGGTAGGCCTTAGCGCATTTGCTTTTTCAGCAGCGTGTAGAATAATTTGCCATAAGGCGGGGTGATCAGACTTTTGGGCACCCATTTGGGCAAGTTGAAAACGGCGCGGTCATGAGAAAATTCGCGGAAGCCCCGTTCCCCATGATATGCGCCATATCCGCTATGGCCAACGCCGCCAAAGGGCAGGTTTTCGATCATCAAATGCAGGATCGTTCCATTAACGCAGGCACCGCCGGAAGTTGTACTCTGCAAAATTGTGTCGCACCCATCTCCCCCGCCATAAACATAGAGCGCGAGGGGGTGGTCTCGCTTATTGATAAAGGCAATAGCTTCTTCAACGCTTTCATATTCAAGAATTGGCAGAAGAGGGCCAAAAATCTCGTCTTCCATAATCGCGCTTGTTCCAGCGGGGTTTAATAGAACAGTTGGCGCAATTTTGCGTTTTGCCTTAAGCGCTTGCTCATCGCTTGGTGTACGGAGCAAAGCGACACCCTCGCTGACACATTGAGAAACAAGCTTGTTCAATCGATCATAATGATCTTCGTTGATGATAGATGTATAATCTGGTTCTGTTGCCAAATCCTCATAAAAGTCAGTTGTTGTCTCAATAATCGCCTTACCGATTTTTTCTGCTTGGTCTTTGGGCACGAGCAAATAGTCCGGCGCAACACATGTCTGACCTGCATTATAAAATTTGCCAAAGGCAATTGTCTTGGCTGCTTCAGCGATGTCCGCATCTGGCAAAATGACGCAAGGGCTTTTGCCGCCGAGTTCTAATGTGACAGGGGTTAAGTTTTTCGCAGCCGCAATGGCGACGAGCCGCCCCACTTTTGTGGAGCCGGTATAAAATAAATGATCGAAGGGGAGGGCAGAGAAGGCCTCGCCTACATCATGCCCTCCTGTGACAACCGCGATCTCTGCTGTATCAAAATCGTTGATAAAGAAATCTTCAAAGAGTTTGGACGTATGCGGTGTAAACTCAGACGGCTTGAGCATAACGTGGTTGCCCGCCGCTATCGCCGTAATGAGAGGGATCATGGCAAGCTGAAATGGATAATTCCAAGGCGAGATGACCCCAACAACGCCTTTAGGGCGCGGCTGAATGATTGCTTTGCCGGGGATGGGGGAGCCATTTTTCACGCGGCGAGGCAACGCCCAGTGTTTCAAATGTTTTCGCAAATCTTTGCTGGCCGATAATGTCATTGCGATTTCAGCAGAGAGTGTCTCCGCGCTAGACCGCGTGCCATAGTCTTTTTCAATCGCTTTAACGATATCGTCTTGTCGCGTACGGATTAAATTTTCAATCCGTTCTAATTTATGACGCCTGGCGTTTAAGTCTTCTGCATGGGCAAAAGAGAAAGCATCTTTCTGGCGATCAAACACTGTTTGAAGAACAGCGGCGGCATCATTTTGTAATCCATCCATTTTTATTCCGATACTTTTTTAAGCGGCGGGAGGGGCGCAAAATTACCCGGTTTTTTCTGCATTTTCGCGGCCATAGCTTCCATCACTTCGCTTTGCTGCAAATTGCTCGCGTTCCAAATCGCCACATAATCCAGCGTTTCAGGCGTGCTATGGTCCCGTGCATAGGTGACGATTTTCTTAATCCCGTGAATGGCCATCGGGGCCTTGGTCGCAATTTCTGCGGCGGTTTTCATAACTTCAGTCATCATCGCCTCTTGGGTCTCGAAAACAGAATTGACCAATCCGCGTTGCATGGCTTCGTCAGCAGACATTTTGCGCCCCGTATAAGACAGTTCTCTAACAACCCCTTCAGGCAAATGGTTCAAAATGCGCGGGAAGGTGCCGACATCGGCGGTCATGCCAATGTTGATTTCATAGATGGTGAAATAGGCATCGCTCGACGCATAACGCATGTCACAGGCGGTCGCGAGGTCAACGCCCCCGCCAATGCAGCCCCCTTGAATGGCGCAGAGCACCGGCACCCGCGCTTGCTCCAGCGCCGTGAATGCATGTTGCATGACTTTGACATTCTCATAAAATGCCATGCCCCGATTGGCGGCTTTATGAATATCATTATCGCCCGCCCCAAGATCCGCCGTCACATCAGCAAAGGAGGCCAAATCAATCCCCGCACTAAAATGCGGGCCCGTGGAGGAGAGCACAATCACCCGCACATCGCCTGACTTGTCCAAGGCTTCAACAGCGGCTGGCAGATCATCCCAAAAGCTGCGCGTCATTGCATTGCGCTTTTCCGGGCGATTCAGCGTGATATGCGCAATATGGTCTTTTATTGAAACGTCAAAACCATCATGATTATCCGCAAGCTGTGTCATAAATATTCTCCTTGAAGCCCTTACTATGGCATGGACTGGCCGGGCACGACAAATGGCTATCGCAGCTCCAGAGTTCGCGTCAAACGCTTGATCCAGCCCCCAACTCTCGCTACGCAAAAGAGGTGTTTCTCTCCTGCGTTGCGAGGTCTTTATGTCATCATCTCCGAATAAGCCTGCGCAAGACGAGGGGACTGATCCTATCTCAAAAGAAGAAATCGCGTTGGGCGAGAATAATGACCTGACGGCAGAGTTTATCCGCAATGTGGATGCATCGATTGCTGGCGCGGATTATGAAGAAGCGCGACGGCTATGTGACGGGTTGCACCCTGCGGATATGGCGGATCTGTTGGAGCAGCTTGAAAGCGAGCGCCGGATCGATCTCGTGCACATTCTGGGCGATGATCTTGAATATGATTCCCTATCAGAGCTCGATGAGGATGTCCGAGACGACATTATCGAGGCGATGCCGAATGAGCAACTCGCCACGGCGATTTCGGAAATGGACACCGATGACGCGGCTTTCATGTTGGAAGACATGGAGGAGGCGGAGCGGGAAGAAGTCTTTGCCGAAATGCCGGTGCAGGACCAGCTCGCCCTTCGAGCCGCGCTGGATTATGACGAGAAAACCGCCGGCCGCTTAATGCAGCGAGAGGTCTTCACCGCGCCTTCTTTTTGGACCGTTGGGCAGATTATTGATCGCCTACGCTCAAAAGAAGATTTGCCAGACACGTTCTATGAAGTCTTCGTGATTGACCCTGCGTTCAAGCCAATTGGGTCTGTGCCGCTCTCCAAATTTTTGCGGGCAGATCGGGAAGTGCTCATTTCTGATTTGGTGAAAACCACAGATATTCGCACAGTGCCCGTATCCATGGGGCAGGAAGATGTGGCCTATCTTTTTGAAAAATATAATCTGATCTCTGTGCCTGTGATTGACGAAAGCGAACGGCTTGTGGGCATGATCACTGTGGATGATGTGGTCGAGATCATCCATGAAGAAAGTAATGAAGACATGCTCGCTTTGGCGGGGGTGGGCACAGAAGAAGGGGGACTCTCAGCTTCTTTGTTTAAGACCATGAAGTCACGCTTCACTTGGTTGTCTGTCAATCTGCTCACAGCGATTTTTGCGTCCATCGTGATTTCCTTTTTCGGCGCGACTCTGGAACAGGCGGTGGTGCTCGCGGTCTTAATGCCGATTGTGGCCAGTATGGGCGGCAATGCGGGAACGCAAACGTTAACCGTCGCGGTACGGAACATCGCCACGAAAGATATCACCTCCACAAACGCCATGCGTATTGTGGGCCGGGAAGCGACACTTGCGCTTTTGAACGGTACAGCTTTCGCGGTCATTCTCGGCGTTTTCGCGGGCGCATGGTATGCGTGGTTTGGCATCGGCACGCCCGCAGGCGCAGATCAAGGGATGAAGCTCGGTATCGTGCTTGGCCTCGCCATGATCATCACCATGTTCTGCGCAGGCTTAGCGGGTATTTTGATCCCAATCGGCCTCAACAAAGCAGGATCAGATCCCGCGGTGTCCTCAGCGGTGTTCGTGACAACAGTAACAGATGTCGTTGGATTTTTTGCGTTTCTGGGGCTGGCGGCGGTTATTTTGATTTGAGCGCTAACTCTTTGGATATTCTAATCCCCAAGCACCTAAAGCGCGCATCACCTCATCCAGCTTTCGCCCTTTTTCCGTTAAGCTGTATTCCACTTTTGGCGGGACAACCGGATAGACTTTTCTGCAAATGATCTCATCTGCTTCTAATTCTCGAAGCTGTTTCGTCAGGCTGCGTTGCGTCACATTCCCAACCTGCCTTGATAACGCGCTGAAGCGCAATGTTTGATCCATCAAATGATAGATGATCAAGCCTTTCCACTTCCCTGAAATTTGCTCAAGCGCAGCTTCGATCGGACAGCCATCGCTGCAATCATACCGCTCAAAACGCGGTTTCGAAGGGCGGGCATTTTTTACAGTATCCATTTGGTGCCTATATGCGCTTTTTGTGCGTACTTGTTTCTATGGCTCAGGCGACTATCTACTCGAACAATAAGACGACTGCAAACCAACATTCTGAGGAGACGAGACATGCAAGCGATGATTTTGAATCAATATGGCGAAGACGCAAAATTTGAATCGACGACGATGGACAAGCCACAAGCGACACCGGGACATGTTATCGTCAAAATCGCTGCGACGAGTGTTAATACAGTTGATACAATGATCCGTAATTTTGGGCAGGCGCAACTGCCTTTCGCGCCAGATTTGCCTGCGGTTCTCGGAATGGACTTTGCCGGAACAATCGAAGACGTCGGCGAGGGCGTTACTGATTTCAAAAAAGGCGATGAAGTCTATGGCTGCGCTGGGGGGCTCGCGGATCTACAAGGCGCCTTGGCAGAATATATGCCAGCGGATGCAAGGCTGATCGCGCATAAGCCGAAATCTCTTTCCTTGCGGGAAGCTGCGGCGCTGCCACTTGTGGCAATTACGGCTTATGAAGGTCTACACCGTGCTGGGATTGGCAAAGGCCAGAAAGTGCTGGTGCATGGCGGAACGGGCGGCGTTGGTCATGTTGCGGTACAACTCGCTAAACATTATGGCGCTGATGTCTTTGCGACGGTCAGTAGCGATGATCAGGCCAAGATTGTCGAAGGCTATGGGGCAACGGCCATCAATTATAAAAAGCAAACTGTCGAAGATTATGTCGCAGAACATACAGGTGGTAACGGTTTTGACGTTATTTTCGATTCTGTTGGCGGCGAAAACCTATCCAATTCTTTTGCAGCAGCAGCGCTGAATGCTCATGTGGCGACGACTGTTTCCTTGCTGGAAGTTGATCTGTCCCCGGTACATTTTAAGGGCCTATCTTTGCATGTGGTCTTCATGCTGATTCAAATGCTGCATAATTTTAAGCGGGAAGACCACACGGCGATGCTGGCAGATATGGCGAAGATTGTTGATGCTGGTGGTCTCGTGCCGCTCTTGGATGATCGCAAATTTCAGATGACGGATGTTGGCGATGCTTATGCCCACCTTAGTAGTGGCAATGCGACGGGTAAAATTGTTGTCGATATAAACGCATAGGATAAATGATGAAAAAGACAATTTTGATAACAGGTGCCACAGATGGGATCGGGCTTGAAACGGCAAAATTGCTTGCCGCTGAAGGCCATACGCTTTTGCTTCATGGGCGTAGCGAAGAAAAACTTGCCGCCACCAAAACGCAGCTCTCCCAAATTGCAGGGGCGGCTGGTTTGGCCCCTTATCGGGCTGACCTGTCTAAGCTTGATGAGGTCGAGGCGATGGCCTCTGAGATCCTTAAGGATCATTCAACCATTGATATACTGATCAATAATGCAGGCGTCTTCAAAACGCCAAATCCTCAAACGAATGATGGCTATGATCTCCGGTTTATCGTCAATATGGTTGCACCATATTTACTAACCCAGCGGCTTTTGAACCATATACCAAAAGATAGTCGCGTGATTAATTTATCATCCGCTGCGCAAGCGCCTGTTGATTTGGAAGCCTTGGCAGGCAACCGGAAGCTATCTGACAGCGACGCTTATGCGCAAAGCAAACTTGGTATTGCAATGTGGTCAGTTCATATGGCGCAAAATATTGGCAATGAAGGCCCAGCCTTTATCGCGATAAATCCGGGGTCGTTCTTGGGCAGTAAAATGGTCAAGGAAGCTTATGGTTCTGACGGGAAAGATATCGGCATCGGTGCAGATATTCTCTTTCGGGCTGCATTAAGCGATGAGTTCGCCGCGGCATCTGGCAAATATTACGATAATGATGCCCGCCAATTCGCGCGCCCTCATGCGGATGCAATGGATAGCAGCAAAAATGCTAATTTAGTTTCTGCTATTGAGGGTATAATCAGTAAGCTGAGAGCTTAACACTCACCTAGCTGGCAAGGTCATCCAGCCCGCTGGGGTCATTTTCTGCAGCGGCGCATAGTTTCGCTTGTAATCCATCTTCGGGCTGCCGGGGACCCAATAGCCTAGATAGATATGAGAGAGGCCGAGTTCTTTGGCGTATGCCAGATGGTCCTGAATCATATAGGCGCCGAGGGAGCGTTTTTCGTCGTCTGGATCGAAGAAGCTATAGACCATGGAGAAGCCATCTTCGAGGCGGTCTGAGAGGGCGCACGCGACCAAGCGTTGTGTCGCTGTGCCGAGGTCTTGCCAATATTCAATCATCACTGTGTCGACAGCGGTTTGCTCGACCATGGCGGTGTAGTCCATCACGGTCATATCGGCCATGCCGCCATCGGCGTGGCGGGTGTCGAGATAGCCACGTAGAATGGAGAATTGCTCTGTCGTCGCTTTTGGGGCGCGGACCACGCGGGTGATATCTTTGTTCTTATTGGTAATGCGCCGGGCCGATTTGGACGGCTTATATTTTTGCGCATCGACGCGCACAGGCGTACAGGCTTTGCACGTGTCGCAAGCAGGCACATAGACAATGTTTTGTGAGCGACGAAAGCCGCGCTGGGTCAAAGCTGAATTTGTTGATGCGGCGTCTGTGCCGGACAAAAAGGAAAAAATCTTCCGCTCTTCCCGGCCCTTAAGATAAGGGCAAGGGGCAGGCGCGGTAAGATAAAAGTCGTTTTTTAATTGACCAAAGGGTTCTGTCACAAAAGGCCTTACTTATGATACTGGCTTAAACTCTACTTCAAACACTACCAGTCTCACACAGAGAAGCAATCGCTCATCTGCCCCTGTCTTGGCCCTGTTATGGTGTATAACGAAGGTGTGATCTTATCTCACAAACCACAAAACCCCGTTAAGGAGTTTGGTTAAGAAGACCAATAGAGTCAAAATAAATTGGCGCGACAATCGTATAGACAATCCACATGAGCACAATCAGCGGGATCCCCACCATCAGGAAGTCTTTGAATTTGTAATGGCCGGGGGCCATGACAAGCAGATTGGTCTGATAGCCAATGGGCGTTGCAAAGGAGCAATTGGCCCCAAAGATCACCGTCATGACAAGCACAAGCGGGTCTATGCCCAATTGGTTGGCGGCGCTGATGGCCACCGGAGTGAACAGGACTGCCGTAGCATTATTAGAGAGCATGTTAGTGGTAATCGCCGTGAGGATGAACAAGACAGACATCAACATCTCAGGGCTGCCAGAGGCGGAAAGCCCCACGAAAAGCCCCGCCAAAAACTCTGCGCCGCCAGTTTTTTCCAGCGCTAGGCCCATCGCGAGTGCAGAGCCAATCAGCATGAAGATGCGTCGGTCCACCGCCCGGCTGGCTTGGCGTATATTAAGACAGCCTGTCGCAACCATCAGCGTCGCACCGACAATGGCCGAAACGGCAATGGGGAAAATCCCGAAACCAGCCGTGCTCACCACCCCAGCAAAGATTAACGCGGCCCGGCGGGATTTTGCGGCGTCGGGCA
>CALLVA010000140.1 GCA_938010655.1 uncultured Parvularculaceae bacterium | reverse complement strand
ATCGTAGGGCGGGTATTTATACCCGCCAGCAACCACGCACCCTACCTCGGCGGGTATGAATACCCGCCCTACGTCAGAAAATATGCTCAAAGACAAAATCGTCTTGCCGGGCTCGACCCGGCACCCAGCTCTGAAAAGAGCGGCGCGTGCGGAAGGTTGTTTTGATAATATTATTGGCCACATGACCGTCCGCTCTCAGCGAAACAAACCAGAGTTGGACCCCGGCCTTCGCCGGGGAGACGTTGTTTGGAAGTAGGGCGGGACAACGTCCCGCCGATATTGAGCGAAAAGGCGGGTCGATGACCCGCCCTACGTCAGTTTTTTTAGATCGTCTTGCCGGGCTTGACCCGGCACCCAGCTCTGAAATGAGCGGCGCGTGCGGAAGGTTGTTTTGATAATATTATTGGCCACATGACCGTCCGTTCCCAACGAAACAGACCAGAGATGGACCCCGGCCTTCGCCGGGGAGACGGTCTATTTGGGGAAATGGGAGCTAAAGGAAAAGCTGTTTTTATTTTTTAAAACGCCGCGAGGGTGTCTACAGCTTTTTGTGCTTGGAAGACCGCATCTGGCTCTTCTGCTGCGGCGAGATCTGCTGTGGCTAATTCTTTTTGCGCGACCAGAACATCGCCTTTGAGTTCTTCAACGGGCACAGCAAATTCAGCCAGAACGGTTAGGCCAGCTGGCGTGACATCTGCGAAACCACCGCGCACAAAGAGTTGCTTTTCAGTGCCGCCATTTTTGACCACCAGAAGGCCGGGGGCCAAAACGGACATGAACGGCGAATGATCTGCCAAGACCCCAAACTCTCCCTCTACGCCGGGGACGATCACTTCGTCGACATCATCCGCAAAGAGTTCCCGCTCAGGGGAGACAAGATTGAAGGTTAGTTTTTCAGCCATGTTCAGGTCCAACTATCGCTTGTTCGGAGAAGACCGGCGCCGCATTTTAAGAAGCGCCGGATCATTCTTATATCGTCTGTTTAAGCCGCTTCAGCTGCCATTTTGCCGGCTTTTTCGATGGCTTCTTCCATATTCCCAACGAGGTAGAACGCCCCTTCAGGAAGGTGATCATATTCACCAGCCACAAGGTCTTTAAAGCCTTTAATAGTGTCTTCCAGAGACACTAGCTTGCCCGGAGAGCCTGTGAAGATTTCCGCCACGAAGAAAGGCTGTGACAAGAAACGCTCAACCTTACGGGCGCGGCCCACAACAAGCTTATCTTCTTCAGACAATTCATCCATGCCGAGAATGGCAATGATATCTTGGAGAGATTTATACCGCTGCAAAATCTGCTGAACGTCTTGAGCCACTTTGTAGTGCTCGTCACCAATGACCCGTGGGTCGAGAATACGCGATGTGGAGTCCAAAGGATCCACAGCTGGATAAATCCCTTTTTCAGCAATCGCCCGGTTGAGAACGGTCGTTGCATCCAAGTGGGCAAAGGATGTCGCTGGCGCAGGGTCTGTCAAATCATCCGCTGGCACGTAAACCGCTTGTACGGATGTAATCGAGCCTTTGGTGGTTGTCGTAATACGCTCTTGCATGGAACCCATATCCGTTGCCAATGTTGGCTGATAGCCCACAGCAGAAGGGATACGGCCAAGAAGCGCAGACACCTCAGAACCAGCTTGGGTAAAGCGGAAAATATTATCAACGAAGAACAAAACGTCTTGGCCTTGATCCCGGAAATGTTCCGCCACAGTCAATCCTGTGAGCGCAACGCGCGCCCGCGCCCCTGGAGGCTCATTCATCTGACCATAAACGAGAGCCGCTTTCGAGCCTGCCGGAGAGCCATTATTTTCAGCTGGATCGACATTCACATTTGATTCAACCATTTCCCAGTAAAGGTCGTTGCCTTCTCGGGTCCGCTCGCCAACGCCAGCAAAGACAGAATAGCCACCATGCGCCCGCGCAATGTTGTTGATCAATTCCATGATCAGAACGGTTTTACCAACACCCGCACCACCGAAGAGGCCAATTTTGCCCCCTTTCACATAAGGGCAGAGCAAATCCACAACCTTGATCCCGGTCATGAGAATTTCAGACTCAGTGGATTGTTCAATGAATGGCGGTGCTTCTTGGTGAATTTCACGCTTTGATTCAAACTTGATTGGGCCGTGATCATCCACCGGCTCGCCGATCACATTCATGATCCGGCCAAGCGTTCCTTCACCAACGGGCACGGAGATCGCTGCGCCAGTATCTGTCACAGCTTGACCGCGCACGAGACCTTCCGTTGAGTCCATCGCAATGGTCCGAACCGTGTTCTCACCCAAATGCTGGGCGACTTCGAGCACCAGACGGTTGCCATTATTATCAGTTTCAAGCGCATTCAGAATGGCTGGCAGATCGCTGTCGAACTTAACGTCCACAACCGCGCCAATGACCTGAGAGACTTCACCTTGTTTCGCACTCATGATTTTTTCCTTCGGATATTGACCAGCCCCTTGCCAGCCAACAGGTTAACTTAATTTTTTGTCGTGATAACGGACGCTTCACACGTGATATCTTCGCCTGTAATGGCGAGTTTTACATCACCAGAAAATTCCAGAACATCTGCATAGTCGAGTGTGTCATTTTCGGACACGATCCCGACAAAGCCTTTGCCGGAGATCAAACAAGCCGTCTCAGTGGCGCAATCCACAGCGACATCTCCAGTTGATCCAGCCAAAATATATAATTGGGATGTGCCCAACGTTGTCTCGGTTGCCCCGGCCCAATCAACCGCATCAGCATCATCGCCTGTCACGAGATTACAGCTTGAAGCCGTAATTGTGGCTTCTGGCTTTGCCGGTTTTTCTTTTTTGCCGCAGGCAGCTGTCGCCAAAAGAAGCGCCAAAGCGGCACCCGTCATCAAAGATGTTTTCGTCATTATACACTCTCCGCACCGGCGATAATTTCCACCAGCTCTGTTGTGATTTTCGCTTGACGCGCTCTGTTGAATTGCAATGTCAGATTATCAATCATATCGCCCGCATTTCGGGTCGCATTATCCATCGCCGTCATGGAAGCGGCTTGCTCTGAGGCGACATTTTCCAGCAAGGCCCGATAGACTTGGACGCCGACATAGCGCGGCAACAAAGCTTCCAGAATGGATTCTTCATCCGGCTCATAGGCGTAAATCGCGCCTTTGAGGTCTGGCGCGATTGCGCCTTCCGGGGCTTTGGCCGGGATCAGCTGTGTTTGTGTTGGCACTTGGGTCATTACGGACTGGAATTTGCCGTAAAACAAATGCGCCACATCAAAGTCGCCCTCATCAAATTGCGAGAGAACCTTGTCTGAAATTTCTTTGGCGATATTGAAGCCAATTTGTTTGATGCCAGCGAAATCCATCGAATCGATAATCAATTCGCCATAGAGACGACCAAGCTGGTCTTTCCCTTTTTTGCCGACAGTGAAGATTTTCACGGTCTTGCCTTCGCCCTGCAACCGAACGATCGTTTCACGGGCCAACCGCACGATGGAAGAGTTGAACGCGCCGCAAAGGCCACGGTCTGCCGTTGCAACGATCAGCAAATGCACTTTGTCGTCGCCAGAGCCGCGAAGCAATTTTGGCGCGCTCTCGCCTGTAACCCCATTGGCCAGATTGCCGAGAACGGCCTCCATGCGAGACGCATAAGGGCGCGCTTCTGTCGCGCGCTCTTCGGCCCGGCGCAGCTTTGCCGCTGCAACCATCTTTTTCGCTTTGGTGATCTTCTGGGTCGATTTGACCGAGGCGATCCGCATTTTCAAGTCGTTGAGATTTGCCATAATGACCTAATCTTGCCCTGATAAAAGAGTGGGAGACCCACCTTTCAATAGTTACGAAAAGTTCTTCGAGAAAGCGTCTAATACTTCCGTCAGCTTCTTCTCAGACTCATCAGACACTTTCTTTTCTGTCCGAATAGCTGTGAGCAGCGCTTCGTGATCCCCATGCAAGAGCCGCAAGAATTCACGCTCAAACTCACCCACTTTAGACGTTGGGATTTTGTCGAGATATCCATTTGTGCCTGCGTAAATCACGCAAACCTGCTCTTCGACTTGAAGCGGTGAATATTGTGGTTGCTTCATCAGCTCCGTGAGGCGCTCCCCGCGGTTAAGCACCGCTTGTGTCGCCGCATCGAGGTCTGAACCAAATTGAGCAAAGGCAGCCAATTCACGGAACTGCGCCAATTCACCTTTAATCTTACCCGCAACCTGCTTCATCGCTTTAATCTGAGCAGAAGAGCCCACACGAGACACGGAAAGACCCACATTCACCGCAGGACGAACCCCTTGGTTGAACAAGTCGGTTTCGAGGAAAATTTGGCCATCGGTAATCGAGATCACATTGGTCGGAATATAGGCCGACACATCGTTACCTTGGGTTTCAATCACAGGTAGGGCCGTCATGGAGCCACTGCCATTATCTTCATTCAGCTTCGCAGAACGCTCTAGCAAACGAGAGTGAAGATAGAACACATCCCCAGGATACGCTTCACGCCCTTGTGGACGGCGCAGCAAGAGAGACATTTGACGATAAGCCACCGCTTGCTTGGACAGATCGTCATATACGATCACAGCATGCATGCCATTATCGCGGAAATACTCCGCCATGGCGCAGCCTGCGAAAGGCGCAAGGAATTGAAGCGGTGCAGGCTCAGAAGCTGTCGCGGCCACAACAATGGAATATTCCATCGCGCCGTTTTCTTCCAGCGTATTCACGATCTGCGCCACTGTTGAGCGCTTCTGTCCAACGGCAACATAGATGCAGAACAACTTGTCACTGTCTTTTTCAGCAGCGTCATTTGGCGCTTTTTGGTTCAAAATCGCATCAACACAGACAGCTGTCTTACCTGTCTGGCGGTCACCAATCACCAATTCACGCTGGCCTCGGCCAATCGGGATCATGGAGTCGATGGCTTTAATACCTGTTTGCACAGGCTCATGGACACCCTTACGCGGCATGATGCCCGGCGCCTTCACATCGGCAACGCGGCGCTCAGTGGCCTCAATTGGGCCTTTGCCGTCAATCGGGTTACCTAGCGGGTCAACCACGCGGCCCAAAAGGCCTTTGCCGACAGGAATGTCCACAATAGACTCTGTCCGCTTAACCGTGTCGCCTTCTTTAATGTTCCGGTCTTCCCCGAAAATCACGACACCGACATTATCGGCTTCAAGGTTCAAAGCCATACCTTTAATGCCATTGGAGAATTCAACCATCTCACCGGCTTTAACATTATCAAGGCCATAAACCCGCGCGATCCCGTCTCCGACGGAAAGCACTTGGCCGATCTCGGAAACTTCAGCTTCTTTGCCAAAATCCTTGATCTGCTTTTTCAAAATGGAGGAAATTTCTGCTGCCTGGAGGTCCATGAGCTTAAGCCTCTTTCATCGCTAGTTTTAATTTGTTCAATTTCGTGCGCAGGGATGAATCAACCATCCGCGAGCCAACTTTTACAATGAGCCCCCCAAGGAGGCTCGGATCAACTTCTGTTTCAAGGTTTACCGCTTTGCCAACGCTTGCTTCAATTTCAGCGCGGAGGCGGCGGGTCTGTTCGTCGTTTAATTCTGTTGCGGAAATCGCTGTGGCAGAAACTTCGCCCCTTGCATCCGCCGCCATCTTTTGGAAAGCGGCGATCATGCCTTGCAAAGCATTCAATCGACCATTTTGCGCCATCAAACCAGTCACATTCTGAACCAGTTCATAGGCCCCAGCTTTTTTCAGTATTGCTGTGATCGCTGCCAATTGATCTTCCCGCGTAAAAACCGGACTTGAGATCAGGGCATGCAAATCTTTCGATGTCGAAATGGCCGTTGCCAGTTCTGCCAGATCACCCTCTACAGCTTCAATCGCTTTTGCGTTTTGGGCAAGGTCATAAAGCGCTATAGCATAGCGGCTACCGACTTCAGAAATGGGAGACATTTGGCTAGCCATTTTTACCTAAACTCCTAAGCGCAACCACGTTATCGCGCCGCAACATATTGAAATATTTGCCTGAATGAAAACGCCCTTACTAACAAGATAATCAAGCGTCTAGAAAGTCGCCGGGTGGTAGCACGGGTTTTAAGAACGCGCAACCAATATGCTGCACTGCAGTGGCGTAAAATAGACCTTTGCGAGACGAGATTTATTTCACCCCCTGTTGTTCTAAGACGGTTCATAAAAAAGCATAAGGGTCTATATCAACCGTTCGGCGCACAGAAGAGGGAATTTTCACCGTGCCAAACCAATCTCTCAAATAGTTTTGCAGCGATATATCCCGCCGGGACTTTACCAAAAAACGAACGCGATAGGCGCCGCGCAGCCTATAAAGAGGGGCCGGGGCAGGCCCCCAAACCTCAACGCCGTCAGCCGCCGGCACAGACATCGCCAAAAGGCGCGCTGCATCATTCACAGCTTGCTCATTATCGCCTGTCAGCAAAAGCGCCGCCAAGCGGCCAAAAGGCGGAAAGCCCACCTGTTGTCGTCCCGCAGCTTCAATCGCCATAAAAGTGTCTCGGTTCCCAGAGGCGATTGACTGGATGACTTGGTGGTCTGCCTGATAGGATTGCAGCAAAGCACGGCCCGGCTTTTCCTCGCGCCCTGCCCGGCCAATAACCTGCGATAAAAGCTGATATGTCCGTTCTCCAGCGCGCAAATCGCCCCCCGCCAGCCCGAGATCAGCATCCACCACCCCCACTAATGTCAGTCCCGGAAAATGATGTCCCTTTGCGACAACTTGGGTCGCTACCAGAATATCAATCTCACCCTCTTTCATTCTCTTTAAGAGCGCTTGCGTGGCTTGCGGTGTGAAGACGGAATCTGAAGAAAAAATCTCCACTTTTGCGTCAGGCCAAGTCGCCTTCGCTTCTTCTGCAACCCGCTCCACCCCCGGTCCACAGGCCGTTAAAGAGTCAGCACTACCGCAATGGGGACAAAGCGCAGGAATGGGCATCGAGAATCCCGTATGATGACATACAAGCCGCCGTTCCAAACGATGCTCAACAAGCCATGTATCGCTATCGGGGGCGGTCATACGCTCCCCGCATTTGCGGCAAATTGTAAGCGGGGCATATCCGCGTCGATTCAGGAATAACAGGCTTTGTTCGCCTTGCGCGATGGCCTTATTGACCTCTGCAATAAGCTTGGGCGAGAGCCATTTTCCCTGTTCTGGCGGCGCAGATCGCATATCAATAATGCCAATATCTGGCATGGTGGCGCCGCCATATCTCCCCTCAAGAACGACCCGGCCATACCGGCCCAACCCAGCGTTTTCAACCGTTTCGAGCGCAGGCGTCGCGGAAGCCAACACCACCGGAAATCCTGCTCGCGCGCCCCGGACCACGGCCATATCCCGCCCTTGATATAAAACGCCTTCCTGTTGCTTATAGGCGCTATCATGTTCTTCATCGACGACAATGAGCTTCAAGTTGACGAAGGGCAAAAACAGCGCCGATCTTGCCCCTACGACGATCCGCGCAGACCCATCTGCCACACGCCGCCAAACCCGCCGCCGCGCGGCCATACCAAGGTCAGAATGCCACCCTGCAGGGGCCGCCCCAAAGCGTTCCGCAATTCTTTGTAAAAATGGCAAAGTCAGTGCTATTTCCGGGAGCATCACCAAAACTTGCGCTTTCGGGTCCGCCTTAAGCGCTGCTGCTATCGCTTCTAAATAAACTTCTGTTTTGCCAGATCCCGTCACCCCGTCGATCAGGGTGCAACTATATTTTTCCTCATTGATCCGGGCCGTAATATACTGCGCGGCGTCAGCTTGGCTGGGCGAGAGTTGCTTGCCTTTTTTGTGCAAATTCGGCGGCTCGAAAGGCGCATCTGGGTCTGTTTCGAGACGTTGAAGACCGCCCAAATCAGCCATACCGCGCACCACCCCATCACTCACACCAGCCCGGCTCGCCAATTCTTTGGCGGAAGGCGGCGCGTTAAACCCACGCAAAGCATCCAAAACCTTTTGCCGGGCCGGGGTCAGCTTCATGGCTGGCGGTATGGCTTCAGCCATACCATAGCCAATTTGTGCTTTTGGCGCATCAAGCTGTGCGCCGGAACGTAAAACCAAGCGCAAAACAGTGCCCATTGGGAAAAGCGTATATTCTGCGACCCAGTCTATAAAATCGATCAGATCCGAGGCCATTCTCAGCACCGGAAAAGACTGTTTAATTTCTTTGAGTTTTGCCGGGTCAATCGGTTTGGACGCGGCTTCAGTAGCCTCAGCTTTGAGCGCAGGCTTTGGAGGGGGCCACACAACGCCGCGCACCAGCCTTGGCCCCAGCGGGACCTCCACAAAATCCCCCACTTCCAGCGTCATGCCTTCCGGCACCGCATAATCATAAGGCATCGCAATGGGGAGCGGCGTCAGCACTTTAACCGTCGGCAAAGCCGGCGTTGCATCTAGGCTGGTGATGGGCGCTTGATCCGTCACGGGGAATTTCTGATCCTTATCTCATTAATATTTATCGGTACTTTTGGGCACCGCAAATTCAGGCTTTATCACGCTTCACTTTTATGGTTTCTGCGTCAGCCCTCTTGCTAATTTGCGCAAGTTCGGGTGAATTGGCTTCATCAAATTTCACCCGTTTTTCAAGAGGCAATTGCTATGAGTCGCGTGTTTCGTCCTTTATTTCTGCTCCGAAATACTCAATTTTTGCGACTGTCCATTGTCTTTTTTGCTTGCCTGATTGGGCTTAGCGCATTTTCGGCGGCACGGGCGGAATATTCTTTCTGTAATAAATCCAGCTATGCCCTCACAGCGTCTATTGGCTATGTGGAAGAAGGCAGAATGATTACAAGAGGCTGGTGGCCACTGCGCGCCGGCGAATGCAAAGTGGTGATCACGGACAATATTCAGCCGGGGCGTTATTTTGTCTATGCTGAAGCCATTCCCGGACATCGCGGGCCCTTGCGCGCCTGGTCTGGCGACAGGTCTCTCTGTGTCGAAAATGAAAGTCTTTTTACCCTTCGTGACCAAGATGTCTGTCAGGAAGACCCTCGCCGCCAGCGCGACTTTTTCGCTGTTGAAGTGAAAAAAGATAATGAAGGCAGCTGGAAAACTGAATTTCTCGATGAGCGAAATTTCGACGTGTATAAGGCAGAAGTCGCGGGCGTTCAGCGCTTATTGCAAGATGTTGGGATGAACATCAAAAATATTGATGGCAATCTTGGCCGTGCCACGCAATCCGCTTTGCGGGCCTATCGGACGTCTCGAGGGTTGGGGGATTCAGGGCTATATGATGATGCGTTGATTGATCGATTGATTCAGGACGCCAACGAGAATGATGAAAAGCTCGGTTTCTTTTTCTGTAACGCCACTGAATTTCCTGTCTGGTCTGCGCTCGCGCGATCTGACCAAGTGGGGAATTATGCTTCATCAGGATGGTGGAAATTGGAAGGATCAGAATGCGCAAAGGTAATCCGAGGTGCGTTGGAAAATGATCGTTTCTATGTTTATGCGGTGATGGATTTGGGCGACAAAGATGTGCCACTTGTTGGCGGCGCCAAAGATTTTTGCATCTCCAATGTGCAATTTGATGCGCAAGCAGGTCTCGATTGTGTTGATGCGGGCTTCACAGAAGTTTCCTTCAGGCAAGTTGATGTGGGAACAGAAAAAGCGTTCACCTATAAATTCACCCCAGATCAGTTCAACCCAGAATTTGCTGTTCGAAAACAGCCCCTCTCAGAAGAGAGCGATACAGACGAATAAGATTGCCTTGAGCACATAGCCGTTTTTCAACACTGGAATTTTTCATGACTGACTTCACACATGTCAGACAATGGGTCTTTGACCTAGACAACACGCTTTATCCTGCTCATTGCAATCTTTTCTTCCAAATTGACCAACGCATGGCGCAATTTATCGAAGAAAAACTAAGCCTTCCAAAACAAGAAGCCCGCCTTCTGCAAAAAGAACTCTATCGCGTGCATGGCACGACCCTCAGTGGACTGATGAAAGATCATGACGTCAAGCCGCATGATTTTATGGATTTCGTTCACGACATCGACTTGTCTAATATCGGGATCAATCACGATTTGCGGGCTGCGCTCCATCGATTGCCGGGAGAAAAATTTATCTTCACAAATGGCTCTGTTAAACATGCTGAAAATGTGGCCGGCAAAATCGGTGTCATCGATTTGTTTGATGGTGTATTCGATATTCAGGCTGCGAATTATGTGCCTAAACCACAAAAAAGCACTTATGACATCTTTTTCGAGCGCTTTAGCATTCGGCATAAAAATGCAGCCATGTTTGAAGACATGGCTGAAAATTTGGTTGCCCCTCATAAAGCAGGACTGACAACGGTGCTCGTACAATCAGAAGCAGATTGGGTCGCCGATGAACCCGCAGACAAGCGCCCGTCTCGCCCCGGGGAAACTTTTGATCACGTTCACCACACAACTGACGACTTGACCGACTTTCTCACAGGCTTAAAAACAGCCTGCTAATTTTCGCCCCCTTTTGAAAGACACTGAAATGATGGACCTTACCGCCGCCGAAAAAATCATCGATCAAGCATGGGAAGACCGTGCTGATATTTCCACCGCCACAATGGGCGATCCGCGCGATGCGGTTGATGCTGCGCTGGCTGCGCTTGATAATGGCAGCGCCCGCGTGGCCGAAAAAAGCGCGAGCGGCTGGCATGTGAACCAATGGCTCAAAAAAGCAGTTCTCCTTTCTTTCCGCCTGAATGCCAATGAAACTATTCATAATGGTCCCGGCGCAGGTGGCCGCTGGTGGGATAAAGTGCCGTCCAAATTTGAAGGTTGGGGCGCAGAGGAATTTGAAGCCGCTGGCATTCGGGCCGTGCCGCCCGCTGCTGTGCGTCGCGGCGCGTATATCGCCAAAAATGTGGTGCTCATGCCATCCTATGTGAATATCGGCGCTTATGTGGACGAAGGCACCATGATCGACACTTGGGCTTCCGTTGGCTCTTGCGCGCAAGTGGGGAAACATTGCCACATCAGCGCAGGCACAGGGATTGGCGGCGTTTTAGAGCCATTGCAGGCGGACCCAACGATCATTGAAGATAATTGCTTCATCGGCGCGCGCTCTGAAGTCGTGGAAGGGGTGATTGTCCGTGAGGGATCTGTTTTGGCGATGGGTGTCTTTATCACCAAGAGCACAAGAATTTTTAACCGGATGACGGGCGATGTGACCTTTGGGGAAGTGCCGCCTTACTCCGTTGTCGTTCCTGGCACCCTGCCCAGCAAAGATGGAAGCCACAGCCTCGCCTGCGCCGTCATCGTCAAGCAAGTAGACGAACAAACGCGCAGCAAAACATCCGTAAACGACTTATTACGCGAATAGCACGCGCAGCATCTACCAGCCGCGCTGTTTGGCTTTTTTGTAGAGTGGATTTTCCACAAAGACATGCAGCGCCCAAGCGGCGAAGATCGTGACAATAAGCGTTACCCCTAAGATAACATCTCCAGTCCAAAGGTCAGGCCCAAAAAGAACCGGGCCTGCGCCTTCTGGCTGAGCAGGGCTTTTTAAATCCAGGCCTGTGATTTTGCTAAAGACCTTTATGGCGTTTGGCAAAATAGCGATCTGAATAAATTTGTGCACCATATAAAGCGCAAAAGAAATCTTACCCAAAACCTGCAAGAAGCGATTGTTCAATAGACGACTAACCAGACCAGCTTCCGACCAATAGAGCAGCAATGCGCCGCCAAAAATAAATGGCGAGGCCAGCGAAAAGCTTGTGCCCCCCGCAACCCCAACAAACATGACAATCACGACCAGCGCAATCAGTTCCAGAACGGAATGATAAGCAACGCCGCCCGTGCGCGGCATTGCTTTGGTCAAATGATAACAGCCTATGCCGATGCAAAAGCCAAAAATATTACGGAAATAGCCAAAATCATAAGTGGCATCCATGAAATCATCGCTATAGCGCCACAAGACAAGCAGACTGACACAAGAAGCAAAAACATAAAGGCTATAACGCCAGACTGGCCTAAGCAGAAAAGACACCGCAAAGAAAACATAGGCGTAAAATTCTGTGGAAATGCTCCAACTTGGCCCGTTCCATGTAATTGAATCATGCACGCCCATGCCTTGTAATAGGAACAGGTTTGTAATGATCGCAATGGGAGATCGCTCTTTTTCCGTAAAAGGCGCTGTCGCCATATCCCCGCCGATCAGGCCATAGCCAAGCTGAAATAATTCATAAGCAATGAACGCAGCGAGCATCACCAAATGAACGGGATAAAGCCGAGCGAGGCGTAATCGCAAAAACGACCCAATGCCTTTATCAAGGGCCAATCGGCGCGTGTAAGCTTGGGCAATTACAAAACCACTGAGCACGAAGAAAAAATCAACAAATAAATACCCGTGACGGACCAGACCGCTCTCACTGCCATGATAGATACCCGGGAAATGAAACAGGCAAACAAACAGGGCCGCAATGCCCCGCCAGGCATCAAAGACTTCAATTCTGGCAGCTGGAGCAGGGTTGGACACAATTTCTCTTTAAGTCAGGGTGAAACGTATTAAATCATTAAAGTGCAGGCTTTATACCAACTCGTCTTTTTCGGCGACGCAAAAGATCTTTTTGCCTGCCTCAGGCTTAATTTTTTATCCCCATGGCGGAATATCCGCTGGTACTTCAGACCGAAACACCCCTTTATGGGCCGTTATTCATCTTTCGTTAACTATTTGTTGACGATTTCGGGGCGAAATCTATGCCGAGGCAACTCTGTCTAGATTTGTAACGCGTTTTCGCTCCTCTCTTTTAAGGCATCAGACCGACCAAACGCTGATGCAATGCGATAGGAACTTAGGGCATGACACGCTGGCGCCCCTTTGAGCTAGGCTCAACAAAAGGCAAGCTCCTTGCGGGGCTCGGCGGCGCTGTGTCTGTATTCACGCCTTTAAAGGCCTTGGCCCAAGAGACGACCTCCTCTGCCTCTATTGCCACATCGCTTGACCCGCAACTCCTGATCACTGGCGCGTCTGTCGCTTTTGCTATTGGGGCTGGCGCTTATTGCGTCAAACTCATGTCCAATACAGGCGACACGGCGGTAACATGGTCACGCAAAGTGGCCAAAATGGAAGCGCGATTGGAGCAATCTGAAAGCGTTTTGGCGTCTCACCCTGGCTTGGTCATGGTGTGGGATGATGCGATCGCTGATGTGGAAGAAGGCTGGGGCGCACCGCGCGTTCTTGGCGGTCCAGCGGCTTTAGCGTCTTTACTGACCTTTGCTGGCACACCAGCCGATGCGCTCGCCAATCCGGCAGATGCGCTGCTCTCGTCTCTCGGGGATTTGCCGCTGGAAGAAGATGTGCTGCCCGAAGACATTCGTAAGTTAAAAGATAAAGTGCAGGAATTGCGCGCCCATGGCGTTGCGTTTTCCGGGTCTATTGTGACAGATGAAGGCCGCTCTATCGAAGTGGATGGCCGGGTCGCAGGCGATTTGGTTACCCTATGGCTTACAGACCCAGCCGTGCGCTTGGCAGAAGATGGCGGCGTTCTTGGCAAAGCAAGAGACCGCGCCGCCGATCTTCATGGGGCTTTGAACCAGCTTGATAGGCTGCCTATGGCAACATGGCGGCGCAGCGCAGATTTGAAACTGGATTGGGTCAACCAAGCCTATGTGGAAATGGTGGAAGCGGTCAGCTTTGAAGAAGTCCTCGACAATCAAATTGAGATTGATCCTGCGTTCCGCAAATTAGCGCAAAAAGCACAAGATGAATTTGCCCGCTCTGGTCGCCGGATTGTGGATGATATTGTGGTCGTCAACATTCGCGGAATTCGCCGGGTTCTGCGCATTTTGGAAACGCCGCTGCACCATACGGGCGATGCGTCTCTTGGCGGCGTGGCAATCGACATTACCAAGCAAGACAAATTGCAAGAAGACCTGAAGCGCCACAACGCCGTACACCGATCGACATTGGATAAAATGCCTTCTGCGGTTGGTGTTTTTAATGCGTCGCAACAGCTTGACTATTATAATCAGTCTTTCCTCGACCTTTGGGAATGGGACGATGCGGAATTGCGCACCAAGCCCTCTCACGGTGAAATCCTTGATAAGTTGCGCCAAGGCGGCCGCTTACCAGAGCAGGGTGATTTTGCGAGCTGGAAAGCTGACCACCTCTCTCCTTATACGGAGCATGAAGCCGGACGCTCTTTCGATGGTTCCGCGCCAGATGAAATTTGGAATTTGCCCAACGGCTCCACATTGCGCGTTGCCCGCCAGCGCCACCCCCTTGGGGGCATGTTGGTTGTGTTTGAAGATATTACTGAAAATCTCAAATTAGAGACGCAGTATAATACACAGATCAGTGTACAACGGGCCTCTTTGAATAATCTGGCAGAAGGTGTGGCTGTGTTTGGTGCAGATGGAAAACTGCGCTTGTTTAACTCTGCCTTTGGCAAGCTTTGGCGTTTTGACAATGCGGATCTTTCAACCCTGCCTGGCTTTGATGCGATTTCCGCGCATTTTGCCAGATTGGCGGAGAGTTCTGACGAAGCTTGGAAAAAACTCAAGCGCCGCATTACATCTTTCACACCGCAAGACCGCGAAGCACAATTGCCTTCTGAAATTTTGCTTCGGGATGGTCGCACATTCTCCTATGCCACAGCGCCCCTGCCAGATGGCGACACATTGGTGACATTCCTGGATGTGACGGATAGTCGGGAACGTGAAAAAGAATTAGAAGAGCGCAATGAATGGCTTGAAGCCGCCGATAAGGTGAAGACGAAATTCGTCAACCATATCTCTTATCATTTGCGCAATCCGCTCAACACGATCATCGGCTTTTCCGAAATGTTGGAAACTGAAATGTTCGGGACACTGAATGAGCGCCAGAAAGATTATGCTGCGAGCATTCTCACAGCCTCTAACAATCTTCTCGATCTGATCAACGATATTATTGACCTTGCGGCAATTGATGCGGGCAAGCTTGATCTTAATCTTGATAAGGTCGATGTCCATGGCATCCTGCAAAATGCGGCGACATATGCGGCGCTTAAAGCGGATGATACGCGCGTGGCGCTTCAAGTTGAATGCGACGAAAATATTGGTGAAATCATTGCGGATGAAAAACGCGTCAAACAAGTTCTGTTCAATCTTCTGGCCAACGCTTTCTCTTTCACCGATGAAGGTGGCACTGTGACCCTTGGGGCAGACCGTGATGGCGATACTGTTAAAATTTGGGTCAAAGACACTGGCCGCGGCATCTCCCCTGATGATCAACCCAAAACCTTTGATCGGTTTGAAAGCCGTGGTATTGGCGCTGGCGCTGGTCTTGGCCTCTCCCTCGTCAAAAGCTTCATTGAGCTACATGGGGGCTGGGTCCGGCTTTCTTCTAAAGAAGGTCAAGGCACCACAATTGGCTGTCACTTGCCAACGGCAGGACCGGTTATGGACGGCGCCAGCGAAGATGAAGCTGTTGCGTCTGATATTGATGCCGCGCTTGAAATTGATGATGCTTCCCACGCGGCTGAATAATCCTTTTTGATACCCCACCCTTTACGCTATGTCCGTTCTCGCCTTTTGCTATACGCAGCATTTGAGGGTATGATCTATTATGCTTACTGCCCTTTTCTTTTCGATGTTTCTCATGACGGACCCTTCACCCGACGTGAAAATTACTGAAACAAACACGCTCCCGGCACTCCCCGCTCAAAACACGTCGACTGAAGCCTATCAGCAATGCTTGGCGCGCGTCGATGAAGACCCGGCGGCGGCCAAGGAATTTGCCTTAAATTGGACCCTGGTCGGGGGCGATGCCGCGGCGACACATTGTGTTGCGATGGCGGATTTGGCACTGGGGAATTTGCGGTTCAGCGCCGGGCGTGTTTTACAATTAGCGGATGAGGAACGGCAAAAAGATACGATTGTCGCCGCCTCACTTTATCATCAAGGTGCAGAAATTTTACTCGCCATCCCCGACGCGACCATGGCGCTTGAGGCTGCGAATGCCGGGTTAGAGATCGCGCCCACAGATATGGCGCTCCATGTGAGCCTTGGTCATGCATTGATCGATCTCCAAAGATGGGCAGAAGCCGAGGCGGCTTTGGTCACGGCGATGGAATTTGGCCGATTGGACGCAACAGGCAGAACGCTTCGGGCAAGAGCGCGGATTGAACAAGACCGTTTAGAACTAGCTGCTTATGATGTTGTTGCGGCGCTTCGGCTTGATCCCCATTTTGTGGATGCGCTGGTGCTGCGCGGGGAATTAATCCAACGCGGCATGATCATCGATATGCCAAATTAAGTCGCCTCAATTAAGCGGCATTATAGCGAAACTTATGTCATTTCGTTAACACCTATTAACACTTTCTTAACTGCATCTGGCGAAAACTCTTCGTCATGTCATACGCGCCCACTCTGCCCGAAACGCCTGCCGTCCACGCTTTGCAACAAGCTGCTGAAGAAGCCGCGAGCCAAATTGCGGAAACCTCACACGACAACTCTATAGGCATATCGCGCCGGGCGCTGATTGATCTTATTGAAAAACTTTCTTGGCAAGCAAGAGCGGGCTTGGGTGTATTGGCTTTAGCGATCGTATTCTTGTCTGTAATTTCTTTGACCATGGTGCTCAGCACGCAGATTGTTGCCCCGGCAGGGCTTGGCACACGGCTTGTGCTCTGGGTCGGGCTTGTGAGTCTCTCTGGCTATGTGTGTATGAGCCATCTTTGGCGCTATCGCAAAGGCATCAGTTTTGGCAGTCGCCCTTTTTCATGGCGCGCGCATTATACTGCTCGCTTAAGTGTCTTTAGTGCGGCTATTGGCTCTGGCGCGTTGATGCTTACCCCCAATGGTCTCTCCCCCACAGTGCAAGGCGCGATGATTATGATGGTTGGGATTGTCGGCCTTGTCGGCGCGGCCCTCCATACCGCCCACCGCCCAACGCTTTTTGCTGCGTCGCTTCCAGCACTATTTTTTAGTTTCTATGCCGTGACACAACGTTTTGATGTCTTGGCTGGTGGCAATGTCACAGGTGTTTTTGCTGGTATTGCTTGTGCAGGATTAATCTTAGGCTTAATCAATATGCGCGCCACCAGCTTGATTATGCAATCATACCACATCTGGCCTCGCCAAGTGACACAACCCCTAACAGCAGCGCAAAGAGCGAAACGACGGGCCTATAACCCCTATATTCAAGCGGATAAAAACCTGCCCGAAAAAGCCAGTGCTTAAAGCGATATTAAGCGCATAAAAATCATCCTACAGACCAATTGAGCGATAATTATCTGCGATCATTCTTATTGACGCAAAATAGGCTGCCGTTCTGAAATCTTCTAATTCCGGTTTATCGGCCAAGGCTTCACGAATGACCTGATAGGCGGCACGCATTGTGTCATCCAACCCGGAGCGCACCAAAGCGAGCTCGTCTGATCCTTTAGAATAATCCGCCTTAAACTTATCGGAAAATGCCATCCCGCCAGCTTCAAGCTCATTGATCAGCATGATATTCCGGGCCTCTTCTTGGCGACGCTGCATACGACCAAAGCGGATATGGTTGAGGTTTTTCACCCATTCAAAATAGGAAACCGTCACACCGCCCGCATTGGCATACATGTCAGGAATGATGAACACGCCCTTTTTCTTTAAGACCTTATCGGCCTCTGCCGTGACGGGGCCATTGGCTGCTTCGATAATCAATTTTGCTTTGATCTTGTCGACATTGCCCATATGGATTGACGCTTCAATGGCGGCGGGGATCAAAATATCGCACTCATCTTCCAGACCAGTGCTCCCCGCTTTTTCGAAGCTGCCCCCAGGAAATCCTTCCATAGAGCCATTTTCTGTAATGTGCTGACGCAAAGCTTCAATGTCGAGGCCTTTAGGATTGCGCATGACGCCATTCCATTCAACGACCGTCACAATTTTTGCGCCATCTTCTTCTGATAAAAATTTTGCCGCGTGATAGCCCACATTGCCCAGCCCTTGGACAACAATTTTCTTGCCGTCCAATGTACCGTCCATATCAGCTTTTTTAATGTCCTCTGGGTGACGGAAAAATTCTTGCAAAGCATATTGCACGCCTCGCCCTGTTGCCTCGACTCGGCCCGCAATGCCCCCCATGGAAAGCGGCTTGCCAGTGACGCAAGCGCGGCTATCAATATCGGTTCTATGAAGGCGATGATATTCATCTGCCATCCACGCCATCTCCCGCTCTCCCGTGCCCATATCTGGCGCAGGAACGTTTTGCGACGGATGGATTAAATCTCGTTTGGACAATTCATAAGTAAAGCGACGCGTGATCCGCTCTAGCTCGTTTTCGTCCCAATCTGCCGGGTTGATGCATAACCCTCCTTTGGAGCCACCAAAAGGCGCTTCCACGAGGGCGCATTTATAGGTCATCAAAGCGGCTAGCGCTTCAACTTCGTCCTGATTAACGGCCATAGCATAGCGAATGCCGCCTTTGACAGGTTCTGTATGTTCAGAATGAACCGCACGATAGCCGACAAATGTATGCACTTCATCGCGCAGGCGAACCCCGAAACGCACCGTATAGGTCGAATTACAAACCCGGATCTTTTCTTTCAACCCCGGTGAAATATCCAAATGAGCCGCCGCCTGCTCAAACATGACGTCTACACTATCTCGAAAACTCATTTCACGGGTCGACGTTTTGGTCATGTTTTTCTCACCTTTAAAAGCTATCTACAGCCATTTTCATTCAATCAAGATCAAAAGCAAGCTGCAACATAAAAAGACCTAGTGCCGGAAATGTCTTCGCCCCGTAAAGACCATTGCCAGACCAGCCTTATTCGCCGCCGCGATAACTTCATCATCGCGCATGGAACCGCCAGGCTGAATCACCGCCGTTGCCCCTGCTTCTGCGGCAGCCAGAAGACCATCAGCAAAAGGGAAGAACGCATCTGACGCGACGACAGAGCCTTTGACCAATGCTTCTTTTTCACCGATCGCTTCTGCTGCATCTTGCGATTTGCGCGCAGCTATTCGGCTTGAGTCCAACCGGCTCATTTGCCCTGCCCCAATACCAACAGTTGCACCCTTTTTGACATAAACTATTGCATTGGACTTCACATGCTTAGCCACTTGGAACGCAAAGAGCATATCTTTTAATTCTTGCGCCGTAGGCTGACGGTCTGTGACGACTTTTAACTCTTGTTCCGAAATCACAGCATTATCTCTGGATTGATATAAGAACCCGCCAGAAACTTGCTTCATCATCATACCCCCCGACATGGGGTCTGGCAGGCCGCCTGTCTCCAAGAGACGCACATTCTTCTTCTTGGCAAAAATCGCCGCGGCCGCTGGGTCAATTTCCGGCGCAATGACAACTTCTGTGAAGATTTTCGCAATCTCTTCTGCCGCTTCGGCATCCAGCTTTTGGTTTAAAGCAATGATCCCCCCAAAGGCAGAGACAGGGTCACAGCGCAAGGCCAACTTATAGGCCTCTGCCAAATTTGCGCCGCGCGCAACGCCGCAAGGATTGGCATGTTTAATAATGGCAACGGCTGGCGTTTCGGTTCCCAATTCGCCGACCATTTCAAACGCCGCGTCTGTATCATTAATATTGTTGTAGGACAGTTCCTTACCTTGCAATTGCTTGGCGGTAGCTACACCGGGACGATTTTCCCCTGTGAGATAAAACGCTGCCTCTTGGTGCGGATTTTCCCCATAACGCAAACTTTGCGCTTGGTGCCCTGCAAGGGACGCATGTTTTGGAGCAGCAATATTCAATTCACTGGCAAACCAATTGGCAATGGCGCTGTCATAAGCGGCTGTGCGGGCATAAGCCTTGAAGGCCAGCTCCCGTCGGACATCTTCCGATAATCCCCCGGCTTTAATGTCCGACAGGACACGGGAATAATCATCAGGGTCCGTCACAACACCAACATGGGCATGGTTCTTCGCGGCGGCACGGATCATGGCCGGCCCCCCAATATCAATATTCTCGACGCAAGCATCATAGTCGCCGCCTTGGGCAACTGTTTGTTCAAATGGATAAAGATTGATCACCAAGAGATCGATGGCTTCAATACCATGGGTCGTCATTGCATCTCTATGGTCCGCCAAGTCGCGCCGCGCGAGCAATCCCCCATGGACACCGGGATGCAAAGTCTTCACTCGACCATCCATCATTTCCGGGAACTGCGTAAGGTCAGCGACATCTCGCACATCCAAGCCAGCCTCTCGCAAAAGTTTGGCCGTGCCGCCTGTGGAGACCAGGTCAATGCCTGCTGCTGCCAGGTCTTTGGCAAAATCTGCAATGCCGGTTTTGTCAGAAACAGAAATGAGCGCGCGCTTAACAGCGGAAAGGGACATGAGAAAAACTCCAGCAATATTTAAAATCGCCTGCTCTTACCCTTCATTCCCCTTTTGGGAAACCTATAAGTCGTGGGAAAATTACTCGGCAGCCCCATGGGATGCAGATCTTTCTGCCTCATCCATTTTATGGGGCTTGTCGGGTCTGAATTCTGGCACCAAATGGCTCACGGATATGGCCAAAGCATCTTCTTCAAAAGCCTTGGCATGTCGGATCACATCTTCGAGCCTTGGATTCAACAAGGGCAAATCAATCATTACTGGAGAAGCAAGCAGGACACCATCTGCGCCTGTTTTGATCAATTTCTCTGTATCAAGAAAAATCTCTTCAAACAGTTTCTCGCCGGGCCGCAACCCAGAAAATTCAATTTTGATGTCCTCTTGGGGGCGCAAGCCCGCAGCCTCTATCATGCGTTCCGCAAGGTCCACAATCTTGATCGGGTCCCCCATATCCAACACAAAAATGCGGCCATCATGGCGCAAGGGGCCTTTTTCCTGTTTGTTCAAACTCGCCGCCTGCAAAACAAGCTGGACCGCTTCGCGGGTCGTCATAAAAAATCGAGAAATATCAGGATGGGTCACCGTGATGGGTCCACCCTTCGCAATTTGGCGTTGGAAAAGCGGCGCAACCGACCCTGTTGAGCCCAGCACATTGCCAAAACGCACGGTCACAAAACGCGTTTCAGTTTGGCTAATATCCATGGCTTGCGCATAAAGCTCCGCGACACGTTTTGTAGCCCCCATAAAACTCGTTGGGTTCACGGCCTTATCGGTTGAGATAAAGACCACCGCTTCGCTTTTGACTTCAATCGCAGCATCAAACACATTCTTGGCCCCAAGAACATTTGTCAGAGCGGCAACAGCGCGATTTTGCTCCACAATAGGCACATGTTTGAAAGCCGCTGCGTGCAGAACAATATCTGGCTGCTCTTCTTCAAAAAGATTTCGGATCTGTAACGACTGGCAAACATCTACTAGCCTGGCGTGAACAGGAATCCCGAGATTCATCTCTCTCAATTCCAAATCAATCTGATAGAGATTGAATTCTGAATTATCAACAATCGTAATATTGGAAGGATGATAAGACGCCACTTGCCGCGCCAATTCAGACCCAATCGTGCCTCCGGCGCCAGTAATCAAAACATGCCGACCAGACAAAAGTTCTTTTGCGGCATGAAGATCGATGCCACGCGGCGGACGCTTCAATAATTGCGCACTATCGAGTTCAATACGGGATAAATCCGCCGGCGCCATACGCGGGGCCACCAGTTCTGTAGTGGTGCCTTTATCGCCTTTTATACGTTGCCAAAGGCCCCGATTTTTTGAAGCGATACGTGGCTTTGTGGTTTTGTCCGATGGGGTCAAAGTGAAGATACTCCTCGTATCAAAGCCGCCCAGTTTTGTTGATCAATTATTATGTATTATCCCAAAATCTTAGTAGTCTTATATGTCGTGTCTCTGACGCTTAAAAGCCCATTTCAAGCGACAAATGCTGTCCGAGACTTTTGTCATCGTTGGATCAGGACGCACAACAATCTGTTCTGTTGCTTGGCGATGCCCTTTTTGCCCCGCATAGATTGATTTTTCCAGAGATAAGACGGCCTTATTGGCAATAAAACTCCACCCCTCTTTGCCGGGGGTCATCATCAAAACGGATTTACCGTCCCGTGAGAGCGATGCTTTGACTTTGGGATGAATATGAAAGCGCAAGACCCAATCTGGCATCCTCTGCCCCGCCCCAGCCGTGACCGTGTCTTCCCCGCGCAAATCATCGCCATCTGCCCCCAAAAACAAGCGCCGCTGATGACTTGCCCCTGGCATATCAGGGACATCATTCCGGTCCAACTCCAATAATGTTCCTGCCGGGTCTTCCTGAAGATCATGCCATGGCTGCTCCACAAGTGTTTTAGCTGGGGCAGATTTATGGGGCGGCTGATTTAAAGAAAGCGTTGAGTGCGCCCCTGCCAAGCGCAAGGCATCTGCCCAATTGCCTTCTTCGGCATTACCGCAATTGACGATCAGGCGCTGTCGCCCGCTGGAAAGCTGAAAGGAAAATGCGCCTTCAAAAGGCACGGCAATACGCAAATGTTGCGGCAAAGCCCCAGCATTTTTGGCAACACGATGCCTGGCCACGCCGCCCAAATCTGCCAAAACCTTTGTCTTGCCCCCGGTTAAGCGCTGATATCCGGTAGCAGATGCAAATTCCAACGCCATTCGCTCACCATGAGGAAAAGATAATGCTTCCGACAAAGCGCGTTTATCATCTTCGACGCTGCCATTAAACACGGCCAAATGCCCATCGCCGCAGCGATAGAATTCAAGCATTGAACTTACGCGACTTGCGGTGTGGGTTAAAAAGGGCGGCACTAAAAGGCCCCGCTCGCCATAAGCTGTGATCAGGCTTTGTAAAGCGAGGGCGAGACGCAATTGAAAAGAAGGATTGCGCGAAGCGTGGCCGCCATCATTTGCCACTTGCAAACGCAGCTCACGGCGCAACAATGTGCTCGCCTGCGTTTCCATATTTTCATGTCGCGCCAAAGCAAGAGATGCTTTGCTCAAGGCAATGGCCGCGACCAGACGATCTACAGGCGCAGCGACTTTGGGCGCAGCTTTGGCAAGATGCCGCGCTTGGCGCGCCATGGACGTTAAAAGTCTGGCCCGCCACAAAATTGGCGCATCCTCAATAAGCCACTCAATATGATCAAACAACGCCAAGAGACGCTCCGCCACAAGACGCGGTGCCCAGCTATCAGCGGCGAATTTCAAATTAATATCGAGCCAGCCATCTACCAGCGCCCGAGCGGGAGAGAGCCCGCGCGGCCCAAGGCCCCAAAGTCCTCGTAAAAAGTCAAACCCTTGAGACCGCGCCCAATAGGAATCGCTTTGTTCATCCGCTAAATTGAGCTGTTCCCAAAAGCTGCGCAGCCCAAGGTCTCGCCCCGGCACAAACTCAACCCCGGCTTGGCCAGCTTCAGTTTGCGTTTCATATATTTCCACCAGATGCAGAATGCTATCTGGGTCAGGCGTATAAGGGGCACGGAAGCGAACCAATAAACGGTCCGGCGCAGGGCCGCGCAACTGCCAGTCATAAAACAGCCCTTCGCCAAAGCTTTTTGCTGTACGGTTACCGCCACCTGATGAGGACGAACCCTTCATACCCTAACCTTTAAATTCGAATCGCATTTAGATTTGCGCCTGTTTTAACGCCTGAATATTGGCAGCATAATGGTCAGGGCCCCCTTTAAAGACAGCCGTCCCTGCCACTAAGGCAGTGGCCCCGGCTTGTATAATCGCCCCAGCATTTTCAGGCGTTACGCCGCCATCCACTTCCAGCATAATATCTCGGCCTGACGCAGCGATCATCTCGCTTAGTTTTTTGATCTTGGCCAGTTGAGAGCCAATAAATTTTTGCCCTCCAAACCCAGGGTTCACACTCATCACAAGGATCAAATCAATATCCTCCATAACAGGCGCAATAAGCTCTGCTGGCGTTGCGGGATTCAACACGACCCCCGCTTTTTTACCCAGCGCCTTTATGGTTTGCAAAGTGCGATGCAAATGCGGCCCTGCTTCAGGGTGCACCGAAATGATATCGGCTCCGGCGTCTGCAAAATCTGCCAGATACTTATCCACGGGCGCGATCATTAGATGAACATCAAATGGCTTTTTCGAATGGGGCCGCAATGCTTTCACTACTGCGGGTCCAATCGTAATGTTCGGTACAAAATGGCCGTCCATGACATCGACATGGATCATATCAGCACCAGCTGCATCAATCCGGCGCAATTCAGCGCCGAGATCAGCAAAATCTGCAGACAAAATAGAAGGTGAAATCTTTATACTCATAATGGATCAACCCTACGCTGGTCCGGGGGACAGGAGCAATCACTAAAACTGGCTACTGCGATAATCCTCATCACACGGATGATGGAAGGATCACACCCAAAAAAAAGCCCCCGCCGAAGCGGGGGTAAAGGTATTTAGGGTGCAAGTTCAACAAGATTTAGAATTATCAATCCACTGAATTTCTTAGGTTCAAAATCTCTGTGCCAGATCTCTCCGGCGTTGAAAATATATGTAGCGGCGCAATCGGGCAAAAATGCGGCAATCCCTTGCTTATTTTGCCTAAATCACTGATTTTTTTAAGATAAACTGTACCAATGCGAGAAAGATAAGCTTAATCTCCCTTAACGATATATTGCCAGTTTGCTTAATGGTTTAAATGTCGCCTTTTGGCGGGGGAGACGCAGCTGTTGCTTTTTTCGGCATCATTTTATTCTTCATGCCTGCAACACCGCTAGCCAACGCCTCTCGCGTTTTGCCAACGCCCATAAAGGCAATTCCCGTAATTGCTGCGCCCATCACCATACCTGCCTGCCATTGGGCATCGAAGAATACAATGCCTGTAAACGCGACCAAAGTTAGACCGCCCAGTAAGCCGATCAGTTTGCCATGGTTTTTCACAGCAGAGACTGTGGCTGTGGCCACTTGCTTGGCAGCTTTCACAGGTGTTTTGACGGCGGTCACCATGAAGCGCCCCATACTGGCGAGAAAATTCAATAAGCCATTTCCCCCGAGCAGACCAAACAATCCCCCCAACACGGCGCCAAGTGCCGCGCCAGCCGCGGCCTGACGCGCGGGCGCAGGCATTAAGTAAGGATCATCACTCTCCTCAACGGAAGAAAGAGCCGCAAAAGCACTTGGCGCGCCATCGGCTTCCAAGCCCGCTTGGGCCACGCCAACATGATCGGCTGACGAAAAGGGCGCTTTTTCCCGAGCAGCATAGACAGAAGCGGCCCCAAAACTTGCCGCGCCTAAAGTTGCCCCTAGTGCTGCGGTCATTAAAACGCGGTGTGATACAGATGGTTTTGTCTTACTTGTCTTGCCAGTCATCGGAAGCCCTTTCAGCCAGTCTCCTCTTAGACATGGGAAGCCCTACTCCAGATTACAAGGCCCAGATGGTGACAAGGGGCGAGCATCACCCTATGTGCTCGCTATGTCGCGTTTCAACTTTGCCAAAAAGAGGACCTCCCATTATGGCCACCTTGACCAATCTCAACCACGCTGAAACTGGCCTTCAAATGCGCCCCCTTGGACGTACAGATATTCAAGTCTCGAATCTCTGCGTCGGCACAATGATGTATGGCGAACAGATGGACCAAGCTGGCGCTTTTGAACAAATGGATGCCTGTTTTGAAAGAGGGCTCAATTTTTACAATACGGCGGAAATGTATACCATCCCGCCACGGCCCGAAACACAAGGCAATTCAGAGCGTATTCTCGGGCAGTGGGTTAAAGATCGGGGCATTAGGGACAAGGTAGTGCTGGCCTCTCAGAAATTGCCATGGAAGAACAAGTTGGCCTATTGGCTTATTCGCCGATTGCCCAAGGTGTCCTCTCGGGCAAATATCTTGACGGCAAAGCGCCCAGCGGCTCCCGCAAAGAGCTTTTTGGCCGGATGGATAGATATGATACAGCGTCGGGACAAGAGGCCGTGC
>CALLVA010000139.1 GCA_938010655.1 uncultured Parvularculaceae bacterium | reverse complement strand
GTCTTCATGACCCGACCGAACGTCAGAACGCTTCCATGGCGCGCCCGTCCGGCATACGTCCCCTAATCCTCAGCAGCTGGATCCTACAAAGCCTTCCGTTGATTAGGTCTGATATCAGTATATGTCAGGTGACGGGGGGTGCGGATAAATTGGCCAAAGTTTTTTTGAACGTGGTTAATAATCGTAGGGCGGGTATTTATACCCGCCAGCAACCACGCACCCTATCTCGGCGGGTATAAATACCCGCCCTACGTCAGAAAATATGTTCAAAGACAAAACCGTCTTGCCGGGCTTGACCCGGCACCCAGCTCTGAAAAGCGCGGCGCATGCGGAGGGTTGTTTTGATAATATTGTTGGCCACATGACCGTCCGTTCTCAACGGAAAAGATCAGAGGTGGACCCCGGCCTTCGTCGGGGAGACGGTGGTGTTGGAGAGGCTGTCCCCTCGCACCCTGGGGGTGGTATAGTTTTTATTCGACAATCGCCTTTCAGCAACAGCAGCACTGGCCCCTTGCACCGCTGATCAAAAATGCGCAGACTTCTTAAAAATAAAGGGTGGATTCATGACTGAGATCGCAGAAGAGCAATTATCGGACAGTGCTATTGAAAATAAGGCGCCTGTTAAAAAGGGATATCGCACATATGTGTTAATCATCCTCACTTTGGTATACGCCTTTAATTTCATCGATCGACAGATCATCGGTATTCTCTCTCCCCTAATCCAAGCTGAGCTTGGATTGGATGATGCACAAATGGGGTTTTTAAAAGGGCTTGCATTTGCATTGTTTTACACGGTCATGGGGATTCCTATTGCGTGGCTCGCGGATCGGTATAATCGTGTTTCCATCATTGCCGTATCACTCACTTTATGGAGCTTATTCACCGCCCTTTCGGGAAAGGCGATGAGTTATACGCAACTGGCGCTTGCGCGGATTGGTGTCGGGGTTGGGGAAGCTGGCGGCTCGCCGCCATCTCATTCGATTATTTCTGATCTATACGAACCAACAGAGCGCGCCCGCGCCTTAGCGGTGTATTCGCTTGGTATCCCAATCGGTATCATGATCGCTTATTTTGCAACGGCGGGGATTATCGCAAAAGCGTCAGCTGGTGAGGCCGCGCCATGGCGTCTTGTGCTTTTTGCCGTTGGTTTACCGGGTATCCTGCTCGCAATCCTATTAAAATTGAGCGTGAGAGAACCCATTCGAACACAAAGCGCGCCAACCAAACAGAGCGACTCGCGCCTTTCCAAGCTTTTATCTACATATTTGGCATTCGCTTTTTTTATCGCTGTCCTGACCGGGCTTGTTGCCATCATTCTCGCTTATCAGCCGATAACTGAAAAGATGGTGGCAATTCCCATAGAGAATATTGAACCAATTTCTCTTGCCAACCTCCTTTTATGGGGCGGTCTTATTTGTCTTGTTTTAACATTATTCTGGATGATCTTTGTCAAAAATGTCTCGCCAGCCATTAAAACTCTGCTCACCATTCCGTCATGGTGGGCCATGTGCGGCGGGATCGCTTTTGCGTCTGTTGCAGGCTATGCGCTTTCCAATTGGTTGATCGATTTTATTTTCCGAGCTTTCCCGACGACAATATTAGGGGGCCCAGTTGCATTCCTGCCCGCCAATCCACTTGTGCGGCTGCTTGTTGTCTTGGGCGTGATCAATGGATTGCTGTATACAACTGGTGTTTGGCTTGGCGGCGCCGTGTCTGACAAATGGGGCCAAAAATATAAAGGGGCTTATGCGATGTTCCCGGCGCTCGCTTTGATCGTTGGGACACCCTTTTTATATGCGGCTTTTCATGTCGGCAATCTCTGGGTTTTACTGGGGTGTTTATCGGTTTATCTGTTTTTATCAGGCTCCTATCTTGGCCCGGCCTTTGCCATTGCTCAAACGCTTGCGCCTATTCGCGTACGGGCAACCTCAACGGCCTTATTCTTCTTTATCTTGAATATTATCGCCCTCGGGGGCGGACCAACTTATGTGGGTATTTTGAGTAATAATCTCACCGCAGAATTGGGCGCAACTGAATCGCTGCGATATGCTATGAGCACTTTAGTCGTGCCACTGGGCATCTCGATTTTGTGTTTCTTCATTGCCGCATGGCGCTTACCAAAAGATTGGATAGCGGCCCAAGCACGCAACGAGACTTCATAGATTTAGTGTGGCATGAAACAAGCCACAAAAAAGCCCGGCAAATGCGCCGGGCTTTTTTTATTTATATTCAAAAGATTTAGAAACCGCGCAGCTTCGCATAGATATCTGCTTGATAATGACTATCACCATACAGAGCTTCTGCAACGCGAATGCGTTTCATATAAAAGCCGATATCATATTCATCGGTCATGCCAATGCCGCCATGCATTTGAATGCTTTCTTGCGCCGCCAATTGAGCGACTTGACCAAGCTTGGCTTTTGCCGCTGCAACCATTAAAGACGCATGCTCTGGCGCACTGTCCAGACCTTGCAAAGCCTTCATCACCACTGCTTTCGCCAATTCGATTTCCGAATAGAGATGCGAGGCGCGATGTTGCAAAGCTTGAAATTCACCAATGGTTTTGCCAAATTGTTTACGCTCTTTCAGATAATCCACCGTCATGGAAAGACAGGCTTGCGCTGATCCTGACATTTCTGCTGCTAAGCCTGCCCGGCCCGCATTGAGAATATGGTTTAAAGGCGAAGCGCCGCCATCGATCTCCCCAATGATCGCATCCCCATCCACTTCCACATCGTCAAAAGAGAGGGTCACAGAATTTCGGCTGTCAATCATATCATGATGGGTTTTAGTAATTCCAGCAGCGTCAGCCGAAACCAAGAATAGGGAAATGCCCTCTTTTTCGCCTTCGCCGCCTGCTGTGCGCGCCGTCACAATAATTTGTTCGGCGACACCGCCATCAGCGACAAATGTTTTTGTACCAGATATTTTAAAGCCATTGCCAGACTTGCTGGCCGTTGTCGCAACTTGTTGAGGTCGATGTTTTCTGCCCTCATCCACCGCTATCGCCATAATCGCTTCGCCCGTAGCGATTTTCGGCAACCAGGTTTCTTTTTGTGATGTGGTGCCATATGCCCCTAGTGCAGTCGCCCCCATCATCGCTGTGGAAAGATAGGGAGAAGCTGTCAGGGTACGTCCCATTTCCTCAGCAATCAGACCGGCTGCCTGAAAGCCCATATCAACACCGCCATGATCTTCATCGACCAAGACACCTGCCCAGCCCATCTCTCCCATGGCCGCCCATGTGGCGCGATCAAATTTGTCTTCATTGCCGCTATCGCGCAATTTGCGCAATTGCGAGACTGGTGCATGATCTGTTAAAAATCCACGTGCTGCATCGCGCAACATGGATTGTTCTTCGTCTAATACCATCGCCATGATAATTGTTCCTTATGCACCCGGTAAGTCGAGAATGTGTTTTGAAATAATATTGAGCTGCACTTCTGACGTACCCCCTTCAATAGAGTTCGCTTTCGTCCGCAACCAATGGGCCGCAATATCTTCTTCAGCCCCCCATGTTAAAGCCTCAGAGCCACCAGAATCCATCATCAATTCATGACGGCGCTTGTTCAATTCCGTGCCGTAATATTTTAGAACAGAAGCATTTGCCCCTGTCCCCTGCCCGGCTTTCGCCTCGCTAATGATTTTTTCCATACCTGCCATAAAGGCAAGGCCGTCAATTTCCAGACGGGCAATATCTGTACGGAGCATTGAGTCTTCAAGCTTGCCGTCTTCGAGACCAATCTGCATGGCCGCGAGATCACCAATGGGCCGCCCCATGGCATCCCCCATACCGCTGATCATTTCACGTTCATGGGTCAATAAATATTTCGCGACAGTCCAGCCTTTATTAATCTCTCCAACAATTTGGTCTTTACCTGCAACGGCATTATCAAAGAAAGTTTCGCAGAAGGGTGATTTGCCTGAAATCAACCGGATCGGCTTTGTGGTCACGCCGGGCTGATCCATATCCACAAGAATAAAACTAATACCTGTATGTTTCGTCGCTTCAAAGTCCGTCCGTACAAGCACAAAAATCCAATCAGCCTTATCTGCATAAGACGTCCATACTTTTTGACCCGTAATTTCGTAATGATCGCCTTTGTCTTCGCATTTTGTCATTAATGAAGCGAGGTCTGATCCGGCATTCGGTTCAGAATATCCCTGACACCAGCGAATTTCACCGCGTGCAATCGGGATTAAATGTTCTTTCTTTTGTTCTGGCGTCCCATATTTTAACAAAGCTGGGCCAAGCATCCAAATGCCAAAAGAATCTAAAGGTGATCTGGCATTGAGACGCTTCATCTCAGACCGAAGAACTTTTGCTTCCGCCTTGGAAAGACCTGCACCGCCATATTCAACGGGCCATTCAGGCACCGTCCATCCTTTTGCAACCATGCGCTCCAGCCAAAGACGTTGAGCATCATTTTTGAAAGTCCAATGCCGCCCGCCCCAACATGCATCCTCATCCCCCGTAACGCCATGGCGCATTTCTTCGGGGCAGTTTTCTTCCAGCCATTTTCTGGTTTCCATACGGAAGGTATCAAGATCAGCCATATCGGCCTCCTTTAAGGGGTTAGAACGACTTTACCAATGGCTTTGCGGCCTGAAAGTTCGGCAAAGGCTTGTGTAAATTTATCAAGAGAATATGCGCCAGCCACATGAGGATTGATTTTGCTTTCTTTGAAAAAATCAAAGAGTTCATTCATGTTCTGCGCATGGGCCGGTGGATTCGCCATGGCCCAAGCGCCCCAAAAGACACCGACGACCGATGCATTTTTCAACAAAGCCAAATTCAACGGTAATTTCGGAATGTCGCCAGCTGCAAAACCAATCACCAAATGCCGCCCTCCAGCGCCAATCGCCCGAAAGGCACTTTCCGTATATTTGTCCCCAACCGGATCATAAATAATATCAACTCCTTTGCCATTGGTGATTTCTTTCAATCTGGTTTTCAGGTCTTCAGATGAATAGTTGATGGTTTCATCCGCACCATGATCTTTCGCCACAGCCAATTTTTCGTCGGTCGAAGCGCATGCAATGACTTTGGCGCCCATAGCCTTGCCAAGTTCAACTGTTGCGAGCCCCACGCCGCCAGCCGCACCCAGCACGGCAAGCGTCTCACCAGCCTGCAATTGAGCGCGTTGCTTTAACGCAAAATAGGATGTGCCATAGACAATAGTAAGGCCTGCCGCTTGTTCAAACGGCATAGTATCTGGGAATTTCATGATGCTCATGGCGGGGACGGCGAGTTTTTGCGCAAAAGCCCCTGTCATGGTGTTAAACAAAACGCGGTCTCCCACCGCAAATCCGTTTACCCCTTCCCCGATCTCAGCGATTAACCCTGCCCCTTCCGTGCCCGGTACAAATGGCAAAGGCGGCTTCATCTGATAATCGCCGCGCACCACGAGCAAATCAGGAAAGTTGACCCCGGCTGCTTTAACATCAATGACCACTTGGCCTTTGCCCGGCTTTGGGTCTTCAATCTCGTTCAGGACCAGCGTGTCTTCTGGGCCAAAGGCGGTGCATTGCAAAGCTTTCATCTAAGTCTCCATTGCCATTATCATGTGCGACTTGAAGATTGCTTTGTGCCTCTCGAAGGTCAAGGCATAGACGCAGTTCAGGCTGCTGTTTTCGGGCAAGTCAGGAAGGGTGTATAAAAGTTCTCGAGCCCTCAAAGCGATGCAGGCTTTTCCCATGCGGTCGTGATACTTTGCGCGTCAACGCGCGGGCGTTCTTTTGGGTCTTCGGTGGCAGTGCCCAGATAAATAAAACCAGCAATCTGCTCCTGCGCCCCAAGACCAAGGGCCGCTAACACGTTGGCATCATATGCATACCACTCTGTCAGCCATTGCCCCGCAAACCCCATAGCGTTCGCTGCGATCAGAATATTTTGACAGACGGCCCCCGCGGTCAATGTCTGTTCCAGAACAGGGGTTTTGTGATCTGGCTTCACTGCGCTGACCACCGCAATGACGGTGCCTGCACGTTCAAAGCGCTTTTCCTCAAACTGAATTTGATCTGGTGTTGCCTCATCATATTGCGCCTGAAAGACCTGCCCCAGCACTTTGCCAAAATCAGATCGCGCCTTCCCTGTGAAAGTCAAAAACCGGAAAGGCACCACACGCCTGTGATCCGGCACGCGCGCGCCAATTTCAAGGAGCTCTTCTAACTGCGCCGCAGAAGGCCCTGTCGCCCTCATCATATTCGCAACAGATGAGCGCCGAAGACGCAGCAAAGACAAGGTTTCATCAGAGGGGTGCGAAGCGGGCAATGATTGGCCCAAAGTCGTTCGAAGAGGGGCTTTGTCTGACATATTTCTCGTCTCCTATTGCGATCGCTCAGCTCGACCTCGCTCTTAACGTAGATCAAGCCTCTACATAAGGGAGGCATTGCAAGGTTCAAGACCAAACAATTTTGAAGATTTGCTCTCCAAAATTGCTGCGCCGCAACATGAAAGATTGACCTTATGTTAGGAACTTTGGTCGATGGTTATGGTTAACGACAGAGAATTGTGAAAATTGTGACTGCCATTTTCGGTTGGAGCAGCAGTTTAATCTGTATAAAGTCGCGTATGGAGCATTTTTACAACAGCCTTGGGCTTTTAAAAAATGTATAGTGAAAATAATCCCGATCAATGGGGCATTTAAAATGGTTTATTGGCTTAGACCACTTGGAGGATACTAACGTTATGAAACTCAAAACTTTCATTCTAGGGACAAGCGCCCTTGTTTGCGGTCTCGGTGTTACACCTGTTCTCGCGCAGGATGTTTCAGACACAAGCGACGAAATTGTTATTACGGCCGGCAAGAGAGAACAAACACTTCAAGAAGTGCCGATCTCAGTCAGCGTAACAACCGCAGACACAATCGAAAAAGCAGCTGTAGTTGATATTATCGACCTTCAAAAAGTCGTTCCTTCCCTGCGCGTAACTCAGTTACAAGCAAGCGGCAACACATCCTTCGCTATCCGGGGCTTCGGCAACGGGACGAATAACCCAGGCCTCGAGCCTTCTGTTGGTGTATTCGTGGATGGCGTTTATCGCTCACGGACTGTTGGCGCGCTTACCGATCTTCCTGTATTGGATCGGATCGAAATTCTGCGTGGCCCGCAAAACACGCTTTACGGTAAAAACACTTCTGCTGGTGTTGTCAGCATCGTGACAGCCAAACCACAATTCGAAAAAGGTGGATCAGCTGAGATTACGATTGGCAATTTTGGCCAGCAAATTTTGAAAGGCACATTTACTGGGCCAATCTCAGAATCACAAGCCATTCGCATTTCTGGTTCCATGAACAAGCGTGATGGTTATTACACGAACAACTTTAACGACACAGAAATTAACGATCGGGATCGTTGGTCCTTGCGTGGCCAATGGCTCGCGGAAGGCGAACGCCTCACGCTTCGTGCCATTGGTGATTGGGACAAAGGCGAAGAAGTCTGCTGTGGTGCTGTTTCCGCCTTCAACGGCCCAGCGACACAAGTCATCGGCGCACCTGCTGCCTTTGGTGGTCTTGGCTTTGAGCTCACAGATCCAAACGATCCATTCTCAAGAGAAGTCTTTTACAATATTGACCCGATGAATGAAATCGAAGGTAAGGGTTTCTCGCTTCAAGCTGACTATGACCTTGATTGGGCAACTTTGACATCTATCACTGCAAAGCGGAGTCAGGTGAACGACTACTTCATCGACTCTGACTTCACAGGCGCAGACATTGTTGGCAGCCAAGCCAATTTCTTGGAAGTTGATAGCTTTACTCAAGAAATTCGCCTGACATCAACTGGTGACGGCCCAATCAGCTGGCTCGTTGGTGGCTTTTATTCCAACGAAGACCTCACAACGACTAGAGACGTTGTATATGGGTCAGACTTCCGGGCCTATGCTACAAGCCTCGTATTCGGCCTTTCCGGCGGTGCTTTGAGCTTGGATGAATTTGAAGCCTTGACTGGCAACGCGCCAAATACCTTCTTTGCTGAAGGGGATGGCCTTGTTCAAGATGGTTGGGAACAGGAAGATGAGTTCTACTCTGTCTTCGGTCAGGCTGACTGGGCACTTACAGACCGCCTCGTGATTACAGCTGGCATTGCTTTCAATGATGATGAGAAAACCGTCGTCTCTGACGTTATTTTGCAAGACCCGTATTCTTCCCTTGAGATTGGGGGCGCTGATGGTGTGACTGCACTAACAAATGCAGGCCTTGCAGCACAATTCCCATCTGTTGCTCTAGCGTGTGGTCTTCCAGCAGCGAACCAAACCTTCTCACCTGCAAATGTCGGTGCGTTGTTTGGCGTTCCGAGTTGTGCTGGCTTAGGGGGAGCATCTGGTGCTGACGCTTTCGCCGGACTATCTGCCGGTGTAAATGCAGCCGTTGCTACTCTTGATCCAACGAATCCTGCTGATAACCCATTCTTAGGCCTTTCAGCATTGCAATTCTTCAATCCACCAGTGAACTTCCCGAACGCTAATGAAAGCGGCGTTTTTGCTGGCGATGCAACGGTCTACAATCTACGTGCTGCGTATGATGTGTCAGACTCAGTGAACGTCTATGCAAGCTACGGTACAGGCTGGAAAGCTGGTGCGGTGAACTTGTCTTCAGACTCAACACCGCCAGACACAAACGGTATTGGTCGTTTTGCAGGTCCTGAAGATACAACCGTTATCGAACTCGGGCTAAAAGCCAAGCTTGACCGTGGTTTCGTGAACGTTGCGATCTTTGATCAAACGATTGAAGGGTTCCAATCCTCAATCTTTACCGGAACAGGCTTCGTGCTTGCCAATGCTGGTGAGCAGTCCGTGCAGGGTGCTGAGATTGATGTTGCATACAGCCCAATTGACGGAATCGACCTGACATTCGGCGCCGTTTATCTGGACCCCCTCTATGAAGAGTTCACGACTGCTGCTTGTGTCGAGTTTGATACTGTAAATTGTGGCAATGGTGAACGCTCACGTGATCTATCTGGTACTGTTCCAGCTGGTATCCACGAGCTAAGCCTCAATGCTTCGGCTACTTTCACACACCAATTTGAAAATGGCGCTGAAGGCTTCTTCCGTGCCGGATATATTCACGAAAGTGATACTGCGATTGTAGACAATATCGATCCAGATATCGCGTCCCGTGAAGTGAATGAATTGGATGCAAGCGTTGGTATTCGTTTGGATAATGGTCTGAGTGCAACTCTTTGGGGGCGTAACCTCACTGATGACGAGTACTTCCTAAGTGGTTTCCCAACAGTTTCTCAGGCTGGTAGTACAAGTGTTTACACAAATGCACCGACGACTTACGGCGTTACTGTTCGTAAAGACTGGTAGTCACTACTCCACATTATTGAAAAACCCCGTCGCTTGCGGCGGGGTTTTTTTATGCCTGAAGAGCACGCGGACATTTTTCTATATAGCTTATTGCAGGCACTACGCTTTAAAAAGATATCGCCATGAAAGTCCCATTCTCTGGCTTGCCTGAACGGGCGGTGAAAAGGGAATGGGTAATCTCTCCGCCAGCCATGCCAGCTTTCTAAGAACTGCTGCGTCATATTTTTTCAAACCAAGATGTTGGATGGCTAGTTTTTCCTGCACTTCGATTGGCAACAAGCTCACAGCCGCGCGCACGATCATTCCTCGAAATGGCGGCGGGAGGGGCAATGCTTTGCGAACAATTTTTAGAAAATCAAAGACAATATCAGACTGCTCCATTAAAGGAAGCGTTTCAGCAAACATGGCCTTCTGCTCTGCAACATTAGAAGGCAAATCTGTTGCCCCAAAATATACGCCGACAGATTGTGATTCTTGATATAAACGATCTTGCGCTTCCTGGCTGAGAGGCCGGACATAAGTACAATAGCTGTTGAGAAATCCATAGCTCGCCGTTACGTGCACCCAGCTCAATAAGGCTGGATCATTGGCGTGATAAGCCACACCAGATGGCGTTGTCCCTTTTACATGACCATGCATCCGGGTCACATCAGCGATGATTGAAAGCGCTGTATCCTTTGGGGCGTAAACGCAAATATATGCGGCAAAGCCAGTACGGATAATACGCAAAAACGGTTTTTTCTCGAATGTTGAATGGTCCCAAACACCAGAGCGCACCCTCGGCTCAGCCAGTTCAAGCAGAACAGCGGCAATCCCCCCTATCGCCATTGTCACCGGATTTTTAAAAACCTGCCATGTTATAGATTGAGGCGGCAGTAGGGCCGGCTCCAAGAGCGGCTTGCGAAAGTCTATCTGCCGTCCAAGATATTTCATTCAGAGATATTTTTCATTTCTATACAGATTAGAAATTCATATTTTTCATAGTGGCATAGCTTGTTGTGATCGACCCAAATGGATCAGCCGGATTATCATGTTCAGCAATATAATGCTGAATACCAGACACGCCCTTTAAAGCCATATATGCTTCAAAATCAATTTGACCATCCCCAACACTCACCATATCTCCATTGGCAGCCATATCTTTTACATGCGCCAGCTTACAACGTCCCGGATATTTTCGGAAAAAGGCAGGAATATCTATCCCCGCTTTTGCCGCCCAGAAAAAGTCCAGCTCCATATCAACATAAGCCGGATCAGAGTTTGTCAGGATAAGGTCCATACCTGTTTGCATTTCCCCCGCCACGTCAAAAGTATCAAACTCAAACTCATGATTATGATAAGCAAAATTAAGCCCGTCTTCGCGTAGTCGTTTGCCAAGGGTCGTAAACATCTCCCCTAGTTTTTGATATCCGTCTACAGAGCGATAAGTTTCGTCAACCCACGGGATAATCAAATAATCCACACCGAGCGTTTTGCTCATTTTGATAATCGGCGTGAGGTTTTCCATGATAAGTTTGATATCAATATGTGCTGAATAGGTTTTCAGCCCCAGATCATCCATGACCCCGCGCAATAAGGTATGATCCATCTGATCATAGCCACCTCCGCCAAATTCAACAAAATTATATCCAATATTCCGAACTTTTTTAAGCGTACTTTCGGGGTCTAATTGGAACGCATCTCGAACTGTATAAAGCTGTACCCCAATTTCTTTAAGGGTTTCACCAGAAGACACCGAATTGCTTGGACTTTCTGAAGCAGAGCAGCCTGCCATGCCGAGCGCTGTTGCGCTCATCAAAAATTCTCTTCTCGAAAACATTATTTCTACACCTTTACAAAAATCATCTGTCTAAAATCGCTTGATTGTCTATACGGCCCAAGTGCGGCCAATATCTTCAAAAGGAATGCAAGCTTTCCAGTCCCCCGGAATAAGCTCATAGCGCAATTCCTGCGTCGCGCCGACTTCAGACAGGTAGTAGGTTGTTGCTATCAAAGACTTTATTTCCAAATATGCCTCTGGCGCAGCTTGCCCCGAAAAAGCGGCCGCATCTAACGCGTTCAAGGCTTCTTCTTGCGCGCCCTCTTCCAGATCTAAAAATTTCTGTCCGGCAATTTGATCAAGCGCTGTTTCAACATTCGCAAGCCCTTGCAACCACTCTGCGCGCATTGCCGTGGTGGCCCACTGTGTCCAGAATGCTTCCAGCTTTTCAGGCACACCTGCTGCAAGCGCCCCTGGCGTGTCAGTATCTGGCAAGATGAGCGCTGATAATCGCGTCAGCATGGTTCTTTCAGTTTCAGTGAGCTTATCGCGCAATGGCCCGCCGGGAAGTGTAAGATTTTCAACAGGCAAGGCTTCGCTGCAACCGGACAAACCACAAACGGCCAATAATCCTTTCACCAGATCGCGTCTATCCATCTCCATCTTCGCCATCCTTCACCCCTCTTTACATATTCTGTGATGGGGTTTTTAGACCCGCACATCCTGCACGCACACAATCATCAATCAGCTTTTCCCATAATTGATAGCCTTTTGCGTTTAAATGAAGACCATCATTAGTCAGGGATTCTTCCAGCTCACCTTTGCTATTGGCAAAATGAGGGGCGAGATTTAGAAAAATGTAAGGCTCTTCAGAGGCTCTTTCTTGAAGGCGTTTATTCACATTTTGCAAGACGCTATTGGCCTCTGTTTCTCTTGGCAGGATTGATTGTAAATAAATTTCCGCTTGTGGCGAGGCTTCATGCAGAACATCAATAACGGCTAATGTCGAAATTAAAATACCATCAGAACTATGATCATACATATGATTATTCGTCCCGATCATCACAAAAATCTTTTCCGGGGAATGTCGCGTAATCTGCTCAAGCCGCTCCCCTAGCCCTCGTGTCGTATCCCAACTGATACCATAATTGGCGGTTGGTACATCCGGAAACATATCAGGATGAGACAGCATGCCTTCGGTAATGCTATCTCCCACAAAATACACGCCGCCTTTAAGAGGCTCTAATTTTTCCAATGCCTGAACCCGTTTTACGTAATAAGCTTCAGCTTCATCAACAAATGGCTCCCAGATAACAACATTTGTGCCGGGCACTTTGCGGTCGCGTGCGGCCGCTTCAGATGTTGGCTGTACCGGTAATGTGGCGGCGCATGCAGAGAGTAAAACCGCTCCACCAAGCATCGTAATGATGGCTTTCAACAAACGCTTTTGAACCAAAAAAAGGGGCATGCGGATCATATATGTTCCAATCCTGGATAATTTTAGCGTCTACTATGGTATTAACGCGACCTACGCGCAACTGAATCTCGTTTAATGATTTCATAAGGCAGCACCACAGCTTCTGGTGGTGTCTGTTGTTCACGAGAAATCAAAAGTTCCACTGCTTTTTGCGCCATGGGAATGATTGGTTGAAGCACAGTCGTCAATTTCGGATAGACCACACTAGCCGTTTGCGTATTGTCAAAACCAGCGACAGATAATTGATCTGGCACTTGAATATTTTGCTGCGCCGCAACCCCTAAAACAGCTGCTGCCATATCATCATTTGCAGCAAAAATCGCGGTTGGCCGATCCGGTAAAGTAAGCAAAGCTTTTGCAGGGGCAACCGCGCTATCATAGCTAAAATCACCTGACAAAATCAGAGTCTCATCTAGATTGATATCATGGGCAGCAAGAGCTTTTTTATATCCCATTAGCCGCAATTTCGAGACCGAATATCCGGGATTACCACTGATAAAACCAATTCGCTCATGCCCCTGTTCAATCAAGTAAGATGTGAGTTTAAAAGCCGCCTCTTCATTATCAATGCTAACCCTAAAATCTTGATCGGCAGATGGACACTGACTATCGGCCTCAATCCTGACGAAAGGCACGCCCTTTTCAATCAGAAAATCCATCAGCGGGATATTATCCGATAAGGGCGGGGTCAGCACAACGCCCGCCAATTCTGTCTGGCGCAAAAGACTGGCCACACTGTCGATCGATGTAATTTGGTCTTCAACAATCAAATGATACCCAGAACGCCGACATTCGCGCACGGCGCCTGCTTGAATGTCGCCCACATAGGCCCGGCTCGCATTATGGAAAAACAAGCCAATAAAGGTGGACCGGCCAGAGCGCAAAGCCCGCGCGGATAAATTTATCCTGTAATCAAGATCATTTGCAGCCGCCAGCACCTTTTTTCTCGTGGCTTCCGTGACGCTTTGCTCCGAATTCAAGACACGCGAAACGGTTTTAAACGACACACCTGCCTTTTTCGCCACATCTACAATTGTAGGGCGACCTCGCCTTTTAGGCTTGCTAGCAGGCTCTTCTGACGTCTCAGGCTGTTTCAATATTGGTTCTGTAATTTTTGTCGACATAACCTATGGTATACTCTGTTCCTTTGCTAAAGGGTACACTAAACATTTCGCCAGATAGAATCAAAGGCCTAATTGACAAGGTTGTCATGATGGGCGTAAAATAATTTGATAGAACATGCGGTCCACTCCAGCGACTGCTTTAAAGGGAGTTCCTGAAATGAAGATTTTAAAGAAAATGGCTGTTGCCACTCTAGCGCTAACTTGCATGAGCGCTGCGCCTGTATTGCTTGCGCCTCAAGCCGTTGCGGCGGAAATGGACAAAGCCACATCACGCGAAATTACGGCATTGATGAACAAAATGACGCTGGAAGAAAAAGTAGCGCAACTTTCATGCGTCTGGCTTCAGAAAAAGGATATCATCAATGAAGACGGGTCTTTCTCTCCCGAAAAGATGAAAGTAAAATTCCCTAATTCAATAGGCTGTATCACGCGCCCCCAAGACAATCAGGGTTTTGGCACCGCAGGCGTAGACCGCATGCGCACGATTGAAGATAGCGTCAAATTCTATAATGACGTCCAAAAATATATGATCGAAGAAACACGCCTCGGCATTCCGGCGATTATGCACGAAGAAGGCCTACATGGCTTCATGGCCGAAGAAGGCACTGTCTTCCCACAAGCAATTGCTCTTGCCAGCACGTGGAACCCTGAACTCATCGAAGAAATTTATACCCAAGTTGCAAAAGAAATTCGGGCCCGCGGCGTTCGCCATGTGCTCTCTCCTGTTGTTGATGTTGCGCGGGATGCGCGCTGGGGTCGTTTTGAAGAGACATATGGTGAAGACCCTTATTTGGTGTCTCGCATGGGCGTAGCTGCGGTTTTCGGCTTCCAAGGCAGAGACAAAGAATTAGGCGACGACCGTGTTCTTGCCACCCTTAAACATATGACGGGCCATGGGGAACCTGAAGCCGGCATGAATGTTGGACCTGCCAATATTTCAGAACGTATTTTGCGCGAACAATTCTTCCCGCCGTTCAAAGCAGCCATCAAAGAAGCCAACGCGGCAGCTGTTATGGCCTCTTACAACGAAATTGATGGCGTTCCCTCCCATGTGAGCCAGTTCTTGTTAAAAGACGTCTTGCGCGATGAATGGGGCTTTAAAGGCATTGTGGTCTCTGACTATTTCGCGATTGATGAGCTTGAAACGCGCCATTCTATTGTGAGTAATATTGGCGATGCTGGGGAAATTGCGCTGCGCACTGGTGTTGATCTCGAATTGCCAGATCCAGCGGCCTACCCCCTCATGGTTGAGCGCGTGCAAAATGGCCAGCTTAGCGAAAAAATTATCGATCGTTCTTTGCGCAAAGTCTTGGAAATGAAGCATCGCGCTGGTTTGCTTGATGAGACATTTGATTTCCCTGATGCCGCAAAAGCTGAAGCCGTTACAGGCAACGCGGAAGCGCGCGCTTTGGCGTTGAAAGCGTCACATCAGGCAATCACATTGCTTAAAAATGATGATAACTTCCTGCCCTTGGATAAAACATCGCTGAAACGCGTGGCTGTGATTGGGCCAAATGCAGCAAATATTGTTCTTGGGGGCTATACCCAAACACCGCGTCAATCCGTTTCAATCCTTGAAGGGATTAAGGCAGAACTTGGCGATGATGTTCGGGTAGATCACGCTCCAGGTGTGAAGCTGACAGATAAAGCTTCATGGTGGATTGATGAAATCAATCTGGCGGACCGCAAAGAAAATCTGAAAATGATTAAGCAAGCCAAACGTATTGCGAAAAGAGCGGATGTGATCATTCTCGCCATTGGCGGCAATGAAAGCACAAGCCGGGAAGCTTGGGCTGAAACCCATATGGGCGACCGGAACTCACTGGAACTCATAGGTGAACAGAATGAGTTGGTTGCGGCAATGCTCGCGACGAAAAAACCAATCGTAACCGTCATGGTTCATGGCCGTCCTCTAGCGATCAATGATCTAAAAGAGAACGATAAAATACCAGCTATTGTTGATACTTGGATCCTAGGTCAGGAAACAGGGACGGCTGTTGCGGATGTCTTGTTCGGCAAGGTTAATCCAAGCGGCAAGCTTCCGGTTACCATCCCTCGCGATGTTGGCAACTTGCCTCACTTCTATAACCACAAACCAACTTCACGTCGTGGTTTTGCCTTTACAGATGCAACAGCGCTTTATCCATTTGGGTATGGCATGAGCTATACAAGTTTTGAAATGAGCGAGCCAACACTCAGCGCTGCCTCCATCAAAGCTGACGGCAATGTCGTTGTCACAACAACTGTGAGCAATACCGGGGACCGGGAAGGCACGGAAGTCGTGCAGCTTTATATCAGAGATGTGGTCAGTTCTGTCACACGCCCTGTCATGGAGCTGAAAGCGTTCAAACGGGTTGAACTCGGCGCTGGAGAGAGTAAAGAAGTCTCCTTCACGCTCGACCGTGCGGCTCTTGAAATGTACAATCTTGAAATGAAAAAGGTTGTGGAGCCGGGTGACTTCACCATCATGGTCGGGAATAGCTCTGACAATACCAAGTCAGTCACACTGACCGTTGAATAGGTAAAATACATGTATCTCGGAATTGATCTTGGCACTTCTGGTGTGAAGGCAGTGCTCATGGACGACGCAGGTCTGCTTGTCCATGAAGCAACGGCACCGCTCGAAGTCTCTCGCCCTCACCCGCTCTGGTCTGAACAAGACCCTGCAGATTGGTGGGCGGCGACAGGTGATGCTGTCAAATCGCTTCCGAGGGATGCACGGGCAAAAGTGCGCGCTGTTGGTCTTTCAGGCCAAATGCATGGCGCCACCTTGCTTGATGAAAACCATAAAGTGTTGCGCCCTGCCATTCTCTGGAATGATGGGCGCAGCGCCGACGACTGTGTATGGCTTGAAAAAGAGCTGCCCAGTTTTTCCAAAATCACTGGCAATAAAGCAATGCCAGGCTTTACCGCCCCAAAACTTGTTTGGGTGCGCCGTCATGAGCCAGAAATTTTCAAAGCGACAAAGCTTGTCTTGCTGCCTAAAGATTATCTACGCTTGTTGATGACAGGCGACGCCGCTTCTGACATGTCAGATTCCGCCGGGACAGTCTGGATGGATGTGGCAAAACGCGATTGGTCCAATGATGTGCTCGCCGCTTGCGATCTCACCCGTGGCCATATGCCAAAGCTTTTTGAAGGCAGCGACCAAACCGGCAAAATGCTGCCAAAAATTGCTGAAGACTGGGGCATCCCCGTTGTGCCTGTTGCAGGCGGCGGCGGCGACAACGCCGCAGGTGCTGTTGGTGCGGGGGTGACAAAACCCGGCGAGGCAATGATTTCGCTTGGCACTTCAGGCGTCGTCTTTCTGGCCGATGACCAATATCGCCCGAACCCGGAAAGTGGTGTTCATACATTCTGCCATGCCTTACCAAAAGCGTGGCATGAAATGGCTGTTATGCTCAGCGCGGCCAGCGCGATAGATTGGGTTGCAGGCGTAACCGGCTATAAATCGCCAGCAGATCTTTATGAGGCGACAGCGGACCGCGCCAAAACGACAACCTCTGAATATTTCCTCCCCTATCTTTCCGGCGAACGCACGCCCCATAATAATGCAAATGCCAAAGGCATGTTTTTCGGCCTGACCCATGAAAGCGATACGGTCAGCCTTGGCCAAGCTGCATTGGAAGGGGTCGCTTTCGGCCTTGCGGATGGCTTGCAAGCATTGCGCGCGACAGGCGCGTCCATTGAGACTATTTCTGTGATTGGCGGTGGCTCTCGCTCTGGTTGGTGGGGCGATATTATCGCTGCGATCACGGGAGAAACCTTGACCTACCGTGAAGGCAGCGCCATTGGCCCGGCTGTAGGCGCAGCGCGCCTTGCCAGACTTTGTGTTGGCGATGGTACGCTCGCCGAAATCGCCACTGCGCCGCCTGTCAGCGATGTTGTAGAGCCAAAACCTGATCTTCAAGCTTTGTTCAGTGCACGGCACGATATATTCCAAAAATTATACCAAACAACTAAAACCCTCACTCAGGAGAATTAATACCATGAGCGACTTTTTCGCTGATATACCGAAAATCACCTATCAAGGTCCTGATGCTGAAAGCCGCATGGCCTATCGGTATTATGATAAAAACAAAAAAGTCCTTGGCAAAACCATGGAAGAGCATCTGCGGATGGCCATTTGTTATTGGCATACATTCTGCTGGGATGGGTTCGACATTTTTGGCGGTGGCACCTTCAATCGCCCTTGGCACAAAGTGACGGACGCCAAAGAGGCCGCAGACGCAAAACTTGATGATGCATTCACCTTCTTCACCAAAATGGACCTGCCCTATTTCTGCTTCCATGATGTAGATGTGATGGCGCCGGTTGAGACCCCGCAAGAACATATTGCTGAGCTTGGTCGGATGGTCGATCAAATTGGGGATCGTATTGAAAAGACAGGTGTGCAGCTCCTTTGGGGGACGGCGAATTTGTTTAGCCACCCACGTTATATGGCTGGCGGCGCGACAAACCCGGATGCGGATGTTGTTGCTTTTGCTGGTTTGCAAGTGCGCGAATGTTTGAACGCGACGCATAAGCTCGGCGGATCAAACTATGTGCTTTGGGGGGGACGTGAAGGGTATGACACGCTCTTAAACACTGACCTGCGCCAAGAGCGGGATCAATTTGGACGCTTCCTCTCTATGGTCGTGGAACATAAACACAAGATTGGTTTCAAAGGCGATATTTTGATTGAGCCAAAGCCGCATGAACCAACGAAAAACCAATATGATCGTGATGTTGCGACTGTCCATGGCATGTTGACAGAGTTTGGCCTTCAGAATGAAGTTAAGGTCAACATTGAACCAAACCATGCAACCCTCGCGGGGCATAGTTTTGAGCATGAAATCGAAATGGCAAACGCTCTTGGGGTCTTTGGATCAATTGATATCAACCGCGGCGACCCTCAAAATGGATGGGATACAGACCAATTCGCTTATGACCTTCGTGAAGTAACTTTGGTAATGTATTATATTTTAAAAGCTGGTGGCTTCGGCAATGGAGGCTTTAACTTTGATGCGAAAGTCCGCCGCCAATCCAATGATGCGGCTGACCTGTTCCACGGCCATGTTGGCGGGGCAGACCTTCTGGCACGCGCACTACTTGGTGCTGCTGACATGATTGAAAAAGACGAACTGCAAGCCTTTAAAGACGCGCGCTATACAGGCTGGGACAAAGGCCACGGCAAAAGCTTACTTGATGGTAGCTTGAGCCTCGACCAACTAGCCGATGTTGCGAAGAACGAAAACCTTACACCGGCACCAAAATCTGGTCGTCAGGAAATGTTGGAAAACATCGTCAATGACGCCGTAAAATAAGTCTTACTATAGATGACAAAAAACCTCCCACCATTTGGTTGGGAGGTTTTTTTGCACTTATAAACCAGTCACAAAAAACCCCCGACTTAAAAAGATCGAGGGTTTTTAAAGTATTATATTTGACAGAGCTTACAGATTGCAGCTTGCCTGACCTTCATTCGCAACAATGTTGATATATTCCATCTGAATTTGGAAAGGTGCATCCGCAGCGATTGAGAATGGCATTGTGACATTCGTCATATCCGCGCCAGCTGTTTCAAAACAACTCAATCTCAAATCAGAGACCTGCCAGCCTTGACCTGCTTTAGCTTTGAAGCCTTCAGCAAAATCAATAGACCCACCATTATTTTCTGCATATGGATCACCAACTTGCACAACAACTGAACTTGGCACATCCCCGATCACTTTATACCGGAATTGAATGGCCATTTCAGCATTGGACTCACGCGCAATATCAACCGGATTGCCCGCAATGCGCATAACGCCTGGGCCTTCCCATGTGAACATTGACGTGTTTTCCTGAGCACCATCATCTACGGCGCGTACGGATAATGCTTTTTCAGTTGAAACAGCTGCACCATCCGTCACTTGTGTTTCTCCGCCAGCATCCCGAAGGACCATCCGCCATGGGGAGGCATTTTTACCCGCAAGCATGAAGACAGATTTTGCCGTATCAGAAGAGGCCGCCAGATCATCAGATACAGGCAACATCGCTACTTTTTGCGGCGCGGCATATGTCAAACCATATCCAAAGGCAAAGAGCGGATCATAATTCTCGTCGCCGACATTCAACTCCGTATCGAAGGATGATTTTGGCCAAGAGAAGGACAATCTGCCTTTGAAGTCATTATTTACAGAGCCATCAGCTTTCGCCATCAGCACATCTGCAACACCATTACCAGCAGCGCCCGGAAGCCAAGCTGCGACAAACGCATCAGACGCATTCAACTCAGGGTTCACCCACATTGGGCGGCCTGACAAGAAGATGGCCACAGTTGGAATACCTTCAGCTTTGAACTTTTCCAAAAGCGCCAAGCCATCTGTTGATTCAAAATCAACTGTTTGCGTATCGCCTTGGAATTCAGCATAAGGCTCTTCCCCAAAAACAACCACAGCAACGTCTGGCTTATCTGTGTAGGAACCATCGACACTTAATGTCGCATTTTCGCCAGCGACTTCCTTGATGCCATCAAAAATTGAGGTGCCATTCGGGAAATCAGATTTTTTATTGCCTGTCCCCTGCCATGTCAAAGTCCACCCACCGGATTGTTTGCCGATATTGTCAGCACCATCACCGGCCACAAGAATCTTGCTATTTTGCTTAAGCGGCAAGACACTGTCGTTGTTTTTCAAAAGCACAAGTGATTCACGCACAGCCTGTCTCGCAACAGCCGTATGCTCAGGGGAGCCTAGAATTTCGAATTGACCCGTTAGTGTTCTGGAAGAAGGTTTTCCTGCTTCGAACAAACCAGAGCGCAGCTTCACCCGCAAAATACGTGTTACAGCTTCGTCAAGGCGCTCCATGGTGATCTCACCAGACTTCACTTGAGCCAATGTATTTTCGTAAAGACCCTTCCAGCTATCAGGCGCCATGAACATGTCGAGGCCAGCATTGAAAGACGCTGCACAAGAAACATTCGTACACCCCTTAACTTGGCCGTGGCCATTCCAGTCGCCGACGACAAATCCGTCAAAGCCCATACGGCCCACAAGAACGTCTGAAAGCAATTCTTTATGTCCATGCATTTTGCGGCCATGATATCCATTAAAGGATGCCATCACGACTTGCACACCTTCCATGATTGCAGGGGGATAGCCCGCTGCTTGAATGTCTCTCAGATCCGCTTCGCTGGAAATATTATTGCCTTGGTCTTTTCCATCAATAGTACCACCATCTCCCACAAAGTGCTTCACTGTGGAGATCAGGTGTTCTTTATTGTTCAAGAACTGGTCTGTGTTAACAGCGCCTTGAATACCTTTGACCAATCGCGGCGCGAAAGCCGCTACGATTGCTGGATCTTCGGAATAGCTTTCATAAGTCCGCCCCCAACGATCATTACGCACAACAGCAATTGTTGGTGCGAAAGTCCAATCTAGGCCTGTGACCAAAATTTCCTTCGCCGTAATCCGGCCAATCTCTTCCATCAAGTCTGGGTTATTCGCGGCACCAAGACCGATATTATGTGGAAAGACTGTTGCCCCAACAATATTATTATGTCCGTGTACGGCATCTGTTCCCCAAAGAGCTGGGATCCCTAAACCGCCATCAGATGTATCTGTTGATGCTTCCCAAAATTCGTCAGCCAGATCAATCCAAGCTTGTGCTTCAATTCTGTTATCCCCATTTGGCGCTGAGTTACCGCCATTTAGAACAGAGCCAAGATTATATTTGCGCACATCTTCCGGCGTCAAAGAGCCAATATCGCCTTGAATAATTTGACCTACTTTTTCTTCAACGGTCATCTTGCTCAAAATTTCAACAACACGCGCTTCGATTGCTGGATCGCGTTTGAGCGGCGGCTTTTGCATTGGCCAATTATTTGGATCAATTGTACCGTCATTATTTTCGGTTGCTGTTGCGGCTGCCTTTGTGGCCTCTGGTGCTTTGGCCGCATCTTCCATCTTAGCTTCATCTAATAGGGCGTCTTCGGACGTTTTGGCTTCTTTGTTACCACCGCAGCCAGCTGCAAGCATCAGGCAACTAGCAGCTGTGCCCAGTAGGGCAAGTTGACGTAATTTCATTTTGGGTTCCTCCGCAAAAACTAAATATATTCAGTACGGCCATCGACCGATTTGGTTGATTTCAAGTAACATTTTCTGACAGCACTGTCCACGAATACCGGGATAAGACGCGCGACTTTGAGACGAAACGGACAATCGCATTCACCAGATAAAAAGCCACAAATACAAAACGGGCCCCATGAAAGGGGCCCGCTTGCAATCTTGAATTTAAACTCGGCAGATTACCACTGGTAACGCGCGCCGAATGTGAAGCGGCGGTCATTCACGAAGAGTGAACGCAATGTCCGCTGACCGGCATCATCGACCTGTAGTGATGTTTCCGTCACTTCGTCGAGAAGGTTTACACCTTGGACATTCACTTGGAAGTTATCTGTAACGTTCCACTTAAATGATCCATCAAGCGTACCAGTCGCTTCTTGATAGATTGGGTGACGTGAAATCACATCCACTGTCGTCAAGAGATAGTCAGAACGGTAGTTGTAAGCCAAACGACCTTCAACATAATCATTCTGCCAAATACCCACGATGTTTGCAGTATGCTCTGAGAGTTGCTCAACATCTTCGACATCGAACTTAGACCCAAAGTCATCAACACCATCGCCTCTGGTATTATTCACATCAGAGTTAGGAATACTAGCATCTACATATGTGTAGTTTGCTTGGATACCAAAGTTGGCAAGTGGACCAGGCAAGAAGTCATAAAACTGCTGATAAGCAAGCTCAAGACCTTGTACGTTACCTTCATCAGCGTTGACAGCACCAACAAAACGAATTGGTACTTGCTGACCATCAAGAGTGATCGTATCGAGCAAGACTTCTCCAGCATTCACAACGTCTTCTAGATCCTTGTAGAATAGAGAAGCTGTGAAAGACCCTACATCAGCAAAATACCACTCATAGGATAGGTCTAAGTTTGTCGCCAATGTTGGCTTCAGCTCAGGGTTACCCCCTTGAATGTTGATGCTTGAAAGAGTGACACTTGTGAGAGTGCCTTGGTCGGAAACAGTGTCACTTACAAGACCGGCAACACGTCCCGCACGAAGCAGACCCGTATCAGGGCGGGTCAATCCGCGACTTGCGCCAAATCTAACGATCATGTCTTCGTTAAGACCAAGCTTCAAGTTGAGTGATGGTAGGAATTGAGTATCAGTGTCCCCAAAATTACCAACGATTGCGTCTTGGCTCATAAAGGCCGTCGCTTCAGGCACCAATGCAATCACATCAGCACTTGTCAGTGGTGTGTATCCTAAGGAACCAGCTGTGCTGATTTCAGTATCAACGTACCGCAGACCAATATTTCCATCCAAGGTCATACCATTGCTATTGAAGTCTTCTGTTCCGAAATCAAGGCGAACATATGCCGCTTGCGTTGTTTCAACGACATCAGAAATTTCTGAATCTAGGAAACGATTGCCTGCACGGCGTGGTTGCCAACTCGCACCTGGGAATAGGCTTGCATCATCACGAAGCGCTACAAGAGCATCGTAATCACTAACAATGCTCACAGCAGGGAACAAGAATGTATCCGACCCGAGCAATACGCCACCGCGCTGGAAGTCATCAAATTGGAATTCTTCCGTTACGCTACCTGGCAAGTCTGAGAAGCGAACTTCGCCACCAGCCCAAGCTTCAGACATGTTACCCCAATTATAGGTAGACCATTTGTTCAACTGCTCACGCTCAGAGAAACGAGCACCAACACGAACTGACTTAAACCAACCATCGTCATTGAAGTCATACTGAACATCGCCTCGAATAGCGAAAAGGTCACCTTCACTGTCTTCGAAGTGATCCATATTAGCACGCCAATAAGTACCAGTTGGATCAGTTGTTGACGTGTGCAAATCACCGAACCCGCCATCATTGGCTGGGTTGCCGTTCACAAGATACTCAATAGTAGAATTTTCACCATCAGCTAATAGACGCTGATCGAGATACTGAGCAGCAAATGCTGTAATATCCGAGTTCTCAGTCGTAGAATCGACAAACTGAACATCGAAATTAAATTTCCATGTATCATTTGGCGTATACTTAAAGTTGAAGCTGGAATCTTCAGTTACAGTATTTGTTTGAGCAACACGTGTGAAAGCTGTCTGCCGAATACCATAACGTCCGTGCCAACCATCTGAACTATTCGTCAATAGACCTGACTGGAAGATTGCATTCACAGGTACGCGCGTATTGTCATCACGCGTGGCTGTAATGCCTTCAGAAGAGAAAGGAGACGTTACAAGATCTGAAATCTCAACACTCGCGCGATATCCAGGATCTTCTTCGCCCTGTAATGTGTGCTCTGTCCAAGCATTGTCTGATTCAGAACGGATAAATTGAGCTGTCGCCAACATTGTGCCGTCTGTGCTCGCCCACTGACCAGCAAGCGATAGACCTTGGCGATCGCGTTCATAATCAGTTGTTCTGATGTTAGCGCTTGGAATTGTCGCAACATCCTGACCTGTGCCATTGAAGTCTTGGCGAGGGTATGGTGCTGAAAGCTGGAAACCATCCGCACGAGAAGCCAAAGATGAATCTGTGTAGGATAACAAGAAACCAAACTCACCAGCTTCAGTATCAAAACGGTTTGAAACCAAACCTGTATATGATGGCGCCCATTCATCGGCCAGGTCGCCATAAGTGTATTCAGCTGAAAGAGAAGCTGTGAAACCACTACGGTCAAAAGGCTTCAGTGTGCGAAGGTTAACGATACCTGAAATACCGCCTTCGATCATATCAGCTGTTTGGTTTTTGAAAACGTCTACGCCGCCCACAAGTTCAGCTGGAACGTCGTTGAACCCAAGAGCACGACCATTGTTCGCTGAGAATGCATCGCGACCGTTAAATTCTGACCGAACAAGCGTCAAACCACGGATAACCTGACCGGCCCCCTCAACAGCAAAGTGATCTGGGTCATCAGCTGCCTGGAAACGTGTAATAGAAACACCTGGGACACGCTGCAGAGCTTCAAGAACAGATGCGTCCGGCAAAGCGCCGATATCTGATGCTGAGATTGAGTCTACAAATGTGTCTGCATTTTGTTTCGTTGATTGAGCATCCTCGAGTGATCTTTTGATGCCCTGAATAACGATCTCGTCGCCTGCGTCATCTTGCGCATGCGCTGGCATTGTTGCCGCTAGGCATAATGCAACTGTTGAAGCGGTGCCCCATAGCAACGCTCTTTTCCCTGTAACATTAGGGGATTTGTTTAGTTTTGACATAATAGATGTTCCCTTCCCTGAACATTGATTGAGCTTTCTACGCCCGTTCCGAAGACAAAATGGATTTTTACAAAAGCGAGGCCAACGTCTTCGAATATAATCGATATTGCAAACAACACACCATAGTGACATCCTTGTCAACAAGTCTGATTTGGATGATATTTGCCTATAAACATACTAAGCAACATAGAATGTCTGCGTAAAGCCATGAAATTACTTATTGTTTGCCAAAACGCATAAGAATAGCGGCATATTGCCCAAAAGACACACTGCTACGAAACTGTTATACAATCGCATCGCAGAGGAAAAAATTTGATGTCGAAGGTAGAGAGAATTGAAAAGATTTGCATTTTAGGCGGTGGAACGGCGGGTTGGATGACGGCCGCTGGATTAGCCCATAAATTGGAGGGTCTTGGCCCCTCAATCCGATTGGTCGAATCTGATCAAATCGGGACCGTCGGCGTTGGCGAAGCGACCCTCCCCCATATCCGGTATTTCAACAAATCTCTTGGTATAGACGAGCCAGAATTAATGCGCGCAACGGAGGCCACATTTAAGCTGGGGATCGAGTTTTGTGACTGGGGCAAATTAGGGGACAAATATATTCATCCCTTCGGAGATTACGGCCAGCCCGTTAGCAATGTCGGGTTTCATCATTATTGGCGCAAAATGCAGCAAATGGGCGATACATCCCGCCTCGACGACTATTCTTATCCAATTGTCGCTGCTGAGCTCGGCAAATTTAAGTTACCTTCCGAGGACTTAAACTCCATCGAATCGACTTTTTCTTATGCATTTCAATTCGATGCGACGCTTTATGGAAAATATCTAAGGCGTTATGCTGAACGCAAAGGCGTGGTTCGCACAGAAGGAAAAGCCGAAGATGTGACGCTTCATCCCGAAAATGGATTTGTAAAGTCCATTACTCTCGCCTCTGGCGAGATCATTGAGGCGGACTTGTTCATCGATTGTTCCGGCTTTAGAGGCGTGCTGATCGAACAAGCCTTGAAATCGGGATATGAAGACTGGAGCCATTGGCTCCCTTGCAACCGTGCTGTGGCCGTTCCTTGTGAAGCCAAAGGAAAATCCGTGCCTTACACGCGCGCAACAGCGCGTAAAGCAGGATGGCAATGGCGCATTCCCTTGCAACACCGCACAGGCAACGGCCATGTCTACTGGAATGAGTTCATTTCAGACGATGAAGCGGCCCATCAGCTAACCAGTACATTAGAAGGCAAAGCACTAGCCGATGTAAACCAGCTCTATTTTCAAACCGGGCGGCGCAAAAAGTTTTTCAACAAGAATGTCGTTGCAATCGGTCTGGCAGGAGGCTTCCTAGAGCCTTTAGAGTCCACCTCTATCCATCTCATTCAAGCTGGCATCACTACATTGCTCGAGTTGTTCCCAGACAAAGCTTGCGATTTGCGTGATGCGGAAGAATATAACCAAACCCTGGGGCAAGAGTTTGATCGCATTCGGGACTTTCTTGTCCTCCATTATGTGGCAACGGAACGAGACGATAGCGAGATGTGGCGTTATTTTCAGGCCATGAAGTTGCCTGAAAGCTTACAATATAAAATCGATGCCTTCAAAGAACGCGGGCATATTGTTAAATATGAATTTGGCCTCTTTCTGCCACCAAGCTGGATAGCTGTTATGCTCGGCCAAGGCATTGTCCCGGATCAATATGACCCTCTGGTGGATCGAGCAGACCCCACCAAGATGCTCCAGCAAATCACAGAGCTCAAAAACCTGACAAGACAAGCCGCAGAAGCAACCCCGGACCATGCCGTATTCTTGCAGCAATATGGTGCCGCTTCGGGGACAGCGGCTTTAATGGCCACTTGATTGATTTGTAAAGCACCATTAGGCAAGCCATATGTCAGCGCAATCAAATATGAAGATCAAAGACCTGTGCGTCTGTGGCGGGGGTCTTGCCGGCTGGATGACCGCAGCCGCCCTCGCGCGCAGCTTGCCGCGCGATATCAAAATTACCCTGCTTGATACTGGCCCATCAGTTGAAGATATGCTCTATGGCGCAAGTACCCTGCCCGACACGCATGGATTTCATAAAAATATTCATCTGACTGAGCGTGACTTTGTTATCGCAGGGAATGCCGCCTTTTCTCTTGGTACAGAATATAAAAACTTCGGCCCCACCCCTTGGTTTCTAGGGTTTGATTTAGCTTTGCCTGTTGTTGGCGGTGTGAAATTCCATCATTATATGGTGCGCGCAGGCGAAACAGATTTGGGGCGATATGCGGCCTCTTCATACGCCGCAAAGGCGGGTGTCTTTACGCATCCAGAAAACAATTCCCGGGATCCCTTTGGCTCCCTAGACTATGGTTATCAAATTAGTCCGACCGACTACGCTGAGTTAATGCAGCGCGTTGCACAAGCTTCCGGTATTAGCATTGTAGCAGCACAAATATCAGATATTCATGCCTCGGATGGTCACATCCAATCGGTTGGCGTGGAAGATGGGACTGAAATCAATGCGGACTTATTCATAGATTGCACTGGGCCTAGTGCAAAGTTGATGTCCAGTTTAGGCCAAAAAAGATCAGAACAAATATCGCTCTCTGCACAGATGAAAACGACACCAGCGCAAGAGCTCGGTCCTGCTTTCAGGTCTGTTGAGGCGACAAAGACAGGCTGGACAAGCACAACCCCCGTCCCCGGCGCAACGATTGAACTATCACTCGGCTTACCGGAAGATATCAATACTGACGAGGCCCATTGTTCTTACTCGACAGGTCGTCTTGAACAATTCTGGACCGGGAACTGTTTGGCGATTGGCCATGCTGCTGGAATGATCGATCCTGTTACGAATGCACCAATTTTCCTTATGCAAAGCTATATCAACAAATTGATCAGCTTATTTCCCGCAAGTCACAATATGAGCGTTGAACGCAGCGAGTTTAACCGTTTGTGTTTAGAAGATTTTGACTTGATGGCGATGTATACGACAGCGCTCTATCAGGCCCAAAATTTTGCTGAATCGCCTTTTTGGCAAAGGCAGCACAGCCAACCTATTTGTGATAGATTGCAGCGCAAGATTGATCAGTTTGAAAGCCGTGGTCGAATGGTCGCATATGATGATGAACCTTTTCATGAGCGCGATTGGCTTGCTCTACATTTTGGCTTAGGCCGCGTCCCGCGCCGATATGATATTGTTGCTGATAAAATTGCAGAGACCCATATCTCAGAAGATATGGCGAAAATGGCTGCACAGTTTCAATTCGCTGTCGAAAAACGACCCACGCACGCTCAGTATCGCAACCATCTTGTCCAACAACACAAAAGATAATTAAATCGTATAAAGGCACACATGTCAGAACGACCTCCTTTAAAAGAAATTACAATTGTTGGCGGTGGGACCGCTGGATGGATGGCGGCGGCGGCGCTTTCGCGCATGATTCCACCGAATACAATTCGTATACGCTTAATTGAATCAGATGCTATAGGGACGGTGGGCGTCGGCGAAGCAACGATTCCCAATATTGCAACATTCAACGCAATGCTCGGTATTAATGAGGCTGAATTTTTAGCGAAAACCAATGGTACATTTAAGTTAGGTATTGAATTTATAAATTGGGGACAAAAGGGCGAAGCCTATCTTCACCCGTTTGGCCATCATGGCGTTGATATGAACGGTATTGATTTTCATCAATATTGGCTTCACGCTCAAAAGAATGGCAGCTCTGATACTATTGAAAAATATTCCTTAGCTGCCCTGGCCGCAAAAGCAGATAAGTTCGCCCACCCCGCAAAAGACCCTCGGTCCGTCATGTCTCATATGGCGTATGCGTATCACTTTGACGCAACGCTTTACGCAAAATTTCTGCGCGCTTACGCAGAAGAAAGAGGCGTGACGCGCATTGAAGGGAAAGTGGAAGATATTTCGCTGAAAGCAGAAAATGGATTTATCCAATCTGTAACCTTGGAAAATGGCGATATCATTCCAGGTGATCTTTTCATTGATTGTTCAGGCTTCCGCGCGCTGTTGATTGAAAAAACCCTAGGCGTTGGTTATGTGGATTGGAGCCATTGGCTCCCCTGTAATTCTGCGCAAGCTGTGGCTTGTGAAAAAAATGGCCCTGTTCTGCCTTATACAAAAGCAACAGCGAGAGACGCCGGGTGGCAATGGCGCATTCCCACGCAACACCGCACAGGCAATGGGCACGTTTATTCTAATAATTTTACGACGGATGAAAAAGCCGGTGAAACCCTTCTTGAGAATTTGGACGGCAAAGCCCTTGGAGACCCCCGGCAACTTCGCTTTACGACAGGGCGACGCGAAAAGCTTTGGGAAAAGAATTGTATCGCGCTGGGGCTCAGTGGTGGATTTTTAGAGCCCCTGGAATCTACATCCATTTATCTTATTCAAGCTGGCATCACGCGCCTCATCGCTTTGTTGCCAGACGCGACAATGCCAGCAGTTGATGCTGTTGAATATAATCGGTCGATGACATTAGAGTTCGAGCAAGTCAGAGATTTTCTTATTCTCCATTATGTCGCAACAGAGCGCGAAGACACAGAATTTTGGCGCTACTGCAAGCATATGGCAATTCCAGATAGCTTGACCCATAAAATTGAGTTGTTCAAAAACAGAGGCCGCTTTTTCAGATATGAAGGCGACCTCTTTAATACCACAAGCTGGGTCGCCGTTTTTCTGGGGCAAAATATTATGCCGCAAAATTACGATCCGATTGTCGCCAGTTTAAGTGCGCAAGAAGTGCAAGAAAGCCTTGGCTCCATGCAAAATGCCATGAACAATGCTGTTAAAGCCATGCCAACCCATCAAGCTTATATTGATAAAATGTGCCATTCCTTCCGCACGGCTAATTAGAGTTTCAGGATCCTCCAATGACGAATGAAAAAGATGTAAGTAGCAATATTCAAGATATTATTATCGTTGGCGGCGGCACAGCAGGCTGGATGACTGCGGCGGCCATGAGCAAAATATTGCGCAAAGAGCACTATAATATCAAATTGATTGAGTCAGAAGATATTGGCACTGTTGGGGTTGGCGAAGCAACGATCCCCCAAATTCAGCTTTTCAATGAGTTGCTCGGGTTCAATGAAAATGATTTTGTCCGGGAAACAAATGCCACTTTTAAGCTCGGCATTGAATTTGTCGATTGGAAGAAAAAAGGCCACGCTTATATTCATCCGTTTGGGAAATATGGCATGGATATGGAAGGGATACAGTTTCACCATTTCTGGTTGCGCGGTCAAAAACTTGGAGAGACAACACCCGTTGATGATTTCTCCTTACAGATTGCAGCAGCACGTTTAGGCAAATTTCAGCGCCCTGAAGATATTCCCAACTCTCCCCTTTCTGGTATTAATTACGCCTTTCAATTCGATGCCGGTCTTTATGCTAAATTTCTGCGGCGCTTGGCGGAAAACCACGGCGTTCAGCGCATAGAAGGAAAAGTCTCCAACGTCACCCAGCGCGGCACAGATGGATTTATTGAGAGTGTCACTTTGGAAAAAGGCGACACCCATGCAGCCGATTTATTCATAGATTGCTCCGGGTTCAGAGGGTTATTGATCGAAGGGGCATTGAAAACAGGGTATGAAGATTGGTCACATTACCTGCCCTGCAATCGCGCTGTTGCTATTGCTTGTGAAAAAATTGAAGAGCCCATTCCCTTTACTAAAGCAACGGCAAAAACATCCGGCTGGCAATGGCGTATTCCGCTCCAAAGCAGGACG
>CALLVA010000138.1 GCA_938010655.1 uncultured Parvularculaceae bacterium | reverse complement strand
GGGTGGAAAGACACATTAGCAACGCCCGCGACCGATCTTCGCTATGAGTTTTATCGCAGTAAATTATCAGACTTCAAACGCCAAACGCCGCAAATGGTCGTTCAGGGCCGCGACAGTTTTACAGGGGATAATTATCAGGTTGTTCAATCAGCCCTCGCAATGGCAAAGCCAACAGCCAGATCACTTATAGTGCGCCCAGACGCGAAAACATTGCAGATTTCAGTGCCCATAAACCAAATAGGCCAAAATGTTGATTTATTGATCGTGACGTATCAGCTAGGCGTTTCCGAAGTTTCGGTTAAAGGGGGGCGCAACAATGGCCTTACCCTTCCTTACACAAACAGCGTTTCAAAAATTGAAAGACTGACTGTTTCTAATAGCGAATTATCGATCCCGAAACCTACCCTGAAGACGTCTGAGGCTTGCGTTCTTATCGCGCAAAGCCAAACTTCCGGCGCCATCTTGGCCGCGGCGCGCTGTCCTGTGTAACGCTCCGGCCGGCTCCAAAATTGGCGTTAAGTGTCTGTTAACCAATTAATTCTTTATTAAAGGCGACATTTCGTCATAAAGTACCCGCCAGTCTCGGCGATAGCTTCTAATGGGATGGAAAGCGACATGGGTCGCACGACATAAGGGAACAGAACATGATTAAAGAATTCAAAGAATTTGCGGTTAAAGGCAATATGGTCGACATGGCCGTTGGTATCGTCATGGGCGGTGCGTTTGGCACAATCATCAAATCGCTTGTGGATGACGTTTTAATGCCGCCAATTGGGCTGCTCATGGGCGGCGTCGACTTTTCAAAACTCGTTATCACGCTTCAAGAAGCCACAGCTGACAAAGAAGCCGTGACCATTAATTATGGCCTCTTCATCAACTCAGTTATTGCTTTCATTATCGTTGCCGTCGCTTTGTTCTTCGTCATCAAAGGCATTAACTCTGCCAAGAAAGCAGAAGAAGAAGCACCAGCAGCCCCACCAAAACAAGAAGTGCTTCTCGAAGAAATTCGCGATGCTTTGAAAGCTGGCAAATAAGCCTCTTCAACCTCATTTTCGTGAAAAGCCCGGCGCAACAATGCCGGGCTTTTTGCATGAATTGCCCCCTACAAAATGACCCATTGCCGCCGCCCTCTTAGCGCTATATATCGCCCTTCATGACAAAGTTTTCCCATATCCGTAACTTCTCCATCGTGGCCCATATCGACCACGGCAAGTCCACCCTCGCCGATCGACTGATTCAAGTCACCGGGGGCCTGACGGAACGCGAAATGTCAGAGCAAGTGCTCGACAATATGGATATCGAAAAAGAACGCGGCATCACCATCAAAGCCCAAACTGTCCGCCTGGAATATACGGCCAAAGACGGGGAAACATACATACTCAATCTGATCGACACACCGGGCCATGTCGACTTCGCCTATGAAGTGAACCGCTCTTTGGCTGCGGTGGAAGGCTCTCTCTTGGTGGTTGATGCGTCACAAGGCGTGGAAGCGCAAACACTGGCGAATGTGTATCAGGCGATAGAAGTTGACCATGAGATTGTGCCGGTCCTGAATAAAGTAGATTTACCTGCGGCAGAACCAGAGCGTGTACAGGAACAAATTGAAGACGTTATCGGCTTGGATGCGTCTGATGCTGTGATGATCTCTGCCAAAACAGGGCTCGGCGTTCCTGATGTGCTTGAAGCCATTGTGACCAGATTGCCAGCCCCGACTGGCGACGAAACGGCGCCCCTCAAAGCCATGCTGGTTGATAGTTGGTATGACAGTTATCTCGGCGTTGTCGTCTTGGTGCGGATCATTGATGGCCAAATGAAAAAGGGCCAAAAAATCAGAATGGTCGCAGCAGAAGCGAGCTACACAATTGATCAAATAGGTTACTTCACGCCTAAACGCGTCAATGCTGATGTGCTTGGCCCGGGCGAAATTGGGTTTTTGACGGCATCAATCAAAGAAGTCGCGGACACACGCGTGGGAGATACCGTCACAGAAGAACGCCGCCCTTGCGAGACACCGCTTGATGGATTTAAACCAGCACAGCCCGTTGTGTTTTGTGGATTCTTCCCCGTCGACAGTTCCGAATTTGAAGATCTACGTGATGCCATCGCAAAATTGCGCCTGAACGATGCTAGCTTTGAATTTGAGATGGAAACATCTGCTGCACTCGGCTTTGGCTTTCGTTGTGGTTTTCTTGGATTGTTGCACCTGGAGATCATCCGTGAGCGGATTGAGCGCGAGTTTAATATTGACTTGATCACGACTGCGCCAAGTGTTGTCTATGAAATGCACCTCACGGACGGCACGATGGAAGAGTTACATAACCCAGCCGATATGCCGGACGTTATGAAAATCGACCACCTTGAAGAGCCTTGGATTAAAGCAACAATTTTGGTGCCTGATGAATTTTTAGGCGGCGTCTTGAAGCTTTGTGAAGAGCGGCGCGGTGTTCAACAAGAACTCACTTATGCGGGCAACCGCGCCATGATTGTATATGAATTGCCGTTGAACGAAGTCGTGTTCGATTTTTATGACCGTCTAAAATCCATCACGAAAGGCTATGCGAGTTTTGATTATACGATCATTGGTCATCGCGCCGAAAATTTGGTGAAGATGCAAATTTTGGTGAATGAAGAACCTGTTGATGCGCTTTCCATTATTGTCCACCGCGATAAGGCGGAACAACGCGGTCGCTCCATGTGTGAAAAATTAAAAGAACTAATCCCGCGTCACCTGTTCAAAATTCCGATTCAAGCCGCTATTGGGGGCCGAGTCATCGCGCGAGAAACCATCGCCGCAATGCGCAAAGATGTGACCGCAAAATGTTATGGCGGAGATGCTTCCCGTAAAAGAAAACTATTGGACAAACAAAAAGCGGGTAAGAAAAAGATGCGCCAATTTGGCCGGGTCGATATTCCGCAAGAAGCGTTCATTAATGCGTTGAAAATGGATAACTAAAAATTTTCAACACTAGCTATCAATCTCAACTTCAAAGGCAACAACACCGACATCACCGCTCGACATTTCACCGCCCGTACATTGCCACTGAAGGGGCCCTTCATAACTTTCTGGCCCGCCAGTCGCATCCGGCAGTACAACATCACAACTCATATTCGCAGGGGGCAATATGACTTGAGCGCTACTCGCTTTTAGAGCTGAATAATCGGGCGTCCCATCAAAAATATTCAGATTACTGACGGTTTGCGCGCCAGTGCTTCTAAATTGAAGACGATATTGCAAAACGTCTCCCGGCTTGCCTGTATTATTGGTCGCAAAACCAGCGCCCGTCACAACATTACAACTGCTCACAGTTAAATTACAAACCTGCTTAAATAGCTCCGCAGTGCCCCCATTCGAGACCGTCACTTGATCATCATTAAAAGTAGAATGATCAGGCGTAATGCCGGTGAAACTGGTCGCCGCGTTCAATCGATATTTCAAAGAACTCCCCACCGTCGCACTATTCACTGAAGCGTGGCGCAGCAAAACGCATATGGTCTCGCCGGCTTGAGTTGGGACAGCACTGGTTAGGACAACATCGCCTGCATCAAAATCACCTGAACAATTTATGTCGTGATAAAGAGTTGTCGAAAAAAGGCCCGGTATCGTTTCAACCCGGTCCGACACTGAAAAGTCTACAGACCCAGTCGCCGTCGCCGTATAACTATGAGCAAGTGTTACAGCGCCGCCCGGTTGCACGGAGATTGATCGATTTGAAGCAAGCGTAGGCGTTTTTATCTGACCGAAAACAATGTTCGAATAAGATGTGCCTGCGGCAAGCGTGAAACTCATTTCGCCATCATAAGGCGACGGATTGACCACGCTGGAAAGCGTGCTTGGGGATTCAGAAACTTGAATCAAGTTTACGCCAGTCGCGCTTTTTAACGTCAACGCTTCGCCTACCTCATTTTGATCAAGGGGCAAAATGAAAGCGCCGTTGCCATCGGTCAGTGTTGTCGCAATGATTGTCCCATCGCTAATCCGCGTCAGGGAAATTTCCAAATTACCAAGCGGGCCCTCACCGCCATTAAGTATGGCGTCAAATGCTGTGCCACTTGCAAGGCCACTATCTTCGATCACGGCGCCACTTAAAAAGAACTCAGGTAATGGCCCGACGGTGAGGGACGCAGTATCATCTTCTGCTGGCTCAGTTGCGAGATTATCTGGCGTTGAATCAATATCATTCGCCCATTGCTCAATAATTTCAGCTGTCGTGGTATAAGTTGACGTATCAGGCGACATCACCGTTAAAGATAATTGAACAGAGTCGCCGGATAGTAATGGCGCGATTGATGTCCATTCATCGGCAGCAGCATCATAAGTGCCGCCGCCTATATTGACGAGAGACAATCCATCCGGGAGCAAATCTTTGACTTTAAAAAACTCGACAAGGTCTGGACCATCATTGGTGACAGTGGCTGTGATCTGAAATGGCTCATTCACAATCGGTGTTACGATAGAGGAAACAAGGTCCAGCGATAAATCGGCATTATTAAGCCAGCGACTATCAAACACTTCCAGGAAAACGGCTGAGTCATAGATATTATCGACGGCGTCTGCAACGACCATCTTGAAATCATAAACTTCCCCTGGGGTTATGCCTGTGACCACTACTTCAAAAACATCTGTATACCCATCGAATATAAAATTCGTGCTACTTGCATTATCGTTATAAAATTGGGCATTATTAGACGTTTCGCCGGTACAGACATTGCCATCATTGTTGAGGCCATTATTCACCGTGTTAATGGAAACATCTGTGCCTGTGCCGGGGACAATGGCCATGTTCGGCGTTCCAGTGATCCCGGGACCAGAGATAAATAATCCGAAAGCGTCATTAAACTGACTACAGACATATTCTGGATATTCTTCTGACGCAAAAGAGAACCGGGCGAAAATTGTATTTTTACTGGGGGTAATTTCTAAAGATAAAGCACTCGTATCGCGCGACGCGCTGGCCCGCACGCCGACCAAATCTGCATCAGGATCTTGGCCATTATTCTGAACATCGGAGCGCACACTCGCAGCATCGCCAAAATTACTGCCTCGCCCCGTGGAAACATAAACGCCTTCAGGAATACCCAAAGTTGCGGCCCCGCCGCTAAATGTGCCGCTTTGTTGGGCCGTTCCTTTTTCGACGACAATATTATCGATGTCGATACTTTGCCCTTCGAGCAAAGCTTCAATCTCTGCGAGGGATGCATTTTCATTTGCTGAAATTTGCGCGGCAGCGGAGGAGACACAGAGCATCACGCCGACCAAAATGGCCGACAATAAATGCCCTGTCTTGTACATAAAAGTACGTATCACGCCCTAACCCTGCATATGCCCTATATGCAAGCTAGCGTTTCAACGTTCAGATTCAGTTAAATGGGGGTTTACCTTCAATTTACCAAGACCCCACAAAAAAGCGCCCGACCAGGAAACAAGTCGGGCGCATTTAGCGCTGTTTCGAAGCGCCAGACATCGGGAGGGGTAACCGATGGGCAAAGGCAATTCAGATTTGCAAGCGGGGGGCAACGCTAATCTGATTATGCTTCTTCACACTGTTACCGTAACGCCTCATGCAATACTTAATCAAGTTAATTCTCGCACTTTTGCCTTGCATGTGACTATTTTACCCGTTTTTAATGTTTCTGCAGGTTCTTACCTGTCCCGATTCAAGAATACACCATCAGCTTCAGGCACTTTGTAAGTCGAAGCTGCTATTTTGGCACCCAATTCAATATCTGATAGGTCCACAAGCGTTAGGTCGCCTCTGGCGCCTTCAACAGCCCAGTTGGTCAAAACCATGTCTTCATCAAAAATCATCACCAATTCGCCTTCAGTATCCTCATCATCAGACGAAAGGCGCAATGCTACAGAATCTGCCTGACGATACACCCCTGCAAGAATGGCATCATCCGTTTTGATTTTACGGCTTAACAAAAACTTCAGGGGGGTTTTGCGCACAGGATAGGAATCCACCGTTTCCAAATCTGTGTCTTGCACATATACAAGCCCTTGGCTGGCCACAATCCGCAACGGGCTTGGCGCATCATATTCAAAGAGGAGTCTGTTCGGCCGCGAAAGGCTCAAGCGGCCTGTCGTCACCTCGCCTCTTGGGTCAGTTTGCATGAAGGTCGCCGTCATCGTTGTGATCGCCTCAATGGACCGCGCGGCTTTGTCAAACACCTGCTCATCGGTCAACTCTTCAAACATCAGCTTTTGCGGCGCAGCAGCTGGTAATTCAGCTACCTCTTGCACAACCGCCACAGGCGGCAAAGCCTCATCTACGCTTGGTTGATCTGCAACAGCACTTTGAGATTGAACCAAGAGCATCGCAGAAACGATCGCATTTGCAGAGGAAGTTAAAAACATCAAAAATTCTCCATTTATGAGGATAGTCATACCCCGCCAAAGACACGAAAGAAAGTTACCGAAAAGGCAGGATTAAGGCAGTCATCACATTATCGTGGGGGAGAGACGCGAAAACCCCATAGCGGCGGCTGAAAAATCCGTTAAGCCGCATCCTCGCCAATCAAGACTTCGCGCTTGCCAGCGTGGTTCGCAGCGGAAATGATCCCCTGCTCTTCCATTTGTTCGATCAATGTCGCCGCCCGGTTATACCCGATCTGCAAGCGGCGCTGGATATAACTCGTTGACGCTTTGCGGTCTCGCGCCACAATGGCCACCGCTTGATCATACATGGCGTCGCCAGAAGATGTATTACCACCGATATTCAACCCTAGAGCAGAGGCGGTATCCCCATCTTCAAGTTCCGTGACCGCCTGAACATAATCAGGCTTGCCTTGTTTCTTGAGATGCTTGACTATTTTTTCAACTTCATCATCCGTTACAAATGAGCCGTGAACCCTTGTTAGCCTTCCGCCGCCGGCCATATAGAGCATGTCGCCTTGCCCTAACAATTGCTCTGCGCCTTGCTCACCCAAAATTGTCCGGGAGTCGATTTTCGAGGTAACTTGAAAACTAATCCGTGTCGGGAAGTTTGCTTTAATTGTCCCCGTAATAACATCCACCGATGGTCGCTGGGTGGCCATAATCAAATGGATGCCAGCCGCCCGCGCCATTTGCGCCAAGCGCTGCACCATGGCTTCAATGTCTTTGCCCGCCACCATCATCAAGTCTGCGACCTCATCGATCACAACGACGATATAGGGCATTGTTTCATAATCCAGCTCTTCGCTTTCATATACAGGTTCGCCTGAATCGCTGTCATATCCGGTATGCACTGTCCGGTTTAAACTTTCGCCTTTGGCCTCTGCCTCGCGCACGCGTTCATTAAAGCCAGTGATGTTTCGCACACCAACTTTTGACATCTTCTTATAGCGCTCTTCCATTTCGCGCACAGTCCATTTGAGCGCGACGACGGCTTTACCGGGATCTGTCACAACAGGGGCTAGTAGATGCGGAATGCCTTCATAAACTGAAAGCTCCAGCATTTTAGGGTCGACCATGATCAGCTTACATTGATCAGGAGGCAGACGATATAAGAGCGAAAGGATCATGGTGTTAATCCCAACAGATTTACCTGAGCCGGTCGTCCCCGCGATCAACAAGTGCGGCATCTTCGCTAAGTCAGCATATTCAGGCTCGCCGCCAATATTTTTGCCCAAGCTTAATGTCAAAGTGCTTTTGCTGCGCTCAAACTCTGGCGCGGCTAACATTTCGCGCAGGAACACTGTCTCGCGCTCTTCATTTGGCAATTCAATCCCGATTGCATTACGTCCCGGCACCACCGCAACCCGGCAAGCAATCGCGCTCATGGAGCGCGCAATATCATCTGCTAAATTAATGACACGAGAAGATTTGACCCCCGCGGCGGGCTCCAATTCATATAAGGTCACGACAGGACCAGGTCGAACATTCGTGATTTCACCGCGCACACCGAAATCTGCCAAAACAGTTTCGAGCATCCGCGCATTTTGCTCTAGTTCTTCATCATTCACCACCAAGCGATCTGCTTGCGTTGGCATGGCCATGAGGCCCAGCGGCGGGAATTTATATTTGTCTGCTGAGAATACAGGCAACTCACTTTGTTCAACGACGGGTGCAGACTTTTTCTTTTTATCGCGAATTATTTTGCGCTTTGGCTCTTTGGCTTTCTTTGGAGGCGTCGAGACATCATCTCGCACAGCAACAAGTTTTGGGGTTGTTGTCTCTTCCTCTTCGGCGTCAATTTCTTCTTCACCCTCTTCAAATTCTTCTTCATATTCTTCTTCTGAGGAGAAACGCTCTTTCACACTTTCAACCACATAAGCGACTTCTTCTTTGATGTTGAACAAGGCTTCAAGCGCGAGTTCAAAATGGATCAGCTGAACGCGGGACGCAAAACATGTGAACCATGTGCCGAGCGCCAATAGAATGGTGCTGGCAAAGAAACTGGCCCCCGGAATACCAATTGCCGCAAATGGCGCTTTGAAAAGAGACAAGACAGTCGTTCCAAGGAAACCGCCCATGCTGACCACAAAAGGCCAGTCTGCCGCGATTGGCATGGCCGCCGCAAAACCGGCAAGGCACAAGACACCGCCGATCCATCCAAAAAACCGCAACCAAGCCCGCACAGGCGTGTAGTCAGGCGTGCCAAGTTTGAGGGCCGCCATAGCCCAAACGACCAGAGGGATCGGCAACGCTAAAGCTGCGCCGCCGATAGATTGTAGCAATAGGTCAGACAGATTTGCGCCAAACTGCCCCATCCAATTAGAGGCTGTTCGGTTGGTGGCGTTTGAGAGACTCGGATCACTGATCGAAAAACTGACAATGGAGAGCAAGATCATCCCGGCCAATAATACCAAGGAAACCGCCCCAGCTTTTACCGCCAAAGATTTCAAGCCACGGCCTGCGCGCGCAAAGGCACTTTCCTCTTCTTCGGGGGCA
>CALLVA010000137.1 GCA_938010655.1 uncultured Parvularculaceae bacterium | reverse complement strand
TAAACAGATCCTTGTCGACTCCGGGGCTGGCAGCGCCTTGGCCGAAACACTGACGGCCAGCAATATGCCCCTTTTGGCATTTGCCTTCATCGTTGCCGGGATCGTCCGCGTGGCGCAAGGGTCAGCCACTGTTGCCATGATAACCGCCGCTGGCTTAACCGCGCCGGTTGCGGAATTGGCTGGCCTCCCTGCGCCCAATCTGGCTTTATTGGTTATCGCGATCGCCTCAGGCGCTTCGATTGTATCCCATGTGAATGATTCAGGCTTCTGGCTTGTCAGCCGATATTTAGGCCTGACAGAAAAACAAACTCTCAAAAGCTGGACCGTGTCTTCAACGTTGATCGGGCTTGTAGGGTTTGGCGTTTGTTGCTTGATTTCAATCGTGATTTAAATGTCGCAGAATCTCGGCCACCACATCTTCAATAGGTTGATCAATATTCACAGAATACGCATTTTCTGGCTGCTCCAACGCTTCGAATTGGGAGGTCAGCAAGGCAGGGTCAAAAAAATGATCTTGCCGAGACGACAGTCTTTTTGCGATTAAGGCGGGGTCGCCATTTAAGAAGATATAGACACAAGAGTCGAAAATTTGAGCATCAAGCCACGCCCTCACCGTCTGGTTCAACGCAGAACACGCCAAAACGCAAGAAGGTGCTTCATTGGCCTTTTTTGCAATCGCCGCGATCCAACTTTCCCGGTCAGCATTCGTTAAAGCCTGCCCCTGAGCCATTTTTTGCTTGTTCGTCGCGGGATGAAAATCATCCCCCTCCAAGAAGGGCAATCCCATTTTATCCGCTAAAAGGCGGCCAATTGTAGATTTACCGCACCCCGAAACGCCCATGATAATAAAAACTGACATAGGAAATCATACCTGATTTTATTGACAAATCACCCCTGACTGTCATGAATTAAAGGGAACAAAATAAAGAATGATATGCGCTCCCCTTTCATCAGATTTCCTTTTTTCTGCCTGGGCCTTTGCCTCTACCTATTTGGGTGTGGCAAAGCTGCAAATGAAAAAATGACAATTGAGAGCGCCCCTTCCAAAACTGACGCCTATAAAGTTATAAGTCTTGATTTCTGTGCGGATCAATATGTTTTAAAATTTGTACCAAAACAAAATATCCTTGCGCTTTCTCCAGATTCGCAGAAATCTTTTTCTTATATGCGAAGTGCCGCAAAAGACATTCCACAAATTCGCCCCCGCGCTGAAGATATTTTACTTTTAAACCCTGATATCGTCGTACGCAGTTATGGCGGGGGACCGATGATTTCGCGCTTTTTAGAACGCGCAAATATTGAAATTGTCCAACTCAGCTTTGCAAATGACCTTTTAGACGTTGCCCCATTCATCGATGAAATTTCGAGAAAGCTTGATAATATAGAAACCGGCAAAAAAACCATTGCTGATTTTCAGGAGACATTACGTAAAGACAAACCACAGGGACAATCACTCCTATATCTCACATCAAAAGGCGCCAGCGCTGGCCCTCACACGATGATAGATGATATTATCACCACAGCAGGTTTTGAAAATTTTCAACGACGCAGCGGCTGGGCCAGCATCCCTCTGGAACGCTTGGCTTATGAATCACCGGATTTTATTGCCACGGGGTTTTTTGAGACAAGTGACCTCATCACAGATCAATGGACCCCTGCGACGCATCCAATCGTGAAAACAGCTTTAGCGAAAACCCCAAATGTGAACATACCGGGCGACCTGACCGCCTGTTCAGGCTGGTTTTTGGGGGATGCGATTGACCTGCTCAGAGATAATACGTTTACGGATGAGGCCTTATGAAGGATTCAAAACTTCTTTTCGGCCTCAGTGCAATTTCTGGCATATTGGTTCTTGCTGCCTGTTTTATAGGCACAACGCCGCTAAGCCCCTCTCGCTTTTTTGCCGCTCTTTTCGGGCAAGGGATTATTGGCGATCAAATCGTTATTTGGGATATTCGTTTGCCCCGGGCTGTTGCTGCAATGCTGGTTGGTACAGCGCTTGGCTTGTCTGGTGCGGCGCTCCAAGGCTTATTAAGAAACCCTTTGGCAGAGCCAGGGGTTCTCGGTGTTTCTGCCATGGCGGCCCTTGGCGCAACGCTTTCTTTATTTTACGGCGCAGCAACACTTTCACCGCTAGTCCCTTCTATCGCTGCCATTATCGGCGCAATGGCCGCAACTTTTATCTTGATGGTCGCCGCGGCAAGAAACCGGTCTATCGTGACATTAATTTTAATTGGAATCGGTCTGTCCAGTTTTACAGGCGCTGTCATGGCGTTACTTTTGAATCTGGCGCCCTCCCCTTTTAGCTTATCTGACCTTATTTCATGGTCTTTAGGGTCCGTCGCCAATCGAAGTTGGGAAGATATCTTCCTTATACTGCCTTTCATTGGATTGGGTGGGGGGTTATTATTCGTCGCGCGGCGCAGTCTTTCTGTGCTGACGCTGGGTGAGAGCACTGCGCTGGGGCTTGGCGTTGACCTTAAAAAAACACGCCTCATGATTATTGCGGGAACAGGGCTATTAACGGGCGCTGCTGTTTCTCTTGCGGGTGCTATTGGGTTTGTGGGAATTGTCGCGCCGCATTTAACCCGGCCTTTCACAGGCCATGACCCTGCTCGGAACCTTCTGCCAGCGGGCCTTCTGGGCGGGATATTATTGGTGCTTGCAGATATTGGGATCAGATTAATCCCCACCCCAACAGAACTTCGCCTTGGCGTTGTTGTAGCCCTTATTGGCGCCCCAATCTTCATGTGGATCGCAGCAAAAAGGGGAGAAAATTCATGACACAACTCTCCCTGACCAATGTTTCCGTCAACGCAAGCGACGCGAAGAAACCTCTGCTCAAAAAAATCACGGTGACATTTCGGCCAAATGAACTCACCGTGATTCTCGGTCCAAACGGTGCCGGGAAATCCACCTTGCTCCATGCGGCCATGGGGCAACACGCGCCAAGCGAAGGATCAATCGAGTTAGACGGCGCTGACATTGCGCAACTTCCTCCGCTGGCTAAGGCCCAAAAACTGGCTTGGCTGCCGCAGCAACGAGATTTGGCGTGGCCTCTCAAAGTTCGAGATGTGGTCGCGCTTGGTCGTTTTGCCTATGGGGGCTC
>CALLVA010000136.1 GCA_938010655.1 uncultured Parvularculaceae bacterium | reverse complement strand
CAGCTTTCCGGTGAAGATATGACGGCCATTGGATTTAACGCTATGGGCGGGCAGGGCTGTATCTCTGTTTCCGGCAATGTGGCGCCAGAGCACTGCGCCAAAATGCAAGCTGCTTGCCTCGCAGGGGATTATGCCACGGCGTTGAAAATTCAAGATCAACTTGCCCCGCTACATGATGCACTCTTTGATGATACAAACCCGATTCCAGTGAAATATGCTTTGTCTCGTATGGGCCTGTGCAGCGATGAAGTTCGCTCGCCATTGATTAAATGCAATGAAAAAGCCCGTCAAAATGTTGATAAGGCGCTTGAAGATTTGGGGCTGATCTAAATTATGGCCCCAAAAAGCAAGAGAGATGAAGCTCGAAAAAACATTTCAGAAAACCGCAAAGCTCGTTTTGAATTTGCCATTGAGGATACGTTTGAAGCGGGCCTGCAGCTGCTTGGCACAGAAGTGAAGGCGCTGCGCGAAGGCAAAGTGAATATTGCGGAAAGCTATGCTTCCCCGGAAGAAGGGCCAAATGGCACGGAAATCTGGCTGGTCAATGCCAATATCCCTGAATATTCGGCTGGCAATCGCGAAAACCATCAACCAAAACGCAAGCGCAAACTCTTGTTGCATAAAAAAGAAATCACAAGGCTTACCGCAGCTGTGGACCGCAAAGGCTACACCATTGTGCCATTGCGCCTGTATTTTAATGACCGCGGCATGGCCAAATTGCAGATCGGTCTCGCCGTCGGCAAAAAAGCCCATGACAAACGCCAGACCCAAAAAGACCGGGATTGGGGCCGCCAAAAGCAGCGTTTGCTGCGGAATAATTAGAGGACGCATATGACTGAATTTACCAAAGGCGACGTTGTCCGATTAAAATCCGGGGGCCCAAAAATGACTGTTGTGGCAGAGCCAGAAGGGGCAATCGTGCAATGCACCTGGTTTGACCGGAACGGCAAGCGCCATACGGATGGCTTTGAAGCGGCGCTGTTACAGGCATTTGTGTCTCGACCACCCGCTTAAAGACCAGGCTTATCTTGGCCCCTCTTCTTTACCTGATTAAAGCGATTTTACCTTAATACGCTTCTGGCATAGCGGCTATGCTTGCTGCGTGTATTGGCATTTTGGCGATAACGACTTAGGTATGGTCTAGTGATATAGAAGGTGCGGTCCAATGAGATTGAGGTTGAGCTATAAAACGATGATCGGGGTGAGCCTTTTCGCCCTTAATGCGGCGCTTCAGCCAGCAGCGGCTCAAACCTTGCCAGAAGCTTTGGCGCTGACTTATGAGACAAACCCCCAATTAAAAGCGCAGCGCGCACAGTTGCGGTCAACAGACCAACTTCGCGCTCAAGCCCGCGCTGGTCGCCGGCCTGTTATTGCTGGTTCAGCGGATGTGACGCAAACAGGGGGGGAATTTATACCCCCTGATGATTTTACAGCCCTTGATTCTTTTGATCCTGCGACTGTGGGACCATTATTAGATGTGTTTGGGGCTGGGGCGGATGCGCCAACAACCACTCTTGGGATCAGCATTACCCAACCTTTATTTCAAGGCTTCCGCGTTCAAAATGCTATCCGCGAAGCAGATGCGCGTGTTGTCGCTGCGCGGGCGAGAATGTTGGCGGCAGAGCAGGGGTTATTTACGCAAACAGTTCAAGCCTATCTCTCTGTTGGAACAGCGCGAGATTCTGTTTCATTGTCCCGAACTTCTGTGCGGCTTCTATCAGAACAGCTTGAAGCGACCCAAATTCGCTATGATGCGGGCCAGACCACTAGAACAGATATTGCCCAATCTGAAGCCCGTTTAGCGCAAGGCCAAGCCCAGCTTATTCAGGCTGAAGCCACTCTTGATGCGGCGGAATTGATGTTCAAACGCATTGTTGGCCAAGCTCCTGCAACCCTCAATACAGATATGCCATTGCCCGCCTTGCCAGCCACATTAGAAGAAGCATTGGCGACAGCAAATGACCAGAACCTTGAATTGATTGCCATCAAAGCTGAGGCTGATGCTGCAAAATATGGTGTTAAATCTGCTAAAGGGGCATTGTCTCCTACGCTCAACGCCACGGCTCGATATGGCCGCAGCTATAATCAGTTCATTGAAGGGGATGAAGCGGAAAATGTTTCTGCTGGTGTTCAATTGACTATTCCCTTTTATCAAGGGGGACGGGAATATGCCGCGATCCGCCAAGCCCGATATGGGGAGACCGCAGCGCGTCATAATCTGGAAGCCGTTCGGCGCTCCGTAAACGAACAAACCGCCGCAGCGTGGCAAAATTTTTTAGCTGCAGAGGCGCAATATAAGGCGGCAGAAGCCGCCGCTTCCGCAAATGCTTTGGCCTTTAAAGGGGTGAAACTTGAAAATGAAGTTGGCCAGCGCACGACCCTTGAAGTGTTAAACGCTGAACGCGAAAATCTCGACGCAAATTTAGGATTACTCCGCGCCAACCAAGCACGATATTTATCAGCTTATGATTTACGCCGTGTAATGGGCAGTTTAACGGCTGAATCTCTTGGCTTGGCAAATCTTTATAATGCAGAAGCTTTGAGTGATCGCGATGCTAGTCGATGGATTGATTTCGGCGAATAAAAGGTCGTTTGCGGGATTTTTTTAAACGGTTCCAGAGATGATCCCGATGATGGCGCGATAAGCCCCATAGATAATTCCTGATGCTAAAGCCGAACCAACAAAATACATCAATGCTTTGTTGCGGGTTCTAAGATAGGCAAATATCGGCAGCAGCATTAGGTTGGCGGCAAGAATGGCCATGGCGAACCCTTGATTGGGCATCAATTCAGCCCAGTTATATTCACCTGAAACCGCGCTTTTGGCGATGAATGGCAAACCGATTGCCATATCAACGGACATAACAAGACCAATAAAGGCTTTGGACATATCGGCGACAGTGGTCTGGGTTGTTTTCAAAAATTCGACTGTTTTTGTCGTCAACGCGAACGCATATTCACGACCCGCAATTAAGCCCAGAAACACAAGTGTCGTGCTCATCGGCAGGTTGTTGAGTTCTTTGAAATAGAAGAGGAACGAGGCGTAGATGAAATCAATAATCGTCGCGGAGCGGATATCTGTTACCGCGGTTTTCGTCTTGAGAATTTTTTGGACCGGACCACCGCGATTGGCGAAGGTGAAGCCAAGCAAAATCACAATAACGGCAAGGCCGGAGAAACTCTCCAATGGGGATAATTGACGCGGCAGGAACACGAAGATATTCGCAAAATCCTGGATCAACCAAATCGACCAGAGATATCCTGTCGTGACCCATTGCAACACAACCCAGATAGGCGAATGTTGACTATCTGCAGTTTTAATAAACCATTTTTCTACCGTATTCGTGATGAGCAAATAGATGCCACCGCCAATGACGAAAGCAAGCGCATAGCCAAAGAGTGACTTCTCCAACATTGACGTCATACCGCCAATCGTGGCGAAAACGGTCAGTACCATGAAGGACGTTGATACAGGGACGCCAAGGCGCGTGATGATGAGGAGAACTAGCGGGGGAAGGGTATGATACCACTCAATATCAACCACAGGATATTTGGATGTCTTGGCTAAACGCCCCCAGGAAGGGTCCCCTTCATTAACATGCCACCCATATGTGAAGGTGATAATCAGAATGGCCGCAGCGAAAACAAACATCCAAAGCCAATGCAAATGGCGATTGGAATTGATAAAGGTTCCAAGCGTTTGGAGCGCATCGTTTCCGACAACAGCATAAGCCGCGAAGAAAAAGCCAATCATGGCAAATATGCTGATATCAAAAGTCAAAAGAGCCCCTCAAAAATTAGACTTCTATTCATGTGCAGTACAAAAGTTAAATAACATTTTTGTGACGCATATGTGAGTTTGCCTTAGCTGGAAGCTTTAAGGAATACAATTTTTATCAGGTTCTATGAGTAAAAGGACACACGCTGCGTAAAGGCAAATTGGACATGTTGCATTTTAGTATCACGAAACTGTTTGGCACATTATTCGTAAGCTCCCGTGAAAATTCTTTCAGATTTTTTTTAAGTCCAATTTGGGGGGGGCACCCCTTTTTTGAAAAAGTCTCACCCCAAAGCCTCTAGCAAAATCGCCCCAAGCGCGTCATAGTTTTGCCTTGTGGGGCCTGTTTTATGGGAGAGTGGAGAGAGCACGGTCAATCAGTCCGACTCAACCTACCAATATAAGAATAATAAGGCGCGGGCGGCACCCGTGCTGGTGGTAAGGCGCTGAGCCATACCATTTAAAATAGGAGAGATGGCATGGCGCGGCGTAGTATTATCATTGGAGCATTAATTACCCTTTTTGCTTTCGCGGCGGGTATCTTTATTGGACGCGGCGTGTTTTCGCCTGCTGACGACCCAACACTCACAACAGCCAGAAATCTCGAAGCAATTGTGTATGACCAGCGCCCCGGACAAACGGAACTTCGGTCTTTTGAGGAAGTGCGCAGCGATGATGCGCCCCGCACCGAGACTTCGCCAACCCCTAAGCCCAAGGGATTTGCCTTTTATACACTGAGCCTTGACACAACAGACCAAAGCCCGCGCGCCTGTTTTCGTTTTACTAAGCCTTTGGATATGTCTGGCGAGACAAATTACGCGGATTATGTGAATTTTGAGCCGGAAATCAAAGCCGTGGCTGAGCCAGTGGATGATCGATTATGCTTCTCCGGTCTCGCATTTGATAAAGATTATACGGCCACATTGCGCGAAGGCTTGCCTGGCGCAGAAGGGGAGGCCCTTGCCAGTTCTGAAAAAGTGGCCGTGGCTTTTGGCGATAAACCGCCCTTTGTCGGCTTTGTTGGCGATGGCGTTATTTTGCCGCGCATGGAAGCTGATGGGATTGGCATTGAAACGGTGAATGTCGACACATTGAAAGTGAAGATTTACCGGGTCGGCGACCGCGCATTATCTTTCAAGCAAATTGTTGAAGGCAGCAATAATGGGGAAGATGAATGGGGCGGCTATGCTTATAGCGCCACGGACGGTCAAGAATATGGCGTGCCGATTTATGATGGTGAGATTGCTGTTAAAGGCACTGTAAATCAGCGAGCCGTCACGGTCTTTCCTTTGGGGGCGGCCATTGGCAAAGCGCGCCAAGAAGCTGGCGACCAAGGCTTAAAGCCCGGCGCATATTATATCTCACTGGAAGATGGTTCAGATGGCGCCCGCCGCAGGGCCGCCCAAGCGTGGCGTTGGGTCATGTTCACGGACATGGCGCTAACGGCATATCGCGGCAATGGTGGGATTGATGTGATCGTCCGGTCCTTGGAAACAGCAAGGCCCATGGCGAATGTCGATGTGACATTGATTGCGGCGAATAATGATGTTCTGGCAACGGCTCAATCAGATGGCGACGGTCTTGTGCGTTTTCCCGGGCCTGCCACGAAGGGGGAGGGATATCTCCGCCCGAAAATGATCATGGCTTATGGCGGCAAAGATGATTTCTCTGTGATTGACCTACAGCGTTCGCCGCTGGACCTTTCTGACTCAGATGTCAGTGGCCGTAATGCGGGGGAAGATATTGACGGCTATATCTATTTTGATCGCGGTATCTATCGCCCCGGCGAGACGGTGCATATCGCTGGCTTGTTGCGTGATGCAGCGGGCAATGCGGTTGAAGGGCGTCCGGCGACGGTTCGGCTTTATCGGCCAAATGGGACGGAGGCGGATAGTTTCCGACTTGATACGATGTCTGTCGGGGGCTTTGCGCGAAGTTGGGAAGTGCCTGCTTCTGCGCCGCGCGGCTCTTGGCGCGTTTCGGTTCAGCCGGATGGTTCTGACTATAAAAAATCAGCTTCATTTTCAGTGGAAGATTTTGTGCCACAGCGCATCGCCGTCACACTGAAAGCCGATGAAGAAAAGCCGATCCAGCAAGGCGAAAAACGGAGTGTCGATGTTAATGCCCGCTTTTTATATGGCGCGCCGGGATCAGGCTTAAAGGTTGAAGGCGAAGCCAGAGTGCGTCGTGATCCAAACCCATTCCCTGATCAAAAAGACTTCACATGGGGCATTCAAAATAAGAGCTTCAGCGAAAAGAGATTACGCCTTGGCGAAACAATGACCGATGGCGAAGGCAATGCTAGTCTCTCGCTCGGCATCGATAAAACGATTGTCTCGGATGGTTACCCTTTGCGGGCTGATATTGTTGTTGGCGTCGCAGAACCGGGCGGTCGATTTGTCAATGAAAGTGCGCGCATTCCTGTGCGGGTGGATGAACGCTATATCGGAATCCGGAAATCCAAGGATCAACGACCGGGCGATAATGACCCGCGTGTGTTTGATCTTGTGATGCTGGACAAGCAAGGCCAACAAGTTGCCGCAAAAAATGTTGAATGGAAAATTCTGGAAGAGGATTATACTTTCCATTGGTATCGACAAAATGGTGAATGGCGTTGGCGCCGGGACTATCGCGATATTGTTATTGCAACTGATACGGTGAATTTTTCCGCTGATAAGCTGAGCCAAGTTTCTCGTGAATTGGATTATGGCGCGTATCGTCTTGAAGTCGAAGACAAAGAAACGGGCGCAAAGGCAATGCACCGCTTCTATTCTGGGTGGCGTTCTTATGCGTCTGGCGCGAACACGCCAGATAAGGCTGTGATCACGGTGCCAGAAGAAAATGTGAAGCCGGGGTCTCGTACAAAAATTACGTTGGCTGCGCCCTATTCTGGCGAAGCAGTGATCACGGTGGCAACAGACCGTGTGCATTCTGTTCAACGGGTCAC
>CALLVA010000135.1 GCA_938010655.1 uncultured Parvularculaceae bacterium | reverse complement strand
GGCGCAATCTTGTCTGCAGTAAAACGCACAATCATGTCCCGCATCTCTTCGATCATGGGATCGAGCCCAAAGGTCATAAAAGGTTGACTGTTTTTCATGGACTTATCTCCTTACGAGCCAATCTGAGCGGCCATGAAGATGGCATTCAGGACGCAAATTTCTTTACTTTTATATCTTATATTTGTACGATTGTCCAACAATCCGACGATATATTAGGGAATATGCCATGCCAGTTCTAGATTCTACCCTAAAATCTGCCTTAGACGCGGCCTCGCCAGAAGCTATGGCGCACCATCAGGCCAATCACGACGCGATGATCACTCTTGTTGCAGAGTTGCGTCGCCGCGCTGAGCAGGTGGCGGAAGGCGGCGGCGAACGCGCTAATAAGCGCCATTTAGACCGGGGTCGCCTTCTCCCAAGACAAAGGATTGATCTGCTTTTAGATCCGGGAGCAGATTTTCTTGAGGTCGGGCAATTTGCGGCTTGGGATATGTATTCAGGGGATATTGCAGCGGCGGGTGTTGTTGCGGGTGTCGGCCTTGTTGAAGGCGTGCGTTGCATGATTGTGGCAAATGACCCAACGGTGAAGGGCGGCACATATCACCCCATGACCGTTAAAAAGCATCTGCGCGCCCAAGAAATTGCTGATGAAAACCGCCTTCCTTGTATTTATCTTGTAGAATCTGGCGGAGCGTTCTTGCCGATGCAAGATGAAGTCTTCCCCGATAAAGATGATTTTGGCCGCATCTTTTTCAACCAAGCACGCATGTCTGCCAAAGGCATTCCGCAAATTTCCGTTGTGCACGGATCATCAACAGCGGGCGGCGCTTATGTTCCTGCCATGTCTGACGTTACTATTATTGTCAAAGAACAAGGCACGATATATCTCGCCGGGCCGCCTCTCGTGAAAGCTGCCACAGGCGAAGTGGTAAGTGATGAAGACCTTGGCGGCGGGGAAATGCATACGCAAATCTCTGGCGTGGCGGATCAGCTCGCGGAAAGCGATTCTCATGGGATTGGCTTGGCGCGCGACGCTGTCAAAAGCCTCAACTGGCACGCCCCTTCTGACCATGAACAAAGCTTGCGCCGCCGCGCCCCGGAAGCGCCTCGTCTTTCAGAAGAAGATTTATACAAAGTCGTCGAAGCTGATTTGCGTAAGCCATATGATGTGCGTGAAGTGATTGGTCGCATTGTTGACGGCAGCGACTTTGATGAATTTAAACCCCTATATGGTAGCACGATTGTCTGTGGCTTTGCTCATATTAACGGTATACCCATTGGTATCATTGGCAATAATGGTGTGTTGTTTTCGGAAAGCGCCCTGAAAGCGGCCCATTTTGTGGAGCTTTGTTGTCAACGCAAAATACCTTTACTCTTTCTACAGAATATTACCGGTTTCATGGTCGGGCAATCTGCAGAGTCAGGCGGCATTGCCAAAAATGGGGCAAAAATGGTGACCGCTGTTGCCTGCGCTAACGTCCCAAAAATTACAATCATCATTGTGGGATCTTATGGCGCGGGCAATTATGGCATGTGTGGCCGGGCTTATGGTCCGCGCTTCTTATATATGTGGCCAAACGCCAAAATCTCCGTAATGGGCGGCCAAAGCGCTGCGGATGTTCTAACCACAGTGCGCAGCGCTAGCCTGACCAAGAAAGGGGCGCCTTGGAGCGCGGAGGAAGAAAAGTCATATAGAGAAAAAGTCTTGAAACAATTTGAAGACCAAGCCTCTCCTTATTATTCCTCTGCTCGGCTCTGGGATGATGGTATTATTGATCCGGCGGATACGCGCCGCGTCATCACCCTTGCTTTAGAAACCGCCCTTAGTGCCCCTATAGAAGAAACACGCTTTGGCGTGTTCAGGATGTGACCGCTTATGTTTTCTAAAATCCTGATTGCCAATCGCGGTGAAATTGCTTGTCGTATTATTAAAACCTGCAAACATCTGGGCATTCAAACCGTGGCTGTTTTCTCAGATGCGGATGCGAAAGCGCAACATGTTCTGCAGGCAGATGAAGCCATTCATATTGGACCAGCGCCCGCAGCCCAGAGTTATCTGGTTGCCGAAAAAATCTTAACCGCCGCAAAGAATGCTGGGGCTGAAGCGATCCATCCGGGATATGGCTTCCTTTCTGAAAATGCTGATTTCGCGCGCGCCTGTGAAAAAGCGGGGATTGTTTTTATTGGCCCAAAGCCAGCAACCATAGATGCGATGGGGTCAAAATCTGCGGCAAAAGATATGATGGCAGCGGCAGGTGTGCCTGTTGTGCCGGGCTATCAAGGCAGCGCGCAATCTGTTGATTTGTTCAAAAAAGAGGCGGCGCGCATTGGGTATCCTGTTTTGCTCAAAGCCAGTGCGGGTGGCGGCGGCAAAGGCATGCGCCTTGTGGAGCGCGAAAGCGATTTGGAAGCAGCATATGATTCGGCCAAGCGGGAAGCCAAAGCGGCTTTTGATGATGATCAATTTTTGATCGAAAAATTCATCACCAATCCCCGCCATGTTGAAGTCCAAGTCTTTGGCGATAGAAATGGTAATTTGGTTCATTTATTTGAACGTGATTGCTCGGTCCAGCGGCGGCATCAAAAAGTGATTGAAGAAGCCCCGGCTCCCAATCTGCCCAAAGATGTGCGCGCGAAGCTTCACGAAGCGGCGTTGCAAGCTGCTAAAGCCGTTGACTATTTGGGCGCTGGCACTGTTGAATTTTTGTATGATGGCAAATCCCAAGTCTATTTTATGGAAATGAACACCCGCCTCCAAGTTGAACATCCGGTGACGGAGGAAATTACAGGGCAAGACTTGGTAGAATGGCAATTGCGTGTTGCGGCCGGAGAGGCTTTGCCCCTTACCCAAGAAAACATCACTGAATCAGGTCATGCTTTTGAAGCGCGCATTTATGCCGAAGATGTTGAAGGCGGCTATTTGCCTTCTGTCGGCACGCTCACACGCCTAACCCTGCCCCGGAATGCTCGTATTGATACAGGGATAAGCGAAGGAGATGAAATCTCGCCCTTCTATGATCCAATGATCCTTAAGCTGATCACCCATGGCGCAACTCGCGAAACAGCCCTTCATAAAATGAACCGTGCTTTGGCTGCGCTTCAGATTAATGGCCTAAAAACAAACACGGCTCTGCTTAGCAGAATATCTGCTCACTCCCCGTTTCAACAAGGCGACGTCACAACAGCATATCTTGAAACTCATGCGACAAAACTCACCTCTGAAATAGAACCAGATTTAAGCGCTTATGCCGCTGCTGCTATTGTTCTCAGGGGAGAAAGACGAGAGGCGGGGTTTCGCTTGAATTTGCCACGGGGGGAACATTTTTGGTTTGAGGGAGAGACGTCACTTTGCCTACATCTAAAAGACGTTTCATCCGATAAAGACAGCTTCGAGATTACCGTTGGGAAAGAGCAAGGGGTGGTTTCCAATATTGCCAAACATGGCGATACGCTTAGCTTTATCCTTGATCAAAAACGACAAGCATTCACGGGCGTTGCGACGGATCGAAAAGTCACTCTCTGGCAAGAAGGAGAACGTATTGATTTTGTCCGCCATAGCCCTTTGGTAAGTCAATCTGATGGGGAGGCAACAGGGAACCTCATGGCCCCTATGCCGGGGGTTATCACAAGCGTGCAAGTCTCCCCTGGAGATACTGTCCGTAAGGGAACCACTTTATTGGTGATGGAAGCGATGAAAATGGAATATGCCATTAAAGCACCAAGCGACGGCACTGTTGTTGCTTTGCCATTTGACACAGGCACAACAGTGAAAGAAGGCGCATTGCTGGTTGATTTTCAATCAGCATAAAGAATATATAGAAAATCCACTATTCGTCATATAAACAATGGATTTTATAACATATCAAATTATCTATTTTTCTCTTTTAATTGCTTATTTTGATAAATGTGATAGCCTTTTATCATTATAATAATTGTCTAAACTGTATTGCGATAATTCTTCAGGCTTTTAGGAGCCTAAAATATCAATGTGATACGGGACATAATTGAAAGGCGGGTCATTATGACACAGCATCGATCATCAGGTATTGGCCGTTTAGCTCTTGGGCTTCCTCTGGCTGCCGTTGTAACAGCGGGGTTATTCATTGGTATGAATAGTTTGGTGCAGACGGATGATGTGTTGCTACAAGATCCCCCACCTCCCATTGGTCCGATCACACCTCAGACGCAAGAGACAGTATTGAAAGAGCCCGTCAATACTGCGCCCGACCCTAGCAAGATCGTGGCTCCTCAACCGCCAACCACCGAGAGAGAAGGTCCACAGGATGGCCCTGTCATTCCCAACCCGGCTCCGAAGCCGCCGATTAGTGGGGGTGTAACAGATGGGTTTAGGTTACCTTTTGATCCCGGATTGGCCATTGTCCAAGTACCGCCAGAATATCCCAATAGCTGCTTAAGCAAAGGCATTGAAGGGACGGCCACTGTGATTTTTGACATCACTAAAAATGGCAATGTGATCAATGTGCGGATTTTGGATGCCAGCAATAAATGCTTCGAGCGTGTTTCCGTTCGAGCTATTCAAAAATGGCGGTTTAACCCGACAGATACAGGGGGCAATGATATTGCCCAGCGCGACGTTCGCAAAACCTTCAGATTTGCCATTTCGCAATAAGCTGAAAAAGATCATTTAAAATCAAACCGGGAAGCAGCGCTTTCCGGTTTTTTGTGCCTGTTTTGGCCGATGCTATCAGGACTTATCTTTGCGCCGTCGCAATATGGTCAATTGTGACTGTCCGATCTGCCCAGTCTGTTTGACCGGGTTTTGTGGGGCCTGCCAAAAGCAAGGCGCAAGCAACACCAGTTAAGACGATAGCGATAATTTGTAAAAAAGCACTTCTCATTGGTCTTCTCCCCCGAATGTATCTCTTCTCCGATTGTGGTGGCTTTGCCATCTCACTCTTATAAAGTATCAAATTACGAAGAATTTGGATGTGACGGTGATCACCATTCTGGTTTCTTGAAAATCAAAACGCGCCCCATATGGCCCTGCCGACTAGGCAAAAAAGCCGCGATGTGCGCAAAAGAAGCCGAAGATCAAGGCTCTAGCTCAATATCCCAATAGAGATAATCCTGCCAACTCTCATGGAGATAATTAGGCGGAAAAGCCCGGCCCCGGTCGTTCAACTCATACATATTCGGCCGATGCGGCGTCTGCGCCGGATGCATTTTCGCATCTTTTGGCATGCGCCCGCCTTTTTTGAGGTTACAAGGCGAACAGGCGGCCACAATATTTTCCCAAGTGGTTTTGCCCCCGCGATTGCGCGGAATCACATGGTCAAACGTCAGCAATTCGCGCCCCACAACACCGCAATATTGGCAAGTAAAACTATCCCGCAGGAACACATTAAACCGCGTAAAAGCTGGGTTGCGCGCATGGTTCACATAAGTGCGCAGTGCAATCACGGAGGGGAGTTTCATTTCGAAAGATGAAGACCGCACCACATTATCATATTCCGCGACGACATCGACGCGGTCCAAGAAGACGGCTTTCAACGCATCTTGCCAATGCCACAAAGATAAAGGGTGATAGCTTAAAGGTCGAAAATCTGCGTTCAGCACCAGCGCCGGGCAGGTTTCAGGATTGGACATCATCATACCCATGACACCACCTCACTAGGAGCCAAGCCCTTTCGCTCAAGGCAGGTATCGTGAAGTATAGCTTCACGGTGCCAGCTTTTACGGGCGGAAAATTTTAAGGTAAAATGTGGAAAGGTAAAATTATTGAACCCAAACATCCTTCTATTAAGTCATACCATCATAACGCTCTGTGATAATAACATACAACATAGCTGATTCCATGCGGCAAAAGACACACGTCACTGTGGCAAATATAACACAACCCCAAGGCCTGTTCCCTAATTGAATTCTCCGTAAAACAAGGCAACACCAAAACCCCATAAATTTTTCATATCTTAGCCTTATCAATAATGTGTAGGCGGGGCGGCAACGTCGCAGCAGCACGAGAAAGCATCCAGAGACCCACATGGCACGCCCGATTTTCAAATCAATGATGACAGTTTCCGGCTTCATCATGCTATCGCGCATTCTTGGTTTTGCGCGGCAAGTCTTGATCACTGGCATTATCGGGGCTTCTGGCTCTCCGGTGGCGGATGCGTTTTGGGCGTCTTTCCGCTTTCCAAACATGTTCCGCCGCTTGCTGGCCGAAGGCGCGTTTCAAGCCGCGTTTATTCCGTTGTTCCAAGGCGAACATGTTAAAGAGGGGCAAGAAAAAGCGAAGGAATTTGCAGAAAATGTCATGGCGTGGTTGATCTTCGTGCTGACATTGTTGTCGGCGCTGGTGATGATTTTCACGCCTGTCTTCATGGGGCTGCTCGCGCCCGGTTTTAAAGAAGACCCGGAAAAATTTGAACTGGCAATCCTCTATACGCGGATCATGTTCCCTTATCTTGCTTGCATGTCTTTGGTTGGCCTTTATGGCGGCATGCTCAACGCGCTTCACAAATTTGCGGCAGCAGCTTTTGCCCCGCTCATGTTGAATATTTGTATGATAGCTGCGGTATTGCTCTTTGCCCGTGAAGACCGGGAAATCACCGGGCAAGCCGCCTCATGGGGCGTCTTCTTTGGCGGGATCATGCAATTGGGCGTGTTGATTATTGGCGCATGGCGACAAGGCCTGTTTTTGAAATTGCGGCTGCCAAAACGCGGGCCGGGCATGAAGCGATTGCTGGCGCTGGGCCTTCCAGGCTTTATTGGCGCAAGTGCGCTCCAAGTGAATATGTTGATCGGGACCAATATTGCGTCGCGCCAAGACGGGGCGATTTCCTGGCTGATGAATGCAGACCAATTATATCAATTGCCTTTGGCGATGATCGGTATTGCGCTTGGGATTGTTTTAATGCCGTCCATTTCTCGCTCTTTAAAAGAGGGCAAGGATGATGTCGCCGCGAACACGATGAATCGCGGCCTTGAGATTGCGCTGCTCTTCGCCATTCCGGCTGCTGTGGCGATGTTTGTGATGCCGCAACTGATTTGCGCGGCTTTATATCAAGATTTTGCCAGTGATGCTTTGAAGCTTGTGGATGTCGACAAAAGCGCTTTCACCGATAAAGACACCGCGGCAACAGGTCTTGCTTTGATGATATATGGTCTCGGCCTCCCCGCTTTTGTAATGCATAAAGTCATGGCCGCTGCATTCTTTGCGCGGGAAGATACCAAAACGCCGATGAAGACCTCTCTTGTGGCGATTGGCACCAATGCGACATTGTCGATTGCTCTCTTCCCCGTCATGGGGTTCATCATCATTCCCATCGCGACCATTATCGCATCATGGATCGAGGTCTCCTTGCTAACGGCTATCTTGGCAAAACGCGGGATTTTAAAACCAGATCTGCGCCTCGCAAGCCGCGCCCCTCGCATTCTCTTGGCAGCGCTGAGCATGGGCGGCTTATTATATTTCGGCGTTAAATATCAGGACGTCTTGCAAAACATTTTGCTGGGCCAATTATGGCTGGTGCTGATCGCCCTCACAGGCGTTGGCCTCGCCGTCTATGGCGGGATCTGCCTCGCCATTGGCGCTATGAAGCCTTCTGATTTTCGGGCGATTAAACAGAGTTAGGCCTCTATATTCTACCTTACTCAATATCTTCTTCCTCCGCTGCTTGTGGGGGAGGTGCCCTGAAAAGATGGCGGGGGCCTTCTCAAAACTTCCCTGATGACATCCTTCTAAGACCCCGCTAAACCCACGCCATGTCTGAATTACTTATAGAACTCTTCTCAGAAGAAATTCCCGCCCGCATGCAAGCTAAGGCCGCAGCGGACCTTGAAAAGCTTGTCCAAAAAGAACTGTTTGATGCTGGCTTTATGCCCGAAGGCGCGAAGGCTTTTGCCACGCCGCGTCGGCTTACGCTGGTGGTGTCTGGCTTGCCGGGAACATCCCCAGATAAAAATGAAGAGAAAAAAGGCCCTCGGGTCGGCGCGCCAGAACAGGCGGTTGCCGGGTTCTTAAAATCCGCTGGTCTCAATAGCGTCGACCAAGCCGAAATTCGCTCTGATAAAAAGGGCGATTATTATGTCGCCGTGATCTCCGAGAAAGGCCGCCCCACGGCAGATATTGTCGCGGGGTTCATGCCGGACTTGATCCGCAAATTCCCATGGCCAAAATCTCAGCGCTGGGGCGCAGGTGATCTGAAATGGGTCCGGCCTTTGAAGCGCATCCTCTGTGTTTATGACGCTGAAGTCGTCCCGTTTGAAATTGCCGGGATTAAATCCGCAGATATTACGGAAGGCCACCGCTTCATCTCCCCCGGCGAGATTCAAACCCGCAGCTTTGAAGATTATGAAGCCAAGCTTCGCCGCGCCCATGTCATGCTTGATATGGAGGAACGCAAAGAGAAAATTCTTGAAGAAGCCAAAGCGCTTTGCGCGACCCAAGGGCTGGAATTAATCGAAGACGCGCATTTATTGATGGAAAATGCCGGGCTAACAGAATGGCCTTCCCCGCGCATCGGCACTTTTGATGAGAAGTTTCTCGAAGTGCCCGCAGAAGCCTTAATCGCTTCCATGAAAGGCCACCAAAAATATTTCTCCGTACGGGATCCAAAGTCCGGCGCGTTGGCGAATAAATTTATTTGTGTGGCCAATGTGGAACCTCATGATGGCGGCAAAGCCATGATGACAGGCTATGAGCGCGTCTTGACCGCGCGGCTTTCTGATGCCTTTTTCTTGTACAGACAAGATTTGAAAGTGCCTTTGGCTGAGCATGCGAAGAAGCTGGATGATATTATCTTCTTTGAAGGCTTGGGCACAGTTGGCGACAAAGCAAAACGCGTCGCAAAGCTCGCCGAAGAGATTGCGCCGCTGGTGGGCGCTGATCCTGCCGTGGCAAAGCAAGCGGCAGAGTTGGCCAAGGCCGATCTTGTGACCGGCATGGTCTATGAGTTTCCAGAACTGCAAGGCTTGATGGGGCGCTATTATGCGCAGAAGCAGAATGTGTCAGATGACATCGCTGATGCGATCCGCGATCATTATAAGCCTGCGGGGCAGAATGATGATGTCCCCACCGCACCTGTCTCCGTTGCCGTCGCTTTGGCGGAAAAGATTGATACACTGACGGGTTTTTGGGCAATTGATAAAAAACCAACAGGTAGCAAAGACCCTTTTGCCCTGAGGCGCGCGGCTTTGGGTGTTATTCAGATTATTTTGGAAAATAAGTTGAGGCTAAGCCAGTCTTCATTCGGTGTCCCCCAAGACCTCCTCACCTTCTTCCACGACCGCCTCGCTGTCTATCTCAAAGACAAAGGCCATGCCTACGATCACATCAATGCAGTCCTCGCAAAGCCTGATGGCACGCTTGAAGATGATTTTGTTCTGATCACCAAAAAGCTGGCCGCCCTTGAGACCACTCTCAAAACCGACGATGGGGCGAACCTCTCTGCGGCCTACAAACGTGCGACGAATATTCTCAAATCGGAACAGAAAAAGTCTGACACCGGTGGCAAGAATTCTGACATCGCTGTCAAGGATGATCTGCTTACGGAAAAAGAAGAAAAGGCGCTGCATCAATCGCTTGCCAAGGTTTCTGCTGAGGTCCACAAATGTGTGAAGAATGAGGATTTTGGCGCCGCTATGGCCGCACTTGCCAGTTTGCGTGGCCCGCTTGATGCATTCTTTGAAGCAGTCAAAGTCAATGATGATGATCCAGCGATACGTGCAAATCGATTGGCTTTGTTAAGTGAGATTAAAGGGACCTGTGATTTAGTCGCGGATCTTGGCAAAATAGAAAGTTAAGCCCGCCCTAAACGTTGCGGGCTGTTCGGGGGGAGAACATACATGTCTGCAACGGATTTAAAGGCGAGCACTTCTATGTCTAAATGGGTTTATAATTTCGGCGGCGGCAATAGCGACGGCGACGCTTCCATGAAAAATCTACTTGGCGGCAAAGGCGCGAATCTCGCGGAAATGGCCAGCCTCGGCCTCCCTGTCCCTCCCGGCTTTACGCTCACCACTGAAGTCTGCACCGCCTATTATGACAATGCGAAAACCTATCCTGAGGGGCTTGCCGCGGAAGTTGATGCCGCTGTCGCCAAAATTGGCACCACCGTTGGCAAAGGGTTTGGGGACCAATCCAATCCCCTCCTCGTTTCTGTGCGCTCAGGCGCCAGAGCCTCCATGCCGGGCATGATGGACACCGTGTTGAATCTCGGCCTGAACGACGAAACCGTCAAAGGCCTCGCCGTTCTGTCTGGAGATGAGCGCTTTGCCTATGACAGCTATCGCCGTTTCATTCAGATGTATTCCGATGTGGTGCTTGGGGTTGATCATTATAGTTTTGAGGAAATCCTCGATGACTATAAAGAAGTGAACGATAAATTCCTCGACACGGATTTAACCGCCGCGGATTGGAAGAAAATCATTGCAGGCTATAAAGAAGTTATCGCTCGAGACCTTGGGCGGCCCTTCCCGCAAGATGTGACTGAACAACTATGGGGAGCGATTGATGCAGTGTTTGGTTCCTGGATGAATGACCGGGCCAATACATATCGTAGACTGAACAATATTCACGCTGCATGGGGCACCGCCGTGAGCGTTCAAGCCATGGTCTTTGGCAATATGGGCGAAACATCCGCAACAGGCGTTGCCTTTACCCGCGATCCATCCACAGGGGAAAACGCTTATTACGGCGAGTTTCTGATCAATGCGCAAGGCGAAGACGTTGTTGCAGGCATTCGCACGCCGCAGCCCCTGACCCTGAAAGCAAAAAGCGAAATGGGAGAGACGGCAGACAGCCTTGAAGAGGCCATGCCCGGGACTTTCAAAGAACTGACTGATGTCTTTGCGAAACTCGAAAAACATTATCGCGACATGCAAGATATTGAGTTTACCATTCAAGAAGGCAAACTCTGGATGCTCCAAACAAGAGCAGGCAAGCGCACCGCTAAAGCGGCTCTGAAAATTGCCGTGGATATGTGCGAAGATGGATTGATCACTCAAGAAGAAGCCGTGATGCGTGTTGAGCCAGGGTCGCTGGATCAACTTCTCCATCCATCCCTGGACCCGGATGCGCCGCGCAAGATGATCCTGAAAGGCCTGCCCGCTTCTCCGGGCGCGGCTTCTGGCGAAGTAGTGTTCAATTCTGATGAAGCTGAACGCCTCGCGCAAGAAGGCCGCAAGGTCATGCTCGTTCGGGTCGAGACCTCTCCAGAAGATATTCACGGCATGCATGCCGCCGCAGGCATTGTCACGGCGCGAGGCGGCATGACTTCCCACGCTGCCGTTGTGGCGCGGGGCATGGGCCGTCCATGCGTTTGCGGCGCGGGCGATTTGAAAATTGAAAAAGATGCCAACAGTTTTTCTGTGGCGGGACAGACTGTTCAAAAAGGCGAAATCATCACCATTGATGGCGCCACGGGAGAAGTTTATCTCGGTGAAGTCAAAACCACAAAGCCAGAACTTTCCGGTGACTTTGGCAAACTTATGGCGTGGGCTGATCAATCTCGCCGCATGGGCGTTCGGGCAAATGCGGAAACGCCATTAGACGCCAAGACCGCACGGGAATTTGGCGCAGAAGGTATTGGCCTTTGCCGCACAGAGCATATGTTCTTCGAAGCAGAGCGCATTGTCGCTGTGCGCGAAATGATCCTCGCAGAAGATAGAGGCGGGCGCGAAGCCGCCTTAGCTAAACTCTTGCCAATGCAAAGAGCGGACTTTACGGATCTTTTCAAAGTCATGGCTGGCTTGCCTGTCACTGTGCGGTTGCTTGATCCACCGCTGCATGAATTCTTGCCGCATTCTGACGCTGAAATTGAAGAAGTGGCTAAAGCATCTGGTATCAATCCAGAAGAATTAAAAACACGCGCTCATAAGCTGCAAGAATTTAACCCCATGCTCGGCCATCGAGGGTGTCGCCTTGGGGTGTCTTATCCCGAGATTTATGAAATGCAAGCGCGCGCCATTATTGAAGCGGCTTGTGATGTTGTAAAAGAAAGCGGCGAAACAATTGTACCGGAAATTATGATCCCGCTTGTGGCAACCAAAAAAGAACTCGCGATCTTGAAAGAGCGGATTGAAGAAATTGCTGCGGATGTATTGCGCGAACGCGGTGTAGAACTTGACTATTTAATCGGTACAATGATCGAATTACCACGCGCCGCCTTGATGGCTGATAAGATTGCTGAAGACGCGGCCTTCTTCTCTTTTGGCACGAATGATTTGACGCAAACCACATTCGGTCTCTCGCGCGATGATGCGGGCTCCTTCCTCCCGGCTTATATTCGTGCGGGCGTCTTGGAACAGGACCCGTTTGTATCTCTGGACCAAGAAGGCGTCGGCCAGTTGATCGAGATTGCTGCTGAGCGCGGCCGCAAAACGCGGGCTGACATCAAGCTTGGCATTTGCGGCGAACATGGGGGCGATCCCGCCTCGATCCATTTTTGCGAACAGGTTGGCCTGGATTATGTCTCATGCTCGCCATACCGGGTGCCGATTGCACGACTAACAGCGGCGCAATCCGCTCTTGCCGCCAAGAAATAATGCCTAAAAAGGGGTCACTTGGCCCCTTTTTGGTGTATTCCCCCTCATATTAATCTCTCTTTAAGTGTCTTTCGGGTGACCCAGAGCATTTAATTTAAGTAAAATTTGAAGCAAATTTTCGGCTTTGAGGGCTGAAAACCCTCACGAAATCAGCCAAATGCTTGGTTAATTCATGTGGAAATTAACTTCCGTTTAACCAGTTTTAACAACTTGCCTCTTTTTGGCCGAGCTGCCATATCCAGTCAGCGGCATATTTGCTGCATGTGCGAACAGACCGCAACAATGCGGGATCGTAACTGGGATTTGAAACTGATGACGAGACAGAATCAAGATCTGGGTAACACACCCCTCGACACGGCATCTCGTGATCGCTGGAATATTTGCTGGCAATCTCGCAACCTCGTGGCCTGCGCCTCAATCATCGTTGCCATGTTTGCGACGATTGTGTCTGTCCAAAATTCTCGCACGACCACAGCTGATGAAATGGTCATCGCAGAAGAAACAGAAAAGCTAGAGCAACTCTTCACGGATTATCTCGCCTTTAATGAAACTGAAATGCGTCTCGCAACACCTGTTCGACTTTCCACAGAAATAGATGATTTAGAGCCCCTAGACCCTGCCTTGCTCAAAGTCGCGGCGATCCGTGGCAGTGAACAACAATGTTTAGCTGAAGCCATTTATTATGAAGCCCGCAACGAAGCCGCGATTGGCCGTGTTGCTGTGGCTGATGTTATCTTGAACCGGGTCAAAAGTTCGGTCTATCCAGACACAATTTGCGGTGTAGTCTATCAAGGCTCAAAACGCGTCACAGGCTGTCAGTTCTCTTTCACCTGCGATGGGTCCATGGATAAAGCCTTGGAGCACAAGCATTGGTCAAAAGCAGAAAATATGGCCACGGCGATTTTGGCCGGGGTGCATCTGCCCGTAAGTCGCAAAGCGACCCATTATCACGCGAATTATGTGGACCCTTATTGGGCTCCCAATCTAGAGCCAACGGCCACGATTGGCGTCCACCATTTCTATAAGTTCCCAAGCAAAGCCTTTTTGGCAGCCGCTGGTCAGTAAGCTACAAGCTTAATAAGCCATATCAAAGCGGTCCAATCTCCGCCTTGATAGGCTCAATTTACTCCCTGTTTAAGACGCTAACTTCGCTTCAACCCTTTGGCGCGCAGCGCCGCTTTCCTGATCACTCACATATATCAGCCCGACCAAACGGCGCACCAACATTTCCTCATGGGGGTGGCGCTCTGCGTCAGATAGAATGATCTCCCAGAGATTTTCCACCAGCTCAATTTTGCCTTCATGATCAAGATCGTTTTTTACGACCCGTGTGAACCGATAAAGATCATTGGCTTCTTCTTGGGCGGCTTCAGCATCCGTTCGAAGCGTTGTCACAGCAGCAGCATCAAGCGCAAATTGGCTCTTCAAGATGCGCTCGATGAGAGACATTTCTTCTTCGGTATAATCTTCATCCGCCCGCGCTGCCTCTACCAGCAATGCCGCCACCGCAAGGCGCACGCCGGCTTCCGGGTCTGGTGTCTTTGTGTCTGGCTGGGCTTTAAACAGACTGCGTAATTTATCAAACATCCTATTTTTCTCCTTTTCTATCGCCATAACAGAATTTTCGTTCATAGCGGCACAAAAACGAGACTGTTCCTGCTTTTCTTGCCCCTCATTTCAGCACCACCTATTGAGAGAATATGACTATATTATCTAACTTATGACCTTAGAAAAAAACCGATATAGAAACGCGCCCAAAAATGCTGATTATACAATTGATCAGGCATGGGAGAGCTATAGCCCTGAAGAACATGACAGATGGGCGAGGTTGTTTGATCGCCAAAAACAGCTTTTGCCGGGCCGGGCCTATGATGGCTTTATTGACGCCATGAATAAGCTGGATCTATCGGAATCAGGCGGTATCCCGAATATGGAGCGTTTATCTGACCGACTTGAAAAACTAACCGGGTGGCGAGTTGTCCCCGTGGCGGACCTTGTGCCTGACGAAGTGTTTTTTGACCACCTCGCCCATAAACGCTTTCCCGCAGGTGCCTTTATTCGCCCTGAGGCTGAGTTTGACTATCTTCAGGAACCAGACATCTTCCATGATATATTTGGCCATGTGCCTGTTTTGGCAGACCCTGTTTTTTCTGAATTTATGCAAGCATATGGCAAAGGTGGGCTGGACGCCTCTGAAGATAATGTTCTGCCAAATCTAGCACGATTATACTGGTATACCGTTGAGTTTGGCCTGATCCGGGAAGCCGGGGAATTACGCATTTTTGGCGCAGGCATCATGTCTTCCCCCGCAGAGACCAAATTTGCGCTGGAAAGCGACAGCCCTAACCGCCTCGGTTTTGACCTCGAACGGATTATGCGCACCGACTATGTGATCGATGATTTTCAGCAGACTTATTTTGTGATCGATAGTTTTGAAGAGTTGCTTGAGGCGTGCTACCAAGATTTTACCCCAATTTATCAACGCCTGAGAAAGGCCGACACGTTTGACGCAGGCCATGTTTCAGATCAGGACAGGGTCATTTCCAAAGGCACACACACTTATTTCAAGAAGCAGAGTGCCAAGGCTAATCCTTAAAGATGTGTTAATTCTTTAGATTAAAATTTAGCCAACTTTACCGCTTTATTCCTTTCGCCCCAAAAACGACCCCTGAAAAATATAGCCTAGACCCTATACCCCAAAAAGGCGGTCTTGGGGGATTATGTGTGCTTAAAACTGGTCTCTATCTTGCTGTAATAAGGCTGAACCGTTAAACACTACAGGCCTTTAGGGCATTAGGGGTAAAGACATTGAGAGAGTCAGTTGTAAATCTCGCCGCAATACGAAACGAAAAGCTGCAAGGCGCAAGCGATGCTGCTGCTTCTGCGACGTCCGCTCGTGTCATTCCTCTCGCAGATGAAACATTTGATCGCAAAGTCTATTCCCTTCTTGGTGTTCCAATGGATACGCTCACTATGGCGGAGACCACTACTGCAATTGACCGGACGATCAATGCTGGCGGCAAAATGTGGCTCGGCACACCAAACCTCGACTGGTTCACCATGGGCAAAACCGATGACGCGTTTCGCCGCTCTATGATTGCCGCTGATTTGTCTGTCTGTGATGGTATGCCTGTTCTAATGCTCGCGAAACTCGCTGGCATTCCCTTGCAAACGCGGGTTCAGGGCTCTTCTTTGTTTGACCGGTTGCGTCAGGTAAAACCCTCTTTCCGCGGATCTCGCTCTGTTTTCTTCTTTGGCGGGCGCGACGGCGCAGCAGAGCAAGCAGCTGATGTCCTGAAAAAAGAAGATGGCGGCGTCACTTCAATTGGCTCTTTCAACCCTGGTTTTGGCACCGTTGAAGAAATGAGCACCGAAGAAATTACCGAAGAAGTGAGCGCAGGCAACCCTGACCTTCTTCTAGTTTCTCTATCTGCCTATAAAGGTCAGCTCTGGATTGAGAAAAATATTGATAAAATCTCAGCGCGCATCATCGCGCCTTTAGGGGCCGTGGTAGATTTCACTGCTGGCACAGTTCAGCGCGCCCCGAAGCTATTTCAAAAAACAGGCATGGAATGGCTCTGGCGGATCAAGGAAGACCGCCAATTGGCCAAACGCTATGCGAAAAACTTTGCTTCCCTACCCGGTTTTGCGCTGCGGTGCTTGAAAAGCCGCCGCATAATTGAAAAAATGGCGGCATCTGCCCCAGAAAATAGCGGCACGAGCACTGTTGCCATGGAAAATGGCCTCACAACCATCACCCTTGCTGCAGATTGCCGGGAAACGAACCTGGCCTCCACAAGAGCCTCTTTGAAAAAAGCTGTCGCGGCAGGCCATGACGTTCATATCGACTTTTCAAATTGTGTCAGCTTCGATCTTGGCTTGCTCGGCCTGCTTCAATTGGCAGATCACCGCCTGTCCAAAGCCGACATTGCCTTCACGATTGGGAATACTTCTAAAACTGCCCAAAAGTTGCTGAAGTTGAACGATTGCCGCTTTGAAACAAAAGAGACTATAATGGCTGCAAAACCAGCTGTTGACGCTGCGCCAATCGCAGCTTCAACATAACCCCCTATATGATGATTGGCTCAGAGTAACGCTCTATTAACGTCATTTCGTCACATCTAATGCCAGTACAGAAACCAAGAGGAATTGATCATGGGTAAGGCTAAATATGTAACCGCAGGCGTTCTTGCCTTGTTGATGCTTTCAGGCTGCGCTGACAAGCTTGAGCAAGCTGAAGATTTTGCCAAAAGTGGTACAGAATATTTAGAGGCAGGTGACTATGATACGGCTCGCCTTCAATTCAACAATGCCATCGGCAAAAACTACGAAAATATTGAAGCTCATTTGGGTCTGGCAGATCTTGCTATGCGCCAAAAAGACTACCGCAAGGTTGTCTCTAGCATGAAAGCCGTCTTGAACGTCGATCCTGTGAATTACGAAGCCAATATGGCACTGGCGCAAATTTCTCTTTTGACGGCAGACAAGTCAAATTCTTTGAAATATTCCGAAGGCGCGTTGCAAGGGAAACCTGACGACACCAAAGCCCTCTCCCTAAAAGCCGCTGCCCTGATTTTGAACAATCGCAATGAAGAAGCACGCCGGGTTGCGGGCAACGTATTGCAAAAAGATCCCTCCAACGCGGAAGTTTATAATATTCTCGCCGCGGACCAAATGTCCGTTGAGAATTTTGAAGAAGCGATGAAAATCCTTGATGAGGGCATTGCCAAATCAGAAGATCCTCAAGGGCTGTTGATTGTTAAGCTCGTCCTTGCAGAGCGCCTCAACGGAAATAAAGGCGTCATGGAAGTCTTCAACGAACTTACGGAACGCTATCCTGATGCGCTGATCTATCAGATTCAGAAAGCTGAATATCTCGGCGTCAAAATGCGCGATTTTGATGCAGGTCGCAAAATTTATGAAGCGATCATTCCGAAGTCTGAAGAATCAACTGGCTTGAAAATGCGCCTCGCAGAATTTGACTTCTTTGCAGGCGACCCGGAAAAAGCGCTAGAGCGGATCAATGGATTTATCGCTGAAGAAAGTGACAATTTTGACCTTCTCTTCACCCGCGCTGATTTATATTGCAAATCTGGCAACATTGATCAGTGTCGCAATGAGTTGAAATCCATTTCTTCTATGGCGCCGGATGATGACATTAAAAACCAGGCTCTCAACGCGCTTGCTTTCATGGCATTGGTTGAAAAAGATACCAGCACGGCCAATGGTCTTGTTGAACAAATTCTGGAAGCAGACCCAAACGACCCAGACGCCTTGGTGATCAAAGGCCGCTTATTATTGGCTGACGAAAATTATGACGAAGCCATTGCTGTTCTAACGCTAGCGCTTGATCAAGAACCAGACAATGCCAAAGCCATGGTTCTTTTAGCTGGGGCCTATGACCAAACGGGCAATGACAACTTCGCCAGTGCGCAATATGCCAAGGCTGTCGATAATGCAAAAACAGACCGCGTCATCACAAATGCGTACCAGTCTTTCTTGTTGCGGAAAAATGATGGTGACGGCGCCATTGATGTGGCCAATACGTTTCTCGAAAAACGCCCTGGTGATATCCCGACACTTGTCTTCCTGACCCAAACACAAATTGCTATGGGCAAAGTGGATGAAGCTCGGATTTCTATGGAACGCCTACGCAGTGTTGATCCAAATAATGACAAAATCCGTTTGCTCGAAGCTGGCGTGCTCCTCTTGGAAAAACGCTACCCTGCGGCGCTTACAATTTTGGAACAACTGGCGGAAGAATCCCCGGATGATATTAGAATTACAACACAACTTGTTGATACATATCTCCGTCTAAACCAGTACACGGAAGCTGAAAATTTCCTCAATTCTACCCTTGCCAGAAGCGGCGACGACATTCTGGCGCGTAAGCAATTTGCGGAAGTCTTGTTGCGCAGTCAAAAAACTGATCAAGCCAATAGCGTGATTGAAAAGCTTGTGGCAGATACACCAACCGATGATGCTGTGCATATCTTGAACTATCGAGTGAAACTGGCTGCTGGCAAAAAAGCGCTCGCGCTTCAGTCTCTTCGCGAAGGCATGACAAAATCAGACCGTCAGGACCGTTTGGAAATCCTTCTTTCAAGTGAATTGATTGATGCGGGCGAGTTCCAGGAAGCCATTCGCGTGCTTCGCAAGCTTAATCAGCAATTCCCAGGACAAGATGTTATTGCTAATAACCTCGCCAATATGTTGATGGAAACAAGTACAGACCCTGTTGTCTTGCAAGAAGCCTTGGAAATTGCAGAGCGCTTTAGAAATTCCAACACTGGCTATTATCTCGACACATTGGCTTGGGCTTATCATCTCAATGGGGAAACCCAGAAAGCCAGCCTGTTTTCAACGCGGGCCGCAGAAGCCTTGCCGAATAATCCTGATGTGCTTTATCACCACGGTATCATTAGCTTTGAAGCTGGCGAGCCGGAAATTGGCCGGGCGGCTCTTGAAAAAGCACTCCAAATTGCATCACCAGATAGCAAAGTTATTGATCGGGCGAAGGCGCAAGGCTATCTCAATCAATAATTGTCAATGACAAAGAAACTGGGCAGCCTGATCGTGGCTGCCCTTGCTGGGGCAAAACCTTATGTATGAAAAGCATTTTAACCTGACGGCCAGACCATTCTCATCTTATCCAGAACCGGGCATGATCTATTGGGCTGAAGGACACCGCATGGCACACACCATGTTGTCTTATGGCATGACGTCCACCCATGGGGTGGTTGTTATTTCCGGTGAAATTGGCTGCGGGAAGACAACGCTTTTAGAAAAGCTCTGCACAGGGAATAAGTATAATTTTGCAATTGGCCGCTTGGAAGGCCAAGCCGGGCGCTCTGATGATCTTCATTCATGGGTGCTATATGCTTTCGGGCAACCTTATAAATTTGGTAGTCAAATTGAGAGCCTTGAAGCGCTGAAACATTTTTTGCAGGGCCTTGCCAACCGCAAAAGCAAAGCCATTCTGTTTATTGACGAAGCTCAATTGATTGATGAGCCCACATTAGAAGGCCTGCGCTTGCTCGCTGATAAGCTTTATAATGGCAAACCTGCGCTACAACTTGTCTTGCTTGGCCAGCCAGAGCTTGGCCGGATCATCAACCAACCAAGCCTGACGCAATTGCGCCAGCGCGTCGTCTCCCATTATCACCTGAAGCCCCTTAAGCCTCAGGAAACCTATGGATATATCCAACAGCGTTTGGTGATTTGTGGAGGGGATAAGCATCTCTTTAGTAATGAAGCCTTGATGATGGTACACCAAGCGAGCAAAGGCGTGCCCCGGGCGATCAATATTTTCTGCGATACGGCAATGGTCTATGCCTTTTCAGAAGGCGCGAAAAAAATTGACCGGAAGATGATTGAAACGGTGATCAATGACCGTGCTAATCACGGCTTACTCGACAGTTCTGTTGATCCAGCTTTCACGCAATAACGGTTCACATGAAACAAAAAGCCGTTGCTCTGGACATCAGAGCAACGGCTTTTTTATGGCTCGTACAAGCTTAATTTAAAATCTGATTACAGATATAGACCCGCATAATATGTCAGCGCCAAAGCTTCATCTTTCGTCAAGCGTAGCTTGCGCTGGCAGAATTTTTGACATTTCTTTTGGCCATCATATTTAAGCCGGTTTTTAATATCTGTCCGGCCACTCTCGCTAATATCTGCCCAAATCTTGGAGCCAATCGTCAAGGTCGCTGTGGAGCGTTCCTTATGCGCTGGACGATGAAACAAGATCTCAATGGCACGCTGCTTTCGGTTTCCAAAGAAAAAAGACATAAGCATTGCAGGCCTCCTAAAAAGGTCAATATTTCGGGGAAGAAAGCCCCTCGCCGCCATATTGACTGGTTAACAAATCATTAAAGAAATGGTTGCAATTTTCGCACCAATCTTAGGAGGTTGGCTCAAATGGCACACTCAAAAAGCAGAGTTGTGGACCCGCCACTTTTAAGGTTATAAGCCCCTTTTTGGGCGATTATTGCTGCCCTCTTCAGGCATAAAAGGACTTCATAGATGAAAATGATTGTGACAGGCGGCGCGGGCTTTATTGGCTCAAGTGTTGTGCGCCAAGCGATTGCGGCGGGCCATGAGGTAATCAATCTCGATAGCCTGACTTATGCTGCCAATCTGGATAATGTCGCTTCCGTAGCCGACAATCCGAATTATCATTTTGAGCAAGTGGATATTTGCAATTCAGATGCGGTTAATGCTGTGTTTGAAAAATATCAACCAGACGCCATTATGCATTTGGCCGCAGAATCCCATGTGGATCGGTCCATTGATGGGCCAGGTGCTTTTATTGAAACAAATATAATGGGCACTTTTGTGTTGCTTCAAGCCGCCCGCAAACATTGGGACGGGCTTTCTGAGGCAAAAAAAGAAACATTCCGCTTTCACCATGTCTCTACCGATGAAGTCTATGGTACATTAGGGGAAACTGGTCTGTTTACGGAAGAAACGTCTTACAAACCAAACTCTCCCTATTCAGCCTCTAAAGCCTCTTCAGATCATTTGGTCCGCGCGTGGAACGAGACATTTAATTTACCCGTCGTGACCAGCAATTGTTCTAATAATTATGGGCCTTTTCAGTTCCCTGAAAAACTCATTCCCGTGGTGATCTTAAAATGCCTCGATGGGCAGTCTATTCCGATTTATGGCAAGGG
>CALLVA010000134.1 GCA_938010655.1 uncultured Parvularculaceae bacterium | reverse complement strand
TTTATCCCCCCTCTCCTATCTGGCCGTATACTGATTTCAGTCGTCCAATGTGGATGGGGAGCGGATGTCGGCCCGTGACCTTCGTGGCGTTGGACCAGGCTTGCTTAGGTGAGATTGGAGCAATGGTGAAAGACCCAACTCTGTCTCTGACTGGACCACCGTCGTGCAGCTTTAAAGCTGTTCCCGCGGGGCAGGCCTGCCATGCGGGGTCGGAGACGGTCCCATATCGTATCACTTAACAGGGACCTCCTGTCCCGGAGAGGCAAAAGGCTTTCCTAAACAGGCCGAATTTTCGCATGGGGCTTCCCCATCCTTTATTTTTACTGTCTCGCGCTTCGCGTGAGCGGGGTTTTGGTGTGTTTCGTTTTGCCCGCCTTCATTTGGCGGTGCTGCGCAGCGGATTTGACGGGCGAGGAGAGGGGCGCTTTAAGCTTTTGACCGTACCAAGGCAAAAGGTTGTGCGGCTAAATCTTCACCGTGGTCCACATCTGACAAGGGGGGCAATTGAGAAATGCGGAAATGGCCGGGGAGGGTTTTTTGTGTGTCGCTGAGCGCATGTTCCGTAGACCAACGAACTTGATCAAAGAGCTGCGGCGCGGCGCGGCGGCGGGCGAGGCCGATCAGCCAATAGCCGCCATCAATCGCCGGGCCGAAAACAGCGTCGCTGCCGCGCAATTGTGCAAAGCCTTGCGCAATGTGATGGGTGGTGATGCCGGGGCAATCCGACCCGATAATCATCAGCGGGCCGGGGGGCAGATGTGAAAACATATTGCCCATGCGCGCGCCAAGATCGCCCGTGCCTTGGCCGATCCGCGGCAAATTTGGAGGCCAAAGATTTTCAAGCCCGCCGGGCACAATTGAAGGCGGGTCGAGCGCCAGCACAGTTTGCCACCTTGGATCATCCACCCGGGAGAGGAGTTTTGCTGTGGCGTTGCGATAAAAACAGGCGGCTCTGGCGGGGCCAACATCTTTAGCAAGCCGCGTTTTCGCTTTGCCCATTAAAGGCGCCTTGGCGAAGACAACAAGCCGGTTCGCCCATTTTTGAGAAAGAGAGGTCATTTATATTTTGCCGCAATTTGATCAGGGGAATGGCCGAGGAAATATCTTATGATGCATGTCGTATTTTTCACAACGCGTTTCGCATATCCATCTTTTTCATATCGGGCCGGGTCTGTCACAGCTTTTGTGGAGAGCGCAGAAAGCGCTTTTCGCCCATCCGCTTTGATGATTTTTCGAATAAGATCCACATCCTCAAATAAAATCATCTCCCCATATCCCCCAATGGCTTTATAATGGTGCTTACGGATCAATAAGCCTTGGTCGCCATAGGGCAAGCCAAAAAGCATGGCTCTGACATTTGCTGTTTTGGCGACAAGTTTAGCGGCTTCTTTGGTTGAATTAAAAGCGAGGGGGAAATAGGCGGCGCGATTTTCCTGGCCTGTGGTGGCTATAAAAGTGGCAACATCGTCCTGCCACCCTTGAGACAGGGCTGTATCGGCATGAAGAAAGAGGAGCCATTCACCTTTGGCGTGTTGTGCGCCGGCGGCCAATTGGGGCCCGCGTCCCTTGGCTTGGGAGAGGAAGACAGCGCCGCAGGCATTGGCAATCTCGGCCACCGGATCGGTTGAACCGCCATCGGAGATTATCACTTCGCGGATCAGCCCTGATGTGACCCCGGGCATTAACGCGGTCAGGCAATCTGGTAATGCTCTTGCGGCATTGAGGGTGGGAATGATGATCGACAACATGGATGATACTGAAACCGCGCCCGCGCGACTTTGTCAAAGAGAAACAAGGCGATGCCAAGGATTATCATGAGGGGATCGGAAAAATTGGATTTGGGGATAAAATGTTCTTGATTTGTTCTATTTTGGGGGTGTATGTCAATGACATGACCCGCGCCGTGTTGGTGCTTTTTCTTCCATCCCGCCCGTCTGGTGTTCCCGCGCCAGGGAAAAGGTTGTCGGTGCGGCGCGTGGTCAAATGCTTCGGGGGAGAGGCCAAGACAGAAGGCGACGGGCCATATGCATGGGGAGAGCCGTCGCCTTCTGATCTTTGTCCTGAAAGGGGGGATGTCTTGTCGTTATGCGACTTCGAAAAGTCCCGCTGCTCCCATACCGCCGCCGACACACATTGTGCAGACGACATATTTTGCGCCGCGGCGTTTGCCTTCAATCAGCGCGTGCCCAACCATCCGCGCGCCAGACATGCCATAGGGGTGGCCAATGGAAATCGCGCCGCCATTGACGTTCATATTTTCCAGAGGAATCCCCAACTTTTCTTGGCAATAAAGCACTTGCACCGCAAAGGCTTCGTTCAATTCCCAAAGGCCAATATCGTCCATTTTCAACCCATGGCTTTTGAGCAATTTCGGAATGGCATAAACAGGTCCGATGCCCATCTCATCAGGCTCCAACCCGGCAACCGCGATGCCGCGATAAATCCCTAAAGGGGCAAGGCCGCGTTTTGAGGCTTCTGTTGCTTCCATCAGAACCGCCGCCGACGCCCCATCAGAAAGTTGGCTCGCATTGCCAGCGGTGATAAAGCCGCCCTCCATGACAGGTTTCAGGCCAGCTAAGGCTTCTGCTGTGGTGCCGGGCCGATTGCCTTCATCTTTGCTCAGGGTTTTTTCGACTTCTGAAATTTCGCCGGTCTCTTTATCCTTCACCATCATTTTGGTGCTAAGCTCAACAATTTCATCATCGAACTTGCCTGCTTCCTGAGCTTCATGGGTTCGAGTTTGTGAAAGCGCGCCATATTCATCTTGCCGTTCTCGGGAAATATCATACCGCTTACTGACAATCTCTGCCGTCTCAATCATGGAGATATAAGCTTGCGGATGCATTTTAACGAGGCTTTGATCGGCTTGAATTCTAAATTCCGGAGTTTGCACCATTGAAATAGACTCAACACCGCCGCCAATGGCAACGGTCATATCATCGCAAATGATCTGTTTCGCCGCTGTGGCAATCGCCATCATCCCGGAAGCACATTGACGGTCAATACTCATCCCCGCAACAGTAACAGGCAAGCCGGACCGCAAGACGGCGTTTCGCGCAATATTATTGGCTTGCACCCCTTGTTGCATTGCCGCGCCGATGATCACGTCATCAACTTCCGCGCCATCGATGCCTGCACGAGACACAGCATGTTGAATGGCGTGGCCTGCAAGCGTTGGAGATGGGGTGTTGTTAAAAGCCCCGCGATAGGCTTTGCCGATTGGGGTTCTGGCCGTTGAGACGATGACAGCTTCTCTCATGATATTTCCTTATGCTGGGTATGTTGTGGGGTGCTCCAAGGCGATTGCCTTGGCTGCGCGTTTATCGACTTTTCCGGTGGTGCCGCGCGGCAATTGCAGGGGAGAAATCCAAATGCGTTCGGGGAGCTTAAAGTTGGCTAATTCATTTTTGAGATAAGCAATAAGCTTTTCACAATCAACGTCCTTGCCTTTTTGAGGATAAATGACAGCGCCAACAATTTCGCCAAACTTTTCATCAGGCACAGAAAAGACAGTGACTTCTTGTACGCCTTCAAATGTATGAATGGCGCTTTCGACCTCAAGGCAGGAAATATTTTCGCCGCCGCGAATAATCAAATCTTTGAGGCGGTCAACAATGTATAAAAAGCCTTCTTCATCAAATTTGCCAAGATCCCCGGTGTGAAACCAGCCATCCGGCGTAAGCGCCTTTGCAGTTTCTTCAGGGAGATTGAGATATCCTCGAAAACATGCTGGGCTTTTGATGCAGACTTCGCCGACTTCCCCTGTGGGTACGGCGTCGCCTTTTTCATTTACGATTTTAAATTCAGTAACGGGCGGCGCGACGCGGCCTGTGCTTTCCGGGCGTTCCAAATAATCACCAAGAAAGATATTACACCCTAGGGCATTTGTTTCCGTTAGTCCGTAGCCGGAGGAAACATTGGCATGTGGAATTTTTTCTTTCTGAATAGAGACATGGGAGGCTGGGCGTTTTGCCCCGCCTGTTGTAATGTCGACAAGGGTCGCCAATTCCCCTTCGCGTACTTCATTGACAACTTCGTTGGACATTGTCGGCACGCAAGTCAGATTGGTCAATTTTTCCCGGTCAATCAGGTCAATGGCGGCGCGTGCCTCCCAACGATACATGAAAGCCAATTTACGCCCTTGCAAATAAGAGAGTATGAAAATCGTATGAGATCCCGTAACGTGAAAGAGGGGGAGAGCCAAAAGCGCGCCGCCTTCATCCGGGGTGAGGTCCACGCCGGGCGCGGCAATTTTAACCGCTTCTAACATACACATCCAAGAGAGCAGAGCAGAAATGACCCCCCGATGGGTGAGCATTGCGCCTTTCGGTCGCCCTGTGGACCCTGACGTATACAGAATACAAAAGTCACTATCAGCATCAATTGGCGTCTGCGGAATATCTGCTGAAGAAGCTTCTTTAACCATGTCATCGAAAGTGGCGTCAGCGGCGGGGCTGTCTTCTCGCGCAACAATTAGGGTCAAAGATAATTCTTCTTTGAGGGGCGCTAAATAATTGAGACGTTTTGCATCTCCGATGACGATTTTGGCACCGCAATCTTTAAGAGCGAATTGAATTTCATCAGCCTTCCACCAAGCATTGATGGGCACGACAGTCGCGCCAGCGGCCAGAATGCCCAAATAGGCAAAGCACCATTCAGGATAATTACGCATCGCTAAGGCCACGCGGTCGCCGGGGCCGATATTGTATTTTTCTTGTAAAGCATTGGCAAAGCGCAGCGCTTTGTCCCAACTTTCCTGAAATGTATAACGTTCGCCTTCATAGATGATGAATGTCTTTTCGCCGTTTTTAAGCGTGGCCATGGCCAAGACATCTCGAAGAGACATGGAAGAAGCCGCAAAAACACGCGGATAGTCTACGCCCCGAATTGTTTGCGGGACGACACTCATCATGCCACCGCTGGCCAAAACGGCCTCAACGGCGGCGTTTAATTTTTCCGTTGGGACAATTTGCGTTTTTTCCATTTTCTTCCTCGGTCTACTGCTGTGTCTGAAAAGTATATTTTTCAAAGAAGTCTATAGGCTTATCGATCAAGCGCAAAGCACGGGATGCAGTTCTGTGCTCTATGCACACATGACGTTTTCTTCATCATATCATGAAGGATGGGGGGCGGTGATTTATCGCGAAAATTTTGCGATTAAGGGGTGGGTTTTGCTCAGGATCACTTGCTCCACGCCCGCAGGTCGCCCCGCCAGCTGCCATATGATGCCATGTGCCCCAATATAGAGCACCGCGCCACAAGCTGCATCAATACCAAGCCTGACAAGCAGCGGCAGAGCTTCAATCATATCAAGATGAGGTCGCAGCAATAAGAACCAAACTGACATTACTGCGACAGCGGCCAGCGACCGCCACGCCACGAGCACCGGCTCAAAAAAGGAACGCCCGGATAGTTTTTTATAAATACCCATATTCAGCGTCATTTGCACCAGCCCTGCCGCTGCGCGCATATAGACCGCCCCCATAAAACCATAGGCAATGGCCGCCCAAATGAAGAGGGGGACGCGCACGATAAAATACAATAATTCCCTGAAGAAGAGGAGCCGGGTTTGCCCCTGCGCCATCACATATTGATAGATCGGGGAGGTGATAAAATAAATGCCCAAGGTTGGCGCAACGAATTGCACCACCGGGACGGTCTGGTGCCATTTTTCGGGATCACCGAGGATCAAGGTGATCAAATCTTCCGCGACAAAAGAAAGGCCAAAAGCCAGCGGGAGAACAATAGCCCCAAGCGCTTGGCCCCCTCCGAGGCATACTTTGCGCAGCCCTTCTGTATTATCTTGCATCTCGCTCATGCCGGGAAACAGCGCGCGGCCAACAGGGTTGGCCACTTCATTGGTGAGAAGTTGCGAGAGTTGAACCCCCATCCAATAGGGACCGACATCGCCTTTGCCGAAAATTTTGGCGAGAAATAAGGAGTCCATTTTCAAATTCATGGTGCTGACAAAGCCAACAGCGGCGACCCAACCGGAAAAGCCAAGCACCTTGGCTTGCTCTGAAAGCGAAAATTTTGGCTTATAAGAGACCATCACATAGGTCAGGATTAGCTGCGCCAATGTGCCGACAATATGGCCTGCGATCATCGCCCAATAAGATCGCGTCAGAAGAGCAATGGTGACAGAGACAATGACGGCCAGTAATTGCCGCGAAGCCAGAACCTTTAATTCCTGAATGAAATTGATGTTGCGTTCGAATTCGAAAAAGCGGGGATTAAAAAGACCTTCAAGAAAAGGCACAATGGCCACGACACAGAACAGCGCAATATAGGCCTTGTCCCCATAAAAATTAGCCAGCGGCACAGCGAGGCCTAAAAGCACCAGCGCCAGAAACACCCCGCGTATAAAAGATAGGGTAAACAACGTGTCGTAATCAGCTTTGCTGGCATCTCGAAATTTGACCACCGCTTGAGCGGCCCCAAACTCGGTCATGCCTTGCAAAACCAACATGACGGAAAAAACCACGGCGATATAATCATAATCGGCTGGCGTGAGCAGGCGGCCCAGTATGGCCAAATTGATGAACCCCATCATGCGCATCAACAGGCGACCTGCCACAATCCAGGCGGCGCCTGTCGCGATCCGGGTGGCGAGGGATTTTTTCCCATCTTGATGAGGCGGTTCAGCGACCAAGTTTTTTCTCCTCGCCATAAGCGTTTACGGTAAATTTTGTGATTGTTTTGCCTGATTTATCAAATGAGGTCATCTCACATCTATTCTGTTATGCAAAGACAATGCTGCAAAAAGGCTTCCTCAATTTTGAACACGTTGATTTGCCCTTGCTTGATGGCGCGCTTTGCCTATTGTGCGGCCTCCCAAAGCGCCCTTTATTGGGCCTTCTAGCTTAAAGAGATTTTTATGGCCCACCATTCTGCTGTTATGACTGTCATGATCGGCGCTGCGCGAAAAGCGGCCAAATCTTTGCGCCGGGATTTCTTTGAAGTCGAAGCGTTGCAAGTGCGCTCTAAAGGGGCGGCGGATTTTGTCAGCAATGCGGATGTACAGGCCGAAGATATTATTCTGGAAGAGCTTCAGCGGGGCCGCCCGAAATATGGTTTCATGCTGGAAGAGCGCGGCATTATAGAGGGGAAGGATAATTCCAACCGCTTTATTGTGGACCCGATTGATGGAACCACCAACTTTCTCCATGGTCTGCCGCATTTTTCTATTTCCATTGGGTTAGAGCGAGATCGACAACCTTATGCGGGGGTTGTTTATAATCCGATTACCGACGAGCTTTTTACAGCGGAAAAGGGCGAGGGCGCTTATTGCAATGATCGCCGCTTGCGGGTTTCTGGCCAGAAGAATTTG
>CALLVA010000133.1 GCA_938010655.1 uncultured Parvularculaceae bacterium | reverse complement strand
TGCGGCACATTTTCAAGATATTTCAAAATGCCGCCTTTCAAATGAAAGACTTCGTCATAGCCTTCTTTCAACATAAAGGAGGATGCTTTTTCACAACGGATGCCGCCGGTGCAGAACATCGCGACTTTTGGTTTGGTGCCTTTTTCTTTTTTCAATTTCTCAACATATTCAGGAAATTCACGGAAGGATGTCGTGTGCGGATTAATCGCGCCTTCAAAAGTACCGATGGCCACTTCATAATCGTTCCGTGTATCAATCAGAATGATATCAGGGTCAGAGATGAGATCGTTCCAATCCTTCGGGTCCACATATGTCCCAACTTGCGCGTTTGGGTCGACGCCTTCTGCGCCCAATGTGACGATTTCTTTTTTGAGGCGGACTTTCATGCGATGAAAAGCTTGGGTCTCAGCATAAGAGAACTTGACCTCAATCGCGCCGATCTCATTGCGCGCTTCGATCCATTTCAGCACGGCTTTAATCCCAGCGTCTGGCCCCGCAATTGTGCCGTTGATCCCTTCTTCCGCCAGCAAAATCGTGCCGAACACGTCATTAGATTGGCAGATGTCCAGCAAGGGCTGTTGCAGGGCAGGGAAGTCCGGCAGGGAGACGAATTTATATAAAGCGGCGACGGTATAGGTCATGAATTAGCTACGCGTTTTTACTGTGAGATAGGCAAAGGCGACGCCCAAAATGAGGCATAGTGGGGAATAATATAGAAGATCATAACTTGCAAATGGCTGTGTCGACTCCACACCGAGCAACGGCGTGATATACCCCATCGCGCCACGGGCGAGGAAAACAAAGGTCAGCACACCAGCACCGAGCCGAGCAAACCATGTCGGCCCGATATTGATCACGCCGCTGGCGAGTAAGGCGACAACGCCGCCAGCAAAAATCAACCCAGCCACGATCAGCGTCAGGCCTATACCAAACATTTCAGTCATCCCGGGCATGCCAACGACTGTGTTGATCAAGTCTAGCTCCGTAGCGGCGGGCCATACCCCGCCAAAACCCCAATAAGCGTGGAGCGCGGCGATGGCTGCTAAAGTGATGAAGATTAGGACGGATAGGGGTTTTGTCATAAGCGTTTCTCGCTTTCGTGCTTCGAGGTTCTCTTGCGACACCCCTTATATTTCAAAGCATAGTATCAAACTTCTTCCCGCGCCAGCAAGCGCCAGCCAATATCCTGCCGACAAAAACCTTCCGGCCAATCAATCGTATCCACCGCGCGATAGGCTTTAGCGATCGCGTCTTTCCCTGTTGGCCCCATAGCAGTGATGTTCAGTACACGTCCCCCATTGGCGACCAACCCGTCATCGGTGAGCTTCGTGCCCGCATGGAAGACTTCGACTCCCGGCATGGCAGCGGCATCGCGAACGCGTTTGATCCGGGAGCCTTTTTCATATTTGCCGGGGTAGCCTTGGGCCGCGAGCACGATCAGCGCGCAAGCGTCATCATGCCAATCGACAGATGTGCCTTTTAAATCACCTGTCGCAGCGGCCAAGAGCAAGGGCAGGATATCGCCTTTCATGCGGCGCATTAGCACCTGACATTCCGGGTCGCCAAAGCGCGCATTATATTCGATTAGCTTTGGGCCATCATCGGTAATCATCAACCCAGCAAAGAGAACGCCGACATAAGGCGCGCCTTTGTCTTGCATGGCTTTAACCGTAGGCTGAATAATTTCTGCCATCACGCGATCTTCGATTGCGCGTGTGAAAACGGGGGCCGGAGAATAGGCGCCCATGCCGCCAGTGTTCGGCCCTTGGTCGCCATCAAAGGCCCGCTTATGATCTTGCGCGGCGATGAATGGCAAAATTGAATATCCGTCGGTCAGGGCGAAAAAGCTGGCTTCTTCCCCTTCCATAAATTCTTCAATGACGATTTCTGCGCCGGCGCCGCCAAATTGCCCGCCAAGCATATCGTGGATTGTGGCTTCTGCTTCTTCTCTGGTTTCAGCAATAATCACTCCTTTCCCAGCAGCAAGACCGTCCGCCTTGATGACGAAGGGGGCTTTCATCTTATCCAGAAAAGCAACGGCTTCATCAGGCGCGGTAAAACGCCCATAGGCTGCTGTTGGAATATTGTAATCCCGGCAAAGGTCTTTGACGAAGCCTTTAGAGGCTTCCAATTGCGCGGCGGCTTGGCTTGGCCCGAAACATGGGATATTCGCCTCGGCCAACCGATCTGCTAGCCCCGCAGCTAGGGGCGCTTCGGGGCCCACAACGACCAGATCAACGCGGTTAGAAGTGGCAAATTTCACCAAGCCTTCAACGTCTGTATCCGCAATTTCAACGGTCGCCGCTATCTCGCCAATACCCGGATTTCCGGGGGCGCAGAAAAGCCGCGTCAATTGCGGGCTTTGTGCTATTTTCCAAGCAAGACTATGTTCTCGGCCACCGCCACCAACAAGTAATATATCCACGAGACAAAAGTCTCCTTTATTCTGACAGAAATGTTATGTGACAGCGTTATGCGCAAAGGCGAGATTTCCTGCAATGGCAGATGAAACAAATCCCGAGAAAGAGCTGAATGCTCCTTCTGATGAAACAGCGGCCCCATCTCGCGGGGTGCCGGGAGAATTGCGCAAATCTGCTGAACCCCAGCCCTGGTATAGGCTTTCTGGGAAAAGCTGGGCTGTCGCTTTGGGCATCAACCTCGCGCTTTTCACCCTGCTGGCGTTAACGGCTCGGATGCGGGTGCACTTTGAATTTGTCGAAACTGACACGGATGTGCCCGTAGTGATTCTCTCTCGGGCGGATTTTGAAGCTTTGCGAGAGCGAAATTTGACGCCTGATGAGGCAAAAACCCCAGAAAATGAGGATGCTGTCGAAGAACTTTTGCCGCAGGAGGAGAGCGAGGAGCTTCTGAAAGAAGCGCCCGAAGAAGTTGGGGCGTCTGAGGAGGTTTTGGAGGAGGATGAGCAAGCCGCTGCAGAGCCAGAGCCCGTTGAAGAGGCAGAGCGCCCTGAAGAAGAGGCGGTGAATGAAGACGAGGCAGACGAGGCTGAAACATCTGTGGCCATCAATGTTGATGCTGTGCTGACAAAGCCGGACTTCTCCAAAATTGATTATCAACGCCCGCCGCCAAAAGTGGCGGCGGCTGATGAGTTTGAAGGCCTGACAGGGCCTGAAATTGATGCGATTTATAAAGCGCGCCAAGCGGCCAAGCGGACATCAATCCTGGCTGCGACCAATGCGCCGGATGTGGATTTGCCCGAGGGCGAGGCCGGAGAAAGCGGTGTGATTGCCATTCAATGCTTCCAGATTTTCACCGATCGCGACAAAGCGCTGGAATGTGCCGGGCGAGATATTCTCTCAGGCTGGCAGGCGGCGGAAGGGCAGTTTGATGATATCCGCGAAAATATGCGCCTTGGCGATGCTGGGCCAGAAACGCCTTATGGGCCGTCGGCAAGAGCGCCGCTGAAAGAGAACGAGTATTATTATGGCAAGTCCAAAACCGCTCAAGCATTGCTGGGCAAAAAGGCGGCGGATGATATTGAAGATGCGCAGCGCTTTGAAGAGCTGAAAGACCCGCGCAAAAAGTCGAATTATGAAACTTCGCTTTCATCGACTTATGAAGACCTCGGTATAGAAGACCCAATCCCGGACACTCGCTTTCAACCAAGCTGGACATTGCGCGAAGACCCTGATGTTGATTTGGACGATGTTGAGCGGATCATGAATGAAGCGGAGCGCGCGCGGCGTGGCCCGTAAAATCCCACAGCTTTGTGATATGCGTAATATGCAATTCTACCTATAGTCACTTTTCAATCAAAGGAGCGCTTTATGACCGAAGAATATTCCCCGCCAAAAATTTGGACTTGGGATAAAGCCAGTGGCGGCAAATTTGCGAGTATTAATCGTCCAATTGCTGGCCCGACCTCTGAGAAAGACCTTCCTGTTGGGGAGCATCCTTTTCAGCTTTATTCTTTGGCAACGCCCAATGGGGTGAAAGTCACGACCATGTTTGAGGAGTTGCTGGCGGCGGGTCATAAAGGCGCTGAATATGACGCTTGGATGATCAATATTCGCGAAGGGGACCAGTTTGGCAGTGGCTTTGTGGAGATCAACCCGAACTCCAAAATTCCGGCTCTGTTGGATCGCAGCGGTGAGACGCCTGTTCGTGTTTTTGAGTCTGGTTCAATTCTCTTGCACCTTGCTGAAAAATTCGGGGCGTTTTTGCCAAAAGACCCCGGCGAGCGAACGCAAGCGCTGAACTGGCTATTCTGGCAAATGGGCAGTGCACCTTATCTTGGCGGCGGCTTCGGACATTTTTATGCTTATGCGCCTGTCAAAATTGAATATTGTATCGACAGATTTGCGATGGAAGTGAAGCGCCAGCTTGATGTGTTGGATCGCCATTTGGCTGATAACCAATTTATGGCGGGCGGTGAATATTCAATCGCCGACATTGCGATTTGGCCATGGTATGGTGTTCTGGCTCAAGGCAATATTTATGAAGCCGGTGAATTCTTGCAGGTTGAAGACTATAAGAATGTGCAAAGATGGACCGCCGAAATCGCTGCGCGCCCTGCTGTCCAACGAGGCAGAATGGTCAATCGCGGCTGGGGAGAGCCAGAAGAGCAGCTCCATGAGCGCCACGCAGCGTCGGATTTTGAAACCCGTACGCAAGACAAGATCGGCGATTAATAGGCGTCCTAAATCTGCCTTGCGTGGCCACTCCAAGCAGGGCAGATATAGGCCATGAGCAATCTCACTGAACAGTCCGTCTCCGAACTCTCTTCTGCCATAAAGCGGACGATTGAGGACGGGTTTTCCTATGTTCGAGTGCGCGGCGAATTGGGCCGGGTCACCAAAGCCGCGTCCGGCCATATGTATATGGATCTGAAAGATGATCGGGCAGTCATTTCTGGGGTGATTTGGAAGGGCAATGCGTCAAAGCTGAAAATTCGGCCCGAACAAGGCATGGAAGTCATTGCCAATGGACGTCTAACAACTTTCCCTGGCCAATCCCGATATCAGATTGTGATTGATACGCTGGAGCCTGCGGGCGCGGGCGCTTTGATGGCGCTGTTTGAAGAGCGCAAAAAGAAGCTCGCCGCCGAAGGATTGTTTGCAGAAGATCGCAAACGCGCGCTCCCTTATTTGCCGAAAACCATTGGTGTTGTCACATCACCTTCTGGGGCCGTTATTCGAGATATTTTGCATCGCTTACGAGATCGATTTCCAAGCCATGTTTTGGTCTGGCCAACTCTTGTCCAAGGGGATCAAGCGGCAGGGCAAATAGTCAAGGCAATCAAGGGCTTTAATGAGATAGCTGCAGGTTCACCTGTGCCCAGACCCGATGTGCTTATTGTCGCGCGAGGCGGCGGTTCTCTTGAGGATCTTTGGTGTTTCAATGATGAAGCTGTGGCAAGGGCGGCGGCAGAGTCCGATATCCCGCTGATCTCCGCGGTTGGGCATGAAACCGATACGACTTTGATTGACTTTGTCTCAGACCGCAGAGCGCCAACGCCCACGGCCGCTGCTGAAATCGCGGTGCCTGTCCGTTCCGAACTTCTCACGGAAGTGATGAATAAAGGCCGTCGCTTGCTGGAAGCTTCCACAAGGTTTTTGGAACAGCGGCAAGTGGCTTTGCATTCGTCTGGGCGTGGTCTTGGCAGGCCTGAAACCTTGTTGGATATCCCAAGCCAAAGGCTAGATAATGCTGCCTCGCGCCTTGGGGCGTCTTTACAGGCAAGGTTAGATCGCGCCTCAACCGGTTTGGCGAAACAAGGGGGACGGCTGCAACCCGGCACTTTAAAACAAGGCTTGTCCCATCGTAGCCAGCAAATTGATGCCTTAGGGCAGCGAAGCCATTTGGCCTTGAACCAGCGATTTGCTAGCGCCAAGAACCAGTTGGAAAAACACCGCTTGCCGCTATCTCTCCTGAATCGAGCAGAAGGCGAAGCAACCCGAAGTTTAAGCACTGCGTCAGAACGCTTGGGGCATGCTGGCCGAAATCATATTAGCAAAGTGGAAGATCGGCTTTCGCGGGCCGGGCAATTGCTGGAAACACTTTCTTATAAATCCGCTTTAAAACGTGGATATACGGTTGTGCGGAATGCATCTGGCCTTGTTATCCGTCAATCCAGTGATGCTATTGAAGGCAGTGCAGCAATTATTGAATTTGCAGATGGGAGCCGCGACATTATTTTTGGGGGTGGAGAGACGCCTTCCAAAACACAGCCTCTTAAAACACAGGCACCGAAAAAAACTTCAGCTGCGAAAACGCCAAAGCCTGAAAACCAATCATCGCTTTTTGATTAGATAAAATGTCGAAAGAGGATGGGCTATCGTACCGTCGCTTGCGTTCCGGTTGGGCGCTTAGTTGAATGGCCGCTCGAAATGTAAGTGTGTGGTGCAACCACGCACGATACCTCGGCGGGTATAAATACCCGCCCTACGTTAGGGGTTTTTTTTAGATCGTCTTGCCGGGCTTGACCCGGCACCCAGCTCTGAAAAGCACGTCGGGTACGGAGGGTTGTTTTGCAGACCTGTCTAGCCATATGACCGTCCGTACCCAACGATCAGATCAGAGATGAGCCCCGGCCTTCGCCGGGGAGGCGTTTTTAAGCGATCGGTTTAAAACAATATCGCTCTCTTGCTTTATTTCCCGTGGCAATGCTTATATTTTTTGCCTGAGCCGCAAGGGCATGGGTTGTTTCTGGGGACGCGGCCCCATGTGGTGGGGTCGGCAGGATTGATTTGCTGAGAGGCGGTCCGTGCCCGGATCGTTTTTGACTCAACCGCTTGGCCATAAGCCCGATGAGGCGCGTCGCCGCTTTGGCCGCCTGCATCATTTAGACCAGTGGTCGCGTCAATATGGCTCTCTTGCATTTTTGACGGATCAGGCTGGGCAGCGCGCATTTCTGCGGCCATCCGGCGGGCAGCTTCATCAGGGTCTTGTGGCTGCACTTGAACGTGGAAGAGCGTGCCCGTGACGTCGCGGCGCAAACCATCTAGCAAATCTGTGAAGAGCGAAAAGCCTTCTGTTTTATATTCTGAAAGCGGATCGCGTTGGCCCATGCCGCGCAATCCAACGACAGAACGCAAGTGATCCAGCATTTGCAAATGCTCGCGCCAGCTTTCATCAATCACTTTGAGCAGGATCATTTTTTCGACACGGCGCATCAAGTCTGGCGTGATGGCTTCTTCGCGTACGGCATAAGCTTTGTCTGACGCTTCAATAAGGCGGTCAATAATTTCCGTATCCGCCACACCTTCTTCAGCGGCCCATTCTTTAACCGGGAAGGGGGACGCAAATGTTTCTTCAAGATCTTCCGCCAGACCTTCAATATCCCAGCTTTCAGCATAAGACTTAGGCGGAATATGTTTTTCTACAATGTCTTCAATAAATTGGTGACGCATTTCAGCAATCGTGTCTGAAACATCATCTGCTGACATAAAGTCAATGCGTTGTTCAAAGATCGCTTTTCGCTGTTCATTTGTTACATCGTCATATTTCAGAACGTTTTTCCGCATATCGAAATTGCGTTCTTCGATTTTCATTTGTGATTTTTCAACAGCTTTGGAGAACCAAGGGTGCTCAATGGATTCGTCAGGTTGAATGCCAAAGCGTTTGAGCATGGTTTCCATACCTGTGCCAAAGATGCGCATGAGGTCATCTTCTAGTGACAGATAGAATTTGGTTGTGCCGGGGTCGCCCTGACGGCCAGAACGGCCACGAAGCTGATTATCGATCCGGCGACTTTCGTGACGTTCAGTAGCCAGAACATATAATCCGCCTGCTTCTAACGCTTCTTCTTTGCGGGTTTGAATATTTGCTTCAATCTCACCGCGTTTTTTGGAGATCATGGTTTCGTCATCATCCTCTGTGAGGACTTTCATGAGTTCCATATCGACATTGCCGCCGAGCTGAATGTCTGTGCCGCGACCCGCCATATTCGTCGCGATCGTAACAGCGCCGGGAATACCAGCTTGCGCCACAATTTCTGCTTCTTGTTCGTGGAAACGAGCATTCAACACATTATGAGGGACGGGAATTTTGTTTTGCGCCAGCTTGTTGAAGCGTTCTGCGCGATCTTTCAACAAGGCAATAATTTCTTTATTCCCTTTACTCGGCTTCAAGCTAGCAGCATTGGCCTCAGCTGTTTTGGCCAAATCCTTAAAGAAATTTTTGGAGGAAAGAAGTTCAGAGAGATGTTCTGATTTTTCAATGGAGACTGTTCCCACAAGGATGGGTTGGCCCGCTTCATAGCAATCAGCGATTTGAGAGACGATTGCTTTATATTTTTCATCAGCAGAAATATATAGTTCGTCATCTTGGTCGTCCCGGAGGATCGGCTTGTTGGTTGGAATTTCCAATACGTTCAGTTTGTAAATTTCCGCAAATTCGCCTTCTTCCGTCAATGCCGTTCCGGTCATGCCGGAAAGTTTGCCATATAGGCGGAAATAGTTTTGGAAGGTGATCGAGGCGAGGGTGACGTTTTCTGGCTGGATTTCGACTTCTTCTTTGGCTTCCACGGCTTGGTGAAGACCATCTGACCACCGACGGCCATCCATCATCCGGCCTGTATGTTCATCAATAATGACGACTTTATCGTCTTTCACGATATAATCTTTGTCCCGCAGGAACATTTTGTGGGCGCGCAGGGCGTTTTGGACATGGTGAACCACAGTCACATTGGCCGCCTCATAGAGGCTATCCCCTTCAAGCAAATCAGCTTCGTCCAGCAATTGCTCAACAAATTCATTCCCCTCTTCAGACAAGGTGATGGAGCGTTGCTTTTCATCCACATCGTAATGTTCTTCGGTCAACTGGGGAATGAGGCCTGCGATTGTTTTGTAAAGGTCCGAACGGTCTTCGGTTGGGCCTGAAATAATGAGCGGTGTTCTGGCTTCGTCGATCAGGATGGAATCAACTTCGTCGATAATCGCGAAATTATGGCCGCGCTGCACCATCTCTTCGAGAGAAGACTTCATATTATCCCGGAGATAATCGAAGCCGAGTTCATTATTGGTGCAATAGGTAATATCCGCAGCATAGGCTTGTCGGCGCTGGGGGTCTGATAATTCATTGGTGATGACTCCAGTGGTCATGCCAAGGCGCTCATAAACCCGGTTCATCCATTCCGCATCCCGCTGGGCGAGATAGTCGTTCACGGTGACCACATGCACGCCTTTGCCTGTGAGGGCGTTCAAATATGCGGGCATTGTCGCAACAAGGGTTTTACCTTCACCGGTCTTCATTTCAGCAATATCGCCAGAATGTAGCACCATGCCGCCTACGAGCTGTACGTCATAAGGGCGCAGGCCAAGGGCGCGCTTGGAAGCTTCTCGCACGGCTGCGAAGGCCTCCGGCAAGAGCTTATCCAACGTCTCACCCTGCTGATACCGGTCCCGGAAGGTCTGCGTTTGGGCTTTTAATTCCTCATCGGAGAGGGCAGTCATCTGCTCTTCGAGGCTATTAATGGCCGCAACCCGCTTATTCATGGGTTTTAAGCGACGATCATTTGCGGAACCAAAGATTTTTTTCGCAACGTTAAGAAGTGCCATGTATATCTGCCCTGAGTGGTGCCTTAAAAAGAACTGCTGCCTTGAAAAAGGCGACATAAAGGGTCAAAGACGCGTGATTGAAGCGCCCCTGCAACCTGTGAGACATAATGAGCGCCTTGCGGAGTGTCAACGAAGCGACAAATGATAATGACGGAAAAAATGACGACATCAGATCAACCCCATGAGGGTCACAAAGATCCAGACCCAAGCGAGCCGCTAAACGCCCAAGAACAGGCGCCGCAGGCCAGTGCTTATGCGAGGTCAGAGGCCACTTATATTGATAAACTCAGCATGTGGGCGCAATCAGAGAACGGTATCGCTTTTTTAGCCGCTTTGGGGCTTTTCCTGTTTTTTGGCACATTGTGGTTGGTCAATGACGAGATTGTGAACGCCAACCAAAAGCCCCAAGTGGCTGCAAGCGCAGATCAGCAAAATGCATTGCAGGCAGATTTAGACGCTGTAGACCCCGTTTTAGCTTTGATCAAAGGTGCACCGGTCACGTTGTCGAGTATAGAGGAATATGCCAGGCAATCCGGCGCATTGGCAGAGGATGAGCGCTTGACCGCTGTTGAGGCGATAGAAAAGAACTTGGTCGCAGAACTCGTGGATCAGCGCCTTTTGGCCATGGCTGCGCGGGAAAAAGGGGTGGCCCAAAAGCCTGACGTCCAAAAACGTCTTGCCGTCGCGCAAGAGCGGATATTATCCGCCGCAATGCTGGATGCAGAAATGGACGCTCTGGTCACAGATGACGTAATACGTGAAATTTATAATCAGCAGCGCACCGCTTTGGCCCAAGGGGACGAAGTTCTCGCGCGACATATTGTGCTTGAAGATGCCAAGACAGCCGTAGATTTAATGAATGCCCTCAATCAAGGGGTTGAGTTTGAGGATGTCGTGGAAACCTTCTCCGATGACAGAGCCACAAAATTCAAAGGCGGCAATCTTGGATATTTCACCTATTCGATGGTCGAACGCCCATTGGCGGAGGCAGCCTTCAATACGAAAATCGGGGAATATGCCGAGTTGTTTCAAACCAGCAAAGGGTGGCATATTTTGCAGGTTCAAGGGCGAAGACCCGTCCGTCCGCCTTCCTTCAAAAGCTCAAAGCCCCGCATTGAACAATTTCTTCAGCTCAAAGCTGTTGAAGTCACCACGCAAAAATTGCGCGAAGAAGGTGAGGTTGTTTTTGCAACTATTCAAAAGGTAGAGCCCGCAAAAGACGAGAATGTGGCAAATGTGGCAAGCGAAGAAGCGGCCAGTGAAGAAAAAACGAATGAAGAAACATTGGACAAAGATAAAGAACCAATGGAATAGACGTGCTGGAAAATGGCTTAGTTCCGGGAAAAATATGGTTAGTGCGCGTTAACCATCTCTCAATAAAGATGAAATTTACACTAAATTGTATTAAGAATTTAAATGATTCTTAAGTTTATAAGGCAATATTAAGGCAAGTGATGACAAAAATTCTACTTGTAGCTGCTTGTGCGATGATTGACCCTGATGGTCGAATTTTATTGGCGCAGCGGCCAGAAGGGAAGTCCATGGCTGGGCTTTGGGAGTTTCCCGGAGGCAAGGTCGAGGAGGGGGAGAGTCCGGAAGAGACGGTCATACGAGAATTGAAGGAAGAACTAGGAATAGAGACAGAAACATCCTGCTTAGCGCCAATAGCATTCGCGTCACATCGTTATGAAGATTTTCATCTTCTTATGCCATTATACGTTTGTAGGAAATGGGGGGGAATTCCCTTCGGAAGAGAAAAACAAAAAATCGCGTGGGTTCGGCCAGAACACTTAAGCGATTACAAAATGCCACCAGCGGATATTCCTCTGGTAGCACAATTAAGGGATTTATTGTGAGATGACACTTTCTGCTTCACAAAATAGACGCAAAAGAAAATCAATCGTAAAGTCATTTGCGCGGGATGAAAAAGGGGCCACCGCAATTGAATATGGGTTGATCGCTTCCTTGCTCACTGTCGCATTGGTTGGCTCTCTTGGTGCCACGGGCGATTCAATGGAAGATGCTTGGGCTTCTATGACAGCAAAAATTGGCGCAACACTTGAGCGAGAAGAATAGCGCCGAGCGTCTGAAACTTTTATGCCTTCAACACAGCCTCCCTCAGGGAGGCTTTTGCACTTCCAGGCTTCATTGGTTTTTGTTGGCTCTCATGGGGCGCCCAGCCTGTAAGCATTAAGATATCAAAAGTTGCTTCTACGCCATCATGGGTTTTGGCGGGAAAATCTTCGCGATAAAACTCAAGCGCTTTCATCAAGACATCACGGCGTAAACTGCTTTTACGACGAGAGAAAAGAACATTGCTCTCGCCCATTTGTCGCAATTCTTTTAGCAATGTAATCGGGTCGCGATATGTCACTTTTTGGCTGAACATATCCGCCACCGGCAAGGCCAATCCCACACGTTGGAGCAATCCCCCCAAATCTTTAATGGCTGCCATCGGCGCTACTCTGGGGCTGACGCCGCCCAAAATTTCCGCTTCTGCTTTATGCAAGCTCGACCGCAATTCCTGTAATGTTTTTTCGCCGGGCAGGGCCGCTAATAATAACCCATCAGGCTTTAACGCGCGGCGCATCTGTAATAATGCCCCCGGCAAATCATTGGTCATATGAAGCCCCATAAGGGAAATTACCAAATTGCAGGATTGCGGCGCGAGCGGCAATTGATCTTCATCTGCGAAAACAGCACCTGCTTCTCCGGTGATGGAGAGTTCCGTTAAGGCACCTACATCGCAAGCCGGCGTGAGTTTGGGGCGTAGCAAAGTTGCGCCGGGGCCAATGATAACGGCGGTTTCAAAACGACGCTGAATGGTTTCCAACCGATCCACGATGTCATCTAAAATCAAGTCATGGAGAAAAGTGACAGGTGCGCCGCGCCAAGCCCGTTGCCGCCGCAACCGAAGCAACGCTCGATCAAAAATCTCAGGAGGCATATTGGGGGGCGTCATAGATATATTCCAAATAGGCAGACACAATGGTAAGCCTTATGTATGGGAGCGCATCATATGGGTCAAACCATTCAGGAAAAAGCAACGGGGCTTCGTCAAATTTTGGCGCGGGGTAGCAACCGCATGCTTGATCTTTTTTTGCCCCCGCAATGTTTGCTTACAGGGGAGACTGTGCAACATCATGGGGCCCTCTCTCCAAAGGCTTGGCACTCACTCAATTTTATTGCGCCGCCTTATTGCGCCCATTGCGGGAGACCCTTTCAAATCGATCAAGGGGACGACATGCTCTGTGGCTCTTGCGCTGCGCCAGATGGTTTTGGATTGATTGATCCAAAAGGATTGGATTCTGTGCGGGCAGCGCTCGCTTATGATGATATGAGCAGCCAACTCATTTTGAAGTTGAAATATGCCGACCGACAAGATGGCGCGGGCGCATTGGCGACGCTTCTCATGTCGGCTTTGGACGGACTAAATGTGGCGCCGACGGCGATTCTCGTGCCTGTGCCGCTTCATCATACCCGCTTGCGCCAACGTCGGTTTAATCAATCCGCCATTTTGGCAAAAGCCTTGGCGCAAAAAACGCAGCTCACAAATATGGTGGATCTGTTGGCAAGGGTAAAAGCTACACCGCCTCAACAAGGGTTGAGCGCGATTGCGCGACACCGCAATGTTCAAGGGGCCTTCAAAGCCAGATTTCCCGAAAAAATAAAAAACCAACATATCATTCTCGTCGATGATGTTTTAACCACTGGGTCGACGTTAAAAGCCTGTGCCAAAGTTTTGAAAAAGGCCGGCGCGGACAAGGTTTCAGCAGTTGTTCTCGCGCGCACTATTGATCAGCCAATTGGCGCATTGCGCCGGAAAGAACAATCAAGCTAACATTATTCGACATTCTTCCTATATATGACCTTCAGCAACATGAAAGACGATTTAATGCAACAAGTGACGATCTATACCAAACCAATGTGCCCTTACTGCATGAGGGCTTTGAAGCTTTTGAAGCAAAAAGGCGCGCCCATAACGGATATTCCTGCGGCTTTTGATGCGGCAAAAAAAGCTGAAATGATTGAGCGCTCAAATGGAGGACGAACATTTCCGCAAATTTTCATTGGGGACACACATGTTGGAGGATGCGACGAATTGATGGCGCTTGAGCGGGATGGCAAACTCGATCCGATGCTGAACGCATGACGGCACTTGTCGCTGCTTGTGTCCAACTTTGTTCAGGAACTGACAGAGCTACCAATTATCAGACGACAGAAGCGCTGATCCGGCAAGCAGCGGCATCAGGGGCGCGCCTTATTGCGACCCCTGAAATGACAAATATCATTCAGCGGCGCCCACGATTGTTGATGGATGAGCTGCCTGATCCCGGCGAAGAGCTTCAAGAAGCTAAGCAATTTGCGGCGCTTGCAAAAGAGCTTAATGTTCATCTCTTAATCGGCTCTTTAGCTGTCGCGTTGGACAAAACGCCGGCGACGCGGCGCGCGGCCAATCGAGGCATGTTGTTTTCCCCGGATGGGGCGCTGCAAGCCAGCTATGACAAGCTCCATATGTTTGACGTGGATCTGCCCGGCGGCGAAAGCTGGAAAGAAAGCGCGATTTATCAAGCAGGCGCTGAAGCCGTTGTGGCGGATATTGGCACGGCGAAGCTTGGCTTGAGCATTTGCTATGATTTGCGCTTTCCCCAGTTATATCGCGCTCTGGCGCAAGGCGGCGCGCAGATTATTGCCGTTCCGGCAGCGTTTACAAAGCAAACGGGGCGCGCCCATTGGGAAGTGTTGCTGCGGGCCCGTGCGATTGAAACCGGGGCTTACATCATCGCGCCTGCGCAAGGGGGCACCCATGAAGATGGGCGCGAGACTTGGGGGCGCTCCATGATCATCGATCCTTGGGGCAAAATTATCGCTGCATCTGACAATGATCAGCCGGGCATTATTTGGGCATCTCTTGATCTTGAAAAGGTTGCAGAGACGCGGCAGCGCATTCCGAGCTTGGGCCTTGAACAGCCGTTTAAATTGACCCATATCTGATTATCAACAATCGGTCTGACCCTCATGATTAAATATAGTTTGCAATGCGAAAAAGAGCACCAGTTTGAAGGCTGGTTTAGCAATAGCGCTGACTATGATGTTCAATCAGAGCAGGGGCTTTTGTCTTGCCCGGTCTGCCAATCTGGCGACGTTGAAAAAGCGCTGATGGCCCCGTCCATTCCGCGCAAAGGAGCCAGCAAGGTTGATCCGAAGCTGCGGGCATTTCAGGCGCAGTTTCAGGAAACCGCCAAAAAGGCGCGAGACTATATTGAAAAGAACTTCGACCATGTCGGCAAGCAATTCCCGGAAGAAGCCCGTAAAATTCATTATGGCGAAGCGCCAGAGCGAGCGATCTTCGGTGAAGCCAGCGTGGAAGAGGTCAAAGAGCTGAAAGAGGAGGGCGTGGAAATTGCGCCTGTGCCGCAACCTTTGCCTGAGCCAGAGGACATCAAGAAAAAGCTGAATTGATTTTCGTTTAACTATGATGATCCCTGTATCATTATGATGACTCAATATTATTTATTTTACAGTCCTATATTGTTGCTCGCGCGTTAAATACTTGAATTATTAG
>CALLVA010000132.1 GCA_938010655.1 uncultured Parvularculaceae bacterium | reverse complement strand
TGCCACCAATTGTGGCATAGAAGTCATGGCGACTTTACGAGCGATTATCGCGCCCGGAATGGCGCCCGCCGCAACCGCGACAATAACCCAGACCCAAGAGCCTAACGTCGCGCCGTCCAGAAATTTCTGTGAAAACAGCGTCGCCGCCACCGCCAAAGCCATGCCGATCATGCCAAAACGATTGCCTTGCCGCGATGTTTCAGGGTGAGAGAGCCCGCGCAAAGCGAGGATGAAAAGGATGCCTGCAGCGATATACAGAAGTGCCGTTAGTGAATTTCCCATAATGATTTCCTAGGATCAGCCCTTAATTCTTTGCAGCGGCAGGCCGCTCTTTTTTCTTATACATGGCCAGCATACGCTCGGTGACCATAAAGCCGCCGAAAATGTTGACGGAGGCAAATGCCACGCCTGCAATACCGAGGAACCGCGCCCAGCCCCCGTTCGAGCTGCCCGCGAGATCAGCCCCGACAGCGACAAGCGCCCCCACAATAACCACCGAAGAAATCGCATTTGTGACGGACATAAGCGGCGTGTGCAGCGCGGGCGTTACCGACCACACAACATAATAGCCAACGGCAATCGCCAAGACGAAGATTGCAGCAAGATAAACCAGTGGATTTATATGCCCTTCATCCGCCAAGGCTTCCAAAGGTTTCGCCATTGATTCAGCTTGGACAGACAATGCTTCCAAATCCTCGGCGGCGGCCTCAGCCTTTTCTGCTGCGGCTTTAAAATCTTCTGCCGCTTCTCTGGCAAGTTCAGCTGCAGCTTCTGCATCCTGCTCTTTGTCTTGCGCAAAAACAGGCCCGCTCAGGGACGCAGCCCCAGCAAGGAGCGTCAGCACAGCAAAAAGAGAGAAAATCATTTTTTTCATCGTCTTTTCCTATTCCACTATTTCAACTTCAGGCGCATCATTCTTAGGCGCAAAATTTAGGTGTACGATTTGGCCATCACGCGTCAGCGCCGTGCCGGTAATCACTTCATCTTCCCAATCAATCGCCAAAGCCCCCTCTTTTACAAAAGGCGTCAGAAAGTTCAGGAGGTTTTTCGCATAGAGACTGGACGCATCAGCCGCGAGACGACCGGCCACATTCGTGTTCCCAATAACGGCGACACCATCAACCATGACGGTTTCACCCACTTTGGATGGCGCAACATTGCCCCCTGCTTCTACCGCGAGATCAACAATGACAGAGCCTGGCTTCATCGCCCGAACCATCCCATCAGTAATAAGTTCAGGGGCTGGACGACCGGGTATCAAAGCCGTTGTGATAACAATGTCCATTTTGGCGATGTGGTTGGCAATAAATTCGGCTTGGCGTTTTTTAAAATCATCGGACATTTCCTTGGCATAGCCACCGGATGTCTCTGCTTCTTTCATGGCTTCCTCATCGACAACAACAAAGGATGCGCCAAGGCTTTCAACTTGTTCTTTCGCCGCATATCGCACATCCGTCGCGGAGACCACTGCGCCCAACCGCCTTGCTGTCGCAATCGCTTGAAGCCCAGCCACCCCAGCGCCCATGACCAACACTTTGGCAGGCGCGATCGTGCCCGCCGCTGTCATCATCATTGGCATTGCCCGGCCATAATGCGCAGCGGCATCAATCACAGCTTTATATCCTGCTAGATTGGATTGTGAGGATAATACGTCCATAGACTGAGCGCGGGTGATCCGCGGCATGAAATCCATCGCAAACGCATCAACGCCTGCTTGGGCATATTTGTTGAGGCTGTCTTGGTCTGAATAAGGAGACAGAATAGAGACAAGCTTGCTGCCTCGCCCCATCAAACCCAATTCACCAGCATCAGGGCGCTGCACTTTTAAAACAATATCCGCATTTTTGCAGGTCGCGGCCGCCGTTTTTACGATCTTTGCCCCGGCATCTTCAAAGAGCTGATCCGAAATAAACGAATGGTCTCCTGCGCCAGCTTCAACCGCAACATCGGCGCCCATGGCCACATATTTCTTGACCGTATCGGGCGTCGCCGCAACACGGGTCTCATTTTTCATGGTCTCTTTCAGAACAGCAATCTTCATTCGTCTCGCCTGACAATTTTAAAAACGTGCAAAACGCACATAGTTTGGAATAACGGGGCCGGGTAACCGGATATTGCGCTTGGTTTGATGCGCATCTTTTGGGGCGCTTAATGCGTGAAGAACATCTTCACAATAAAATAGGTCACAATATATGTGATCAAAGCGCCGAAAAAGGCAGCAATCAAGCCAGATTTAATCAACAGAAGTGTGAAAAAGACGGATAATCCTAAGCTAATCCCCACGCCATGCCTGGAGCCAAAGCCCATAACGCGCTCATAAGTGGTTTTTTGCTCGGTGACATCCATTTCACCAAAAACATAATCACTCTCAGCCATTATTACCTCCATTTTTGTGCCTGATGAATGCCATAGCGCGACTTTCACTCATTTAAAAGGGCCGTTTAAGCAGAAAAATCTCTTATTTTTCGCCCTATTTTGACCCATTTGCCCCGAATTGAAACGGCTTTAAACCGATATTTACCTGATTGGCGTAGGAAAGAAATCAGAATTCAACGTCCGGCACAATGTGGCCCGGCGAGAGATGTAAAGAGAAGGCTTAGCCATGAAGACTGTTTTGATTTGTGATGATGATCCAACCCAGCGTCGCTTGATGCAAGTTGTTTGTGAAAAAGCGGGTTATTTTACCATGCAGGTTGATGACGGCCAAAAAGCCATCGATCTCTTGCGCAGCCCAGAAGGCCAAGCGGTTTCTTTATTGATGCTTGATCTGATTATGCCAAATGTTGGCGGGATGGAAACACTGGAACAAGTGAAATCCTTCCGTGCTGAATTGCCAATCATCATGCTCACCGCACAAGGCGGTATCGATACTGTGGTTGAGGCCATGCAAAAAGGCGCGGCAGACTTTTTCGTAAAGCCCGCTTCCCCGGAGCGTGTGGTCGTTTCAATCAACAATGCGCTTAATTTGACGTCGTTGAAACATGAAGTGTCTCGCCTGCAACGCAAGAAAACAAATGCGATGGGCTTTAAAGACTTGGTTGGCGGGAGTGCTGCCCTCGCCCGAGTGATCAAAATGGGCGAACGCGCGGCAAAATCTTCCATTCCGATTCTGATCGGCGGCGAAAGCGGCGTTGGCAAAGAGATGGTCGCAAGAGCCATCCAAGGATCATCTGACCTTGCGGGCAAACCATTTGTCACCGTAAATTGCGGCGCTATCCCGGAAAATCTTGTAGAAAGCACGTTGTTTGGTCACGAAAAAGGATCTTTCACCGGCGCCGTCGGCAAACATATGGGTAAATTCCAAGAGGCCAATGGCGGCACTCTTTTCTTGGACGAAATTGGCGAATTGCCCCTTGAAGCTCAAGTAAAACTACTCCGTGTGCTGCAAGAAGGCGAAGTAGACCCTGTTGGGGGGAAGACGCCTGTTAAAGTAGATGTGCGCGTGATTTCTGCGACTAACCGCGATCTCGCCGAAGAAGTCAAAAAAGGCACCTTCCGCGAAGACTTGTATTATCGATTGAATGTGTTCCCGGTTGAGGTTCCCCCTCTTCGTGAACGCAAAGACGATGTCCCTGCTCTCATCGCGCATTTTATTGACAAATATAACGCCGAAGAAAACCGCAATGTTCAAGGGGTTCGTCACGAAGTGATGGAAGTTCTGGAAAACAACCCATGGCCGGGCAATGTTCGCCAATTGGAAAATGCTATTTTCAGAGCTGTTGTCTTATGCGAAGGCGCATTTCTTTCTTCAGAAGACTTTCCGTTCCTCACCACTGAGTTTGAAGCGGCTGGTGTAAACTCTGGTCCGCCTGTCTTGGTTGATGAATTTACAGAGCTTGACCCGACCAACCATCTGCCAACTGCGGAGGATGATGATGAAAATGATCTTTCCGTTTTTGACACTGAAGGACATTTGCGTTCTTTGCTCGATGTCGAGCGTGATTTAATTGAACTCGCCATTGAGACTTATAATGGTCAAATGTCCGAAGTCGCGCGTCGCCTTGGCATTGGCCGTTCAACACTTTATCGCAAAGTGCGTGAACAAGGCATAGACGTTAAGCGCGTCAGCTAAATATTGCCCCTTTTTTTGAAAAAGCCGAGCGGAAACGCTCGGTTTTTTTGTGGAAAATTTTATCGACTTTTCAGAGAGTTATTCAGCTTTTTCGCGCTTACGGCTTGACGAATGACTAGGGCGTTGTCAGATTAGATTTTTCGGCTTTCAAGTGAAAGTCGTCATTTCACATAAAATAGGAGGAGCCCCCATGTCATCATCAGTTGCACGCGTTACGGAAGTTATTTCCAGCTCAACAGAGAGCTTTGAACACGCCGTGAAAGTCGGCATCGAACGCGCAAATAAGACACTTGATAATATTCAAGGCGCTTGGGTGAAAGATCAGAATGTCACAATTAAAAACGGAAAAGTCGAAGAATTTCGTGTTGTGATGAAAGTGACCTTTATCCTCAAAGACT
>CALLVA010000131.1 GCA_938010655.1 uncultured Parvularculaceae bacterium | reverse complement strand
GCTCTTTTCAGAGCTGGGTGCCGGGTCGAGCCCGGCAAGACGATTTTGTCTTTGAGCATATTTTCTGACGTAGGGCGGGTATTCATACCCGCCGAGGTAGGGTGCGTGGTTGCTGGCGGGTATAAATACCCGCCCTACGATGATTAACCACGTTCAAAAAAACTTTGGCTAATTTATCCCCACCCCCCGTCACCTGACATATACTGATGTCAGACCTAATCAACGGAAGGCTTTGTAGGATCCAGCTGCTGAGGATTAGGGGACGTATGCCGGACGGGCGTGCTATGGAGGCATTCTGACGTTCGGTCGGGTCATGAAGGTTTGAAGCCTTAAAACAAGCGCTTCGATCGTCTGATGCAACAGGCTTTCTTCATGTGCTTAGGAAAATACGGGGCGCGTGCCGGTTTGGCCGCACCACACACTTACATTTAGAGCGGCCATTCAAGTACGCGCCCGCCCTTCTAAGTCTTTTGCTTAGCAAAAGACGTCCAGGCAACAGGCATTTTCGAAGAAAATGACGAGTGCCGCCCTGACCACCCGGAGCGCAAGCGACCGGACGATGACCCATGTTCTTTCGATAATTTGAAGTAAGAGACTATTCTTTTCGCGCTTTATGTTGTTCTTTTAAAAATTCAGCAAGCGGACTAAAAGTTGTGACAAGTTCTTTATAGACACCGCGTTTGAACGGCACGACGAGTTTGGGAATATCGGCCAAATTTGCCCATCGCCAATCCACAAATTCGATATCGCTATGGGCATCGAGAATAATCTCAGATTTATCACCCTCAAAAAGCATAGCGGCCCATTTTTGGCGTTGGCCACGCCAGCGTTTTGAGTTGCGCCCTCGATTATAACCGGGTGGAAAATCATAGGCGACCCAGCCTGGGGTCATGGCCAATAATTTGGCAGACGTTACCCCCGTTTCCTCTTCCAGCTCCCGAAAGGCAGCGGCCGAAACATCTTCGCCGCGGTCAATGCCCCCTTGGGGCAGTTGCCAAACATAGTTTTCAATGTTGAATCTTTTATCCGCTGCAGAAAGGGGGCGTTCGCCAATCCACACTTTTCCCTTTTTGTTGAACAAACAAATGCCAACATTGGGACGGTATTTTTTGAGAGCTTTGAATTTACGCATTGACTGGAAATCTGAAGTTTATTTGACGGCTAAAATTGCTGAGGCTGGGGCTAAGGCCGTCCTATCTTTGTCACGGGTCCGCGTCCAGTCTTGAATGGTCGATATGACGGACGGCGAGATGAAGGCGCGCCCAAGAGCGGCGCGCTGATTTTCAGCAGCCTTTTCCAAAGCCGCTAATTGCCGGGAAAGGGCGCCTTCCGCCAAGATAATATCAACATTTCCAGATCTGATATTGGCTTGATCCAGGGCTGGTTTGGCTAAGCCCGTATCATCAATAAAGGACAGTCCAGAAGCACGCACCATGTCGAGCGTCGTACGGAATTGAAGATCATCGGAGATATATTTCTGACCCATATAATTAATCACACCAGCATACCCCTTGGCGCGGCTCAAAATCCAAACAAGGCGTTCCCGGTTTTCGGTCGGCGTATAGCTGGTCAACAGACCCGCAGGCCCAAGCGCTTCAGCGCCTGCATTATGCGCTTCCATTGGCAATTCGATAAAGACTTCATGGCCAGCGTTTCTGGCTTCTTGCGCAAATAGATCAAGGTTCTTGGCATAAGGCGCAAAGGCAAGGCTTACCTCTGGAGGTAAATCACGAATGGCCCGGCGGGTTAAAGCAGGGTCGAGGCCGAGGCCGCCAACGACAAGCCCTACCATCGGGCGTTTCGCAGCGTCAGAAAAGCTTCTGGCGTAATAGGTGGCAGGCGCATGATTTGCTGTTTGCTTTGGCAAGCCCAGCCCGGAAATCATATCGGAGCGCAATGGGCCAGGCGCGCGGCCTGTTGGGGGCGGGGTCAATGATTGCGCAATTTTGCTCTTTTGCCGTGCTTCTTCAGGGGTCGGCAAATCCATAGCGGAGACAACAATACCAGGCGCATCATTTTCGCTGAGGCGGGTCAATAAGCTTTTTTCTGTCTCAACATCAACAGGATCAACAGGAGTGAGGTTAATACTTGTGGGGCGATCATCAGTAACATCCGTGAGCGTGAAGGGCTCACTTTCCGTTTCCGTTTCAGGCGTAGCAGTGGCTGATGCAGCTTTGGTATCTTGCGTGAGCATGAGCTCATCCAGCGGCGCATCCGGCACCTGCAGATCGTTTTCTGGGATCGCAAATTTATCGGGCTGTCCTTGAATAGCGATGGCCGCTTCAGTTTCTTGGGAGATATTTCGAATGGCTTGCCAACCAAAAGCACTACCCGCCACAAGCACAACGGCAAGGCCGATCCACGCCCATCCGAGGCGACTGATCCGCTGGTCTTTTTTGGTCGAGACGCGCAAGCGTGCCATAATGAAATTTATCCGTATCAAAACAGGCGCTTCTGAGGCCCTCTCTTTGATGCCGGAATATGGTTAATTTATTGGAAATATCCTATATGGTGAAAACAAGAAGATAGCTGTTCATAGCGCGCTCATCGGCGATACATCGTCTGGCGATCTAACAAGAAAGATTTATGGTGACGGAAATTAAGGCTCCCCTGATTGAAGAAAAAAACAAGATACCAGCTTCGGAGGAAGCTCTGCTTGTTGAACAGCAAGAAGAAGACGCGGCAATTGAACGGCGCACAAAAGACGCAAAGAAGACCCAATCCCGCATCAAGGCGCGTTCCCGAACAACCGTTCTATCGAAAATTCGAGCAGCAGCCCGAAAACAAGGCATGGGCAAAACGGCGATTATTGAGGCGGAAGGCCGGGAGATCAGCTATCAGGAACTCTTGCGCGGGGCTTATGCTTTGGGCAGTGCCTTTGCCCGCGTCACAAAGAAGAAAGAAAATGTTGGCGTGCTCTTGCCAACGGCTGCCGGCGCGGTCATTTCCTTTCTGGCACTTCATGCCTATGGCCGCACGCCCGCATTACTAAATTTTACAGCGGGGCGACGCAATCTTGAGTCCGCGATTGAAACGGCTGAGCTCAAGATTATCATCACAGCCCATAAATTTATTGAACAGGCAAATCTCGAAGAACTTGTAGAACACCTCAGCGGCAAAGCGAAAATTCTGTATTTGGAAGATATACGAGAAAGTCTCTCAAAAAGAGATAAAATCCGGGCCGTCATTGGGGCAAAATTCCCCTTTTTCGTGAGTACAGGGGGCAGCCCAGAATCGACCGGCGTCATCTTGTTTACTTCCGGTACTGAAGGCAGCCCTAAAGGGGTTGTGCTCTCGCAACAAAATCTGGTGGCGAATGTGGAACAAATTCGCGGCCATGTGCAGCTTGAGCCAAACGATATTGTTTTCAACCCGCTCCCCATTTTCCATAGTTATGGCCTGACGGCGGGCACACTTTTTCCTCTCATGGATAATAAAATCTTGGTGCCTTATCCTTCGCCGCTCCATGTGAAAATTGTTCCCGAGGTCGTGCGCAAGACGAAATCTACCATTATGTTCGCAACCGATACGTTTTTGCAGCGCTACCTTAAAAATGCGCGCGACGGCGCCTTGTCCTCTTTGCGCTATGCTGTTTGCGGCGCGGAGCATGTGCGTGACGAAACGCGGGCGCTGGCGCGGCAGCGTTTTGGCTTCATGGTGCTGGAAGGCTATGGCGTGACAGAGGCGGCCCCTGTGCTGGCGGCAAATCAACCGGGGGATATTCGCCCCGGCACCGTGGGCAAAATGCTGCCGGGTATCGAAGCCAAATTAGAAGCCGTGGAAGGCATGGACCAAGGGGGCAGACTGTTCGTTCGCGGGCCGAATGTGATGCAAGGATATTTGCTGGCAGATAAGCCGGGGCAATTAATTCAACCAAATGACGGGTGGCATGATACAGGCGATATCGTCACGATTGATGGTGGAGGATATATTTCCATTCGCGGGCGCGTGAAGCGATTTGCGAAATTAGGCGGGGAGATGGTTTCGCTGGCGGTTGTCGAAAATTGCGCTGGGGTGGTTTGGCCAGATTACCTTCATGCAGCGGTCACATTGCCCGATGATAAAAAGGGAGAGCAGATCGTTTTGATGACGGAATGTCCTGATCCTGAACGGTCTTTGCTCCTGAGTTGGGCGCAAAGCCATGGCGTTGCAGAACTCGCTGTGCCTAAGAAAATTTTCTCAATTGATGCGATTCCGATTTTGGGCACCGGCAAAGTGGACTATTTGACTCTCACCCAAATGGCCAAAGAAGCTTTGGCGCCAAAAGAGGGATAAAATTTGGCTGAAGACGGCAAAATAGATTTACAAAAACAGGCCTGGCAGGCGCAGCAAGCGCAGTTGGATCGGGACGAGGAGCAGCTGAAACGCGATAAAGAGCGCAAGGCCAAAGCGGCTTTGCGCAAAATAGAGCGGTTGAGAAAAGAACTGGATTTGCTGGACGACACTACAGATTGGGAAGCTGAATTTACTGACTCCATCACAGATCGGCTTGATCAATATGGCAGCGCTTTTGCCGACCCTAGCAAAGGCGGTTATGGCGAAGCGCTTTCTTACGCCCAGAAGGTGGTCATAAATAATATGCGGGCCAAAGCGCGGCGTCTGAAACGAGAAAAGCGCGGCGCAGGAGCACCTGAAAAAAAGACACCAGAAAAATCGAAACAATATTCTTCTTTTAAACGCAAAACCCCAAAACCATCGCAACAAAGGGTCAAACAGCTGGATGAGACTTTTGAGGAAGAGGCCCCGGCCCCGCCGCCAAAAGGCCATTTCTCGCCAAAAATTATCCCCGGAGGCAAGGCCTCAACATATAATGAATAATAGGCCCTTTTTTTGCATTCAAAATCAGTTCGTGCTTAGGGCTGGTCAAATAATGTTGCACCCGCTAAGGAGCATCACAAGATTTGAATTTTAAGTGGGGAATTGATCCATGCGCGTATGTATGATTGGCACCGGTTATGTCGGTTTAGTGTCCGGCGCTTGTTTTGCCGATTTTGGCCATGATGTTGTCTGTGTAGACAAAGATGCCAGCAAAATTGAGCGACTGAATAGTGGCGGTATCCCCATTTATGAGCCGGGCCTCGATAAGCTTGTAGCTGATAATGTTGCTGCGGGACGTCTTTCTTTCACGTTGGATTTGGCGGAAGCCATGAAAGGCGCGGATGCGGTCTTTATCGCAGTGGGAACGCCGTCGCGTCGCGGCGATGGCCATGCGGACCTGTCTTATGTTTACGCTGCTTCTGAAGAAATTGCTGCCTATATTGATCAATATGTTGTGGTTGTTACCAAATCCACTGTGCCCGTTGGCACGGGCAAAGAGGTTTTGGATATTATCGCGAAAGCACGGCCTGATCTGAAACCCGGCGTCGATTTTTCAACCGCGTCAAACCCGGAATTTTTGCGCGAAGGCGCAGCGATCTCTGACTTTAAACGCCCAGACCGGGTTGTCGTTGGCGCGGAAGAAGAAGCAGCTCGCGATGTGATGCGTGAACTTTATCGCCCCTTATTTATCAATGAAACGCCGATTGTATTTACCAACCGCGTAACATCAGAATTAATCAAATATGCAGCGAATGCGTTTCTGGCGACAAAAATTACCTTCATCAATGAGATGGCGGATATTTGCGAAAAAACCGGTGCGAATGTTCAGGAAGTCGCAAAAGGCATTGGTCTTGATGGGCGGATCGGCTCTAAGTTTTTACATGCTGGCCCAGGCTATGGCGGTTCTTGTTTTCCCAAAGATACATTGGCGTTGGTGCAAACAGCAAAAGACTATGGTGTGCCGACCAAGATTGTTGAAGCGGTTGTTGATATAAATGATACCCGCAAAAAAGCCATGGCGGACCGCGTCAAAGAAGCATGTGGTGGTTCTTTAAAAGATAAAACTGTTGCTGTTTTGGGACTTACCTTTAAGCCGAATACGGATGATATGCGCGATAGTCCTTCTTTGGATGTTATTCCTGCAATGAAGGCTGACGGCGCGACAGTTCGTGTGCATGATCCTGAGGGCATGGAAGAAGCTGAAAAAAGCTTTGGCGAGACGGTTACTTGGTGTGATGGGCCTTACCATGCAATGGAAGGGGCGGATGTTGTTGTTCTGTTAACAGAATGGGACGCCTACAGAGCTTTGGACTTTAAAAAGATGCAATCTTTGTTAAAAGCGCCCATCTTTGTTGATCTAAGAAATGTCTACAATCCCGAAACGATGCGCGATCATGGTTTCTCTTATGTATCGATTGGTCGTCCTTAATCGCTCATAAATTTTGTCCGTATAAATGACGAGTGATATCTCGTCATTTATACGGCATCGACCAAGCAATGAAATTAAACCGCTTTGGCGAGAAAAACGCCGAACCAGTCATTTTCGTCAGTCCAAACTTTTTCAATACCCCAATTGGCTTTTTTGAGCAGTGACCCAAAACTATCAATGGTATATTTCCGAGATGTGCCGGTGTGGATTTTCTCATCTTTTATGAAAGAAATAGTCTGCCCCGCTATCGAGATGCTTTGATCAATATCTGAGACCAAATACATTTCAATCCGCGCTGTCTCTTCATTATAATGTGACCAATAGGAAAAATTTTCAGCCTTAAGCTGAGCATCTAATTCACGATTGATCCGTGTCAGAAGGTTTTTGTTGAAAGCAGACGTTATACCTTTGGCATCGTCATAAGCCGCTTCCAAAACAGCTTTGTCTTTCACCAAATCTGCGCCGATTAAAAAATGAGACTCGGCGCCAAAAGACTGATGCGCTGAGATCAAAAACTTTTGCGTTGTCGCGCTGTCAAAATTACCGATGGTCGATCCGGGAAAGAAGCCAAGTCGCGCATTTTTCGCGCCGGGAAGACCATCTAGCTGAAAGCCTTTGGTCAAATCTGCGACCCGTGGGTGCATGTCGAGAGAGGGATAGATTTTTTGCAATGCCGAGACACTTTCCAGCATAAAATCTTCTGCAATATCAATCGGCACATAGGCGGAAGGGTTGAGGGCTTCAATTAATTTTCGGATTTTGACACTCGCGCCACTGCCAAATTCTATGACCACAGGTTTTGCCGGTAAGATTTCTGCAAGCTCAGGAAAGGCGGTTTCAAAGATGGAAGTTTCGGTTCGCGTTGGATAATATTCATCAAGCTTCGTGATTTGCTCAAAAAGATCCGATCCATGATCATCATAAATCCATTTGCTGGAAATATATTTTTGATCTGCGGTCAAGCCAGCCAGAATTTCAGTTTGAAAAGAAGAGGGTTTCATAAAATTGTTTGGACCTATGAGGCTAAATCAAGCGATGGCTTATGCATCTCTGGCGAGGCGAAGGCCAGCAACTTGCCAGCGTTTTTCTGGCGCAAAAAAGTTGCGATAGGTTGGTCTAATATGCCCAGCTGGCGTGAGGTGACTGCCCCCTCGTAGCACCATGAGGCCACTCATAAACTTACCATTATATTCACCGATAGCGCCCTTGGGCGGCTTATAACCGGGATAGGCAATATAAGGTGATGCGGTCCATTGCCAAATTTGATTGTAAAATTTATTTGCAGCAGATTTGGGTGTTAAAGTAATATCCTCTGTATCGGGATGATCAAATTGAGTTGCTGCTATTTCCCATTCTTGCTCTGTTGGGAGGCGTTTTCCGGCCCAGCGTGCATAAGCATCAGCTTCATAAAAGCTAATGTGAGAAACTGGTTTTGACGGGTCTATGGGCAAAAGCCCATAAAGCGTAAACTGTTTCCATTGCCGCCCGACTTTTTGCCAATAAAGCGGCGCCGCCCAGCCATCGGCGCAAACTCTATCCCACCCATCAGCAAGCCAATAATCACTATTGGCATAGCCTTTATCATCGATAAATTCTAACCACTCACCGCATGTCACGGGGCGTGATGCAATTTGAAAAGGGGCGACATAAGTTTGATGGCGAGGGCTTTCGCAATCATACGAAAATTGGATGCCATCATGGCCAATTTCCACAAGCCCGCCTTCGAGGCTATGCCATTTTAGTCTTGCGGCAACAGGTGTGGCTCGACTTTCTTTAAAGCTTAAACTTGGTTTTTCTTGATAAGCCGGGTGCAGAGGGTTTTGTGCCAAAAGGTGATGCAAATCTGTGAGCAAAAGTTCCTGATGTTGTTCTTCATGAGCAATACCCAGTTGCACTAATTTGATGCGCGCCGGAGGAATACTCCCCGATAGAAGTTGGCGCATGGCATTGTCCACATGTTCCCGATAGGCCAGCACTTTTTCAAGGCTTGGCCGCGTCAACAAACCACGATTGCCTCTGGGGTGTTGGGGGCCAACACCTTGATAATATGAATTGAACAAAACATCATAAGCATCATGAAACGTGCGATACCCGCGCAAAGCTGGCTTTAAAAGAAACGTCTCGTAAAACCATGACGTATGGGCCAAGTGCCATTTTGCAGGGCTGGCATCAGGCATGGATTGCACAGTGACATCGGCATCGCTCAAGCCTTCAATCAAAGCAACAGTTCTCATGCGACAGGCCGCAAAGGACTCGCGAATATCATTCGAAGACGGTAATGTTTCTTCAGGGGCGGCGGGGCTTTGAATAGTCGCTGACAAGAAATCCTCTTTGGGCTGATGTCCTAAAACGAGACGGGCTATATCTTTTAACTTTGACAGGATGGAGACAAATTGCAACCTGACGTCAATACGTTATACGAATATATCACTATGGTTCTGTTTTAAGTCCCCAACAAGGTATGACCTGAAACTGTTCCCCCGAAAGGCCAAGAGTTTTCAACGTGCATAGATCTTTCCGCCCAACAGCTTCGCTTATGGCTGATTTAAAAATTGGCCTCCTAGGGGGGTCGTTTAATCCCGCGCATCAAGGGCATCGTGACATCACGCTAGCCGCCTTGCGGCGTTTGGGCCTTGATCAGGTTTGGTGGTTGGTGACACCGGGTAATCCGCTGAAGCGAACAGGCAGCTATGCTGCTTACGATAAGCGCATTGCTGAAGCTCAGCATGTCGCAAATCATCCACAAATTCATGTCAGTGATTTTGAGCAGCGTCATCAATTACGCTTCACCGTGGATACATTAGGCGCATTGAAAATGCGGTTTCCGCGCACGTCTTTTGTCTGGTTGATGGGCGCGGATAGTCTTGCGGGGTTTCATCGCTGGAAGAGCTGGCGCGATATTGGTCAGGCAATACCTTTTGCAGTTTTTAATCGGCCAGGGCATCTTTTGCCAGCCCTCTCCAGCCCCGCGGCACATGCTTTTGCTAAAAGGCGCTTGCCAGAGGAGGCGGCAAAAACCTTGCCCTATCTAAGCGGGGGACATTGGACGATGGTAACTGGCACCGCTAATCCCCAAAGTGCCACGGCTTTAAGGGCAGCTCGGCCTCGATGGGTTAGTTCGGATTAAGGACTGAAAAGATACGAAATTCGCTTGTCTGG
>CALLVA010000130.1 GCA_938010655.1 uncultured Parvularculaceae bacterium | reverse complement strand
GCATCGGCGGGCACCAATCCGCGCCATGCCACTTGGCCTTTAAAGCGCGGTGGGGAAGCCTTGCTTAAGGTGGTGCGCACCACAGAATGAATGCCATCTGCCCCAATAAGACAGTCTGCTTTTAGATGAGTATCATCATTAAAATGGGCCGTTACATCAGTTGCTTCTTCAACGACCCTCGTCAGCATCTTGTTCATGTGGCATTCGACACCCGCTTGTTGAACGGCTTTTGCCAAAACTTCATGGAGGTCAGCCCGGTGAACATGCAAATAGGGCGCGCCATATCTTTGTTGATGCTCTCTACCTAAAGGCGTTGAGAGGAGGGGGGTGCCATTGCGATAGTCTTTCAAAATGGCAGCATTTGGCGTCACGGCAATTTGGGCTATCTTAGCTTCCAAACCTAATTTTCGAAGGACATGCATAGCGTTCGAGCTGAGCTGAATGCCTGCCCCAATCTCGCCAAAAGTTTCAGCCTGTTCACAGATTGTCACTTTATGATCGTCTTGTGATAAGGCCAGAGCTGCGACTAATCCGCCAATGCCGCCGCCAATGATCAAAATAGATTTTGTCATCACAGCTTCCTTCTAATATCTAGGAAAGGGCACAGCCCATTCAAACCGAATGGCCAGAAGCCTCAAAGCAAGGCCCATGGCGAGCCCACATATGGCCCTTGCCTCAAATGAAGCCGGGATCGCAATATAAACGAATGCCGCCAACAAAGCAGCGGAAATATATATTTCCTTGCTAAACAGAACGGGTTTCTCGCTACATATTATATCCCGTATAATCCCGCCAAAGGTTGCGCTCATAGCACCAAAGAGCACAACCACCAGCGGATGCGCGCCCATCACTTCTGCCTTTGCCGCGCCAAGAACAGCAAATAAAGACAGCCCAGCAGCATCCGCATAAAGCAACCACGTCATCCGTGAACCAACTAATGGTTTGTTGAAAAAGCTGACAAGGACAGCTGTCGCGATACATAGCGCAATATCAATCGGGTTTTGAACCCAGCCAACGGGTGTTGCACCGAGCAATAGATCCCGAATTGTTCCCCCGCCAACCCCGGTCATGACTGCGACAAAGGAGACCCCAATAATGTCCATTTCCTTGCGTAATCCCAGCAAAGCCCCGCTTAACGCAAAGACGATGGTGCCCAGCAAGGCAAACCAGCTTAGAATATTTTGCAGGTCTGCCATATCGGTGCCTTTTAAACTGTATTCAGTGCTTGATCGAGAGCCTGACTATCGGTCAGATAGGCATATTCCGCAACATATATCAAAGCAGGTAATACGCCATGAGTGAGATTGAATTTAAAGAGCGAGTCGCCATCGTGACAGGCGCAGGAACAGGGCTTGGGCGATCCCATGCCCTAGACTTGGCGCGGCGCGGGGTGAAGGTTGTTGTGAATGATCTTGGCGGCTCTGTTTCCGGCGAGGGCGGTTCCGAGACGGCAGCGGAAAAAGTTGTCGCGGAGATTGAAGCCGCAGGCGGCGAAGCGATGGCCAATGGAGCGAATGTTACCAAGCCAGATGAGGTGCAAGCCATGGTCGACGCGGCGATTGAGCGGTTTGGACATGTGGATATTCTGATCAACAATGCTGGTATTTTGCGGGATAAGTCTTTTGCTAAAATGTCGTTGGAGGATTTTAAAGCCGTTGTGGATGTTCACCTGATGGGGTCGGTGATTTGTACAAAGGCAGTCTGGGAACATATGCGCGAACGAGGCTATGGCCGGATTGTTATGACAACATCTTCCTCAGGGCTTTATGGGAATTTTGGTCAATCCAATTACGGCGCGGCAAAGACGGGCTTAATTGGGTTGATGAATGTATTGAGTATCGAAGGCGCTAAGAATAATATTCTTGTGAACACACTGGCACCAACAGCAGCCACGCGCATGACGGAGGGTCTTATCCCGGAACAAGCTTGGGATATGCTCAGTGTCGAGAGTGTTACAGCAGCTGCAGTTTATTTAGCGAATGATAATGCTCCAAACCGGATGATCCTGTGCGCTGGTGCCGGGGGATGTGCTGTGACCAAGATATATGAAACGCAAGGCAAATATTTACCGCCAGAAGAGCAAACAGCAGATCACGTTGCGGCGCATATCAACGAAATATCTGACCCGGCAGATCAACGTGAAATGGAAAATGGGGCGGCTCAAACCATGCATTTTCTAAATATGGCGATGCAAGCGGCGCAGAAGGGGTAGAACTATGCAAGAAATTTCGAAAAGTGATATTTCAAAATTTATTGGTCAACATATCGGGACCAGCGATTGGTTGGTGGTTGATCAGGACCGTATTAATACATTTGCTGATGTTACTGAAGACCATCAATTCATCCATATTGACCCTAAAGCCGCAGCGCAAACGCCTTTTGGCGGCACAATTGCCCATGGATTTTTAACCCTCTCCCTCTTGTCTAAATTAGCGGAAGGGCCGTCTCTTGTTCTGAAAGACATTAAAATGGGTGTGAATTATGGTTTTGATAAAGTCCGCTTTGTCGAGCCAGTCCGTGCAGGAGCGAAAATTCGAGGGTCTTTCACTTTATCTTCCGCAGAAGAAAAAAAGCCAGGCCAATTCTCTTTTGTCTATCAAGTAAGTGTTGAGATAGAAGGCAATGACCGACCAGCATTGACCGCAGAATGGTTGACACTACAGTTTATCTAAGCATTTTTGATCCCCCCAAAATATAATGGCATTGACGTTTTTATGACCATACCAGAAAAAATTGTGATTATCGGCGCAGGCCAAGCAGGGGGCCAAGCTTGTTTTTCTTTACGACAACTAGGCTATGAAGGGTCAATCACTCTTGTGGGAGATGAACCCGTATTGCCTTATCAGCGCCCGCCATTGTCCAAAGCATATATGATGGGTGAATTATCTGAGGACAGATTATTTTTAAAACCTGCCGCGTGGTATGAAGATAATAACGTTGATGTTATTTTGAGCATGCGCGCTTTATCAATCGATCGCGTTGAAAAGAAAGTGCATTTAGAGCATGGGGGTGAGTTGGAATATGATGCTCTCATTTTGGCCACAGGATCACGGCCACGGCCATTGCCATTAAAGGGAGCTTCCCTAAAAGGCGTGCATGATTTGCGCAGTATAACGGATGTAGAGCGGATAAAAACGTCGATGGTTGCCGGACGTCAATTGGTGGTTATTGGGGCTGGCTATATCGGCCTTGAGGCGGCAGCGGTGGCTCGAAAAATGGGGTTGTCCGTCATTGTGTTAGAGAGGGCTGATCGTGTTCTTTCTCGTGTCACCAGCGTAGTGATGAGTGAATTTTTTGCAAATGAGCACCAAAGCCAAGGCGTAGATATTAAAACGGATGTTATCGCGCAAGAAATCTTAGGGAAAAATGATCAAGTCAATGCTGTGAGAATGAGCAATAGCGAAGTGATTAAAGCTGATATTGTTCTTGCTGGCATAGGAATTTTACCCAATGACGAGCTGGCCAAAGAAGCTAGAATAGCATGTGAAAATGGTATTATTGTCAATTCAGAGACCTGTACTGATGATCCATCCATTTTCGCGATTGGGGATTGCGCCGAAAGGCCGCTTGTGCATTATGACCGACGCGGGGGACTGGAAAGTGTGCATAATGCGATTGAACAGGGTAAGATAGTCGCAGCAACCCTTTTGAAGAAACCGACACCAAAAGCAGATTGTCCATGGTTTTGGTCTGATCAATATGATTTGAAACTACAAATCGCTGGCCTATCAAGTG
>CALLVA010000129.1 GCA_938010655.1 uncultured Parvularculaceae bacterium | reverse complement strand
TGGCGTTCAAGTTTATAAAACAGGTAAAGTTTCTGTACCTACAGGTGGTGTTGGTTCAACACTGAATATTTCTACTGCGCGCCCTCTCGACGCGCCTGGTTTGAGATATACTGTTGGTGCAAAAGCTGTGATCGACAATTCTGTCACATCAATTGGTGACGAAGAAGTTACACCAGAAATTTCTGGTCTCTGGTCTAACACATATGCAGATGACCGCATTGGTGTCACACTTGGTGGTAGCTACCAAAGACGTGTCTCTGGCCTAGCGCAAGCTGGTACAACGAATGGTTGGCGTGGTGCTTATCTTGGATCAGAAAATAACTGGGGAACATTGCCTCAGCCGCCGAATGATACCCAAGTGACAAACCGTCCTGGCCCCGATGATGTTTATTCTGTGCCACAGAACCTTAACTATCAGCTAGCGCACTTTGAACGTGAACGCTTAAACGGTCAGCTTGCTATTCAGGTTAGACCGATTGACACCATTACAGCGACATTGGATTATTTCTATTCCAAAAATAATGTTCAAGCTGAAAAAGCGGATATGGGTGTTTGGTTCAACCACGGCAACACAACAAGTTCATGGACTGACGGTCCACTTGCCAGCCCAATCTTCTATAGCGAAGACTTTGGCGATGGTGGTACTGACCTCTCATTTGCTGGTCATAAAGATGGTACAGAGAGTGAAAATAAATCTCTAGGTATCAATTTGGAGTGGGAAGTAACAGACAACTGGACGATCGAAGTTGATCACCATAATTCAACAGCGTTTACTGGTCCTGACAGTCCTTATGGTTCAAGCAATAGCTTGAGTGTTGCGGACTTCCAGTTGCGGACACAAACAGCAAACTTTGAAAATGATATCCCTGTTCTAACTCTGGGTTTCCAATCTGGACTGAACGATATTGATGCTGCGCGTATTGTTGCAACAGGTAATGTCTTCCAGCATGTCCTAATGGAAACTGAGATTGATCAATTTCAAATTCATAATACCTATGAATTTGATGACTCAATCGTCAGCAGTGTTGATTTCGGTGTGTCGCATACGACGAATAACGCTCGCACAGCTTTCGGTAACGCACAACGCGATACTTGGGGTGGTGTTGGTACAGCTGCTGACTTGCCAGACGATATTTTCACAAGAGTGAATCTATCTGAAAATTTTGATCAGTTCAGTGGTGCTGATCTAACGCAAGCTGATTTCTTCTATTTTGACTTTGATGATCTAATCAGAATTTTGGATGTTGATGGCTTTGGTGGTGATCCAAACTATCAAGCCCTTTGTGGTGGAGATGGCGTTTGCCGTCCTGATACATTCCTGAATGATCAGAGCATCGAAGAAGAAAGCGTTGCTGGTTATTTCAATATCAATTCGAATTTTGATATTGGAACAATGCCGGCTGCTCTATCTGTTGGAACACGCTATGAAGAAACTGACGTTGTTTCGCCTTCAAATGTTTCTGTGCCAACTGGCGCACAGTGGGTTGCTTTCACAGAGTTCGCGTTGATCGGTCTGGATGGATCTAATTCTGTTGAGCAAGAGTTCACAGGTGAATATGAATATTGGTTGCCAACCGTTGATTTCCAAGTTGACCCAACTGACGACATCAAGCTTCGGGCTTCTTATGGTAAGACAATTACACGTCCAAACTATCGCGACATCTTCGGTGGCCTAACGGTTGCTCAAGGCTTTAATGCTGGTGGTGGTAATGGTTCACGGGGTAATACGAACCTTAAGCCGGTATTGTCAGAAAACATCGATCTGTCTGCTGAATGGTACTATTCAGAAGGATCATACGCTTCTATTGGTTACTTCAATAAAAAAGTTGAAGACTTTAATGGAACAGCGGTGGTTCGTGAATCACCATTTGACGTGTACACACCATTAGGTGGCCCACGTTGGCAAGCCGCTGTTGATGCTACTGGCACAACAGATGCGGGTACAGTGCGTCAGTGGATATTTGATAATACTGACCCGGCGTTCTTGGATCCAACTGGCACTGACGGCTTGGGCCTTACAACGGGTAACATTTTAGGTAACCCTGCAGAAGACCCACTCGTTCAATTTGATATTACAACGAAGTTGAACAACGAAGCCGCTAACCTCGATGGTTGGGAATTTGCTGTACAGCATATTTTCGGTGAGACTGGTTTTGGTGCCATTGCCAACTACACAATTGTTGATGGTGATGTAACGTTCGATAATCAGTTGGTACCATCAAGTGGTGACCCACAGTTCGCTTTGCTCGGTTTGAGTAATAGCTACAACGTGATCGGTTTCTACGACAAAGACGGTTTGCAAGCTCGTGTCGCTTACAACTGGCGTGATGAATATTTGACTTCTACCGTCGGTGTTAGTGGTACAGCGAACAACCCACTTTATGTCGAAGAGTATGGTCAGTGGGACATTAACGCGAGTTACGAAATTCGTGATGGTGTAACTGTCTTCGTCGAAGGTATTAATGTTACCGACGAAACGGCTAGAGTTGTTGGACGAACTGACGCTTATGTTAATTTCGCGACCCAGACTGGTGCGCGTTATAATATTGGCGCACGGTTCAACTTCTAAAATAGAAGAGGCGCGCGTCTTGGGGAGCGCGCCTTGACTGCTAAAATACATAATGCCGCGTTCCCGTTTTTGCGGGAACGTGGTATATTTGTTTTTGGGTAATATGGATCATCGATTTTGAGCGACGCGATTAAGCATATTGTTATTGCAGGCGGCGGCACTGCTGGTTGGCTCACAGCGGGCATCCTCGCTGCGGATCACTGCGCAAATTCTCCAGAAGGTGTTAAAATCACGCTGATTGAATCGCCTCATATTCCAACATTGGGTGTGGGCGAGGGGACTTGGCCGAGTATGCGCGACACATTGCGCCGGATCGGGATCAGCGAAACAGACTTTATTCGCCGATGTAATGCCAGTTTTAAGCAGGGCTCCCGGTTTGACGGTTGGGTTGATGGCTCGCCCGATGATAGCTATTTTCACCCGTTCGATGCGTTGCCTAATCAGGACGAGATTGACTTTCAGGCGGTCTGGCAGCAGGCCCCAAACGGGATGCCTTTTGGCGCCGCCATGTCAGCGCAAGTGCCGATTTGTCTTGAACGCCGCGCGCCGAAACAAGCGACCACACCAGAATATGCCGCCGTGACAAATTACGCATATCATCTTGATGCCGGTGCTTTTGCAGAAATGCTCAGAGAACACTGCACGGCGCATCTTGGGGTGGAGCTGATCAGTGATACGATTAAACAAGTTGTCCAAAACGAGCAGGGCGATATTGCATCGCTCACATTGGAAAATACGGACCCAGTGCAAGCTGATCTTTATATTGATTGTACAGGGTCCAGAGCCTTACTGATTGGCCAAACATTAAACAGCCCGTTGACTGATGTGTCAGATATTCTGTTCAATGATCAAGCGCTTGCTTTGCATGTGCCGTATAAAGACGACCAAGGAGTGGTTGAATCGCAAACCAATGGCACAGCGCTTTCTGAGGGTTGGGTCTGGGATATAGCTTTGCAGACACGTCGCGGTGTCGGCCATGTTTTTTCCTCGCGTTTTGCGGATGAAGACATTGCGCGCGGGGAGCTTGCAAAATATCTCAAAAAAGCAGCGCCAGACACAGATGTCACCGCTGACGACGCCCGGTTGATCAACTTTACATCGGCTTATCGCAAAGACCCTTGGGTGAAAAATGTTGTCGCCATTGGTATGTCGCAAGGTTTTGTCGAGCCGCTGGAAGCCTCTGCGATTGTGATGGTTGAGCTCTCTGCCTCTATGGTTCGCGATACATTGCCGCCACATAAATCTATGCTCGCGGTGACCGCCCAGCGCTATAATGACCGCTTTGCATATCGCTGGTCGCGCATCGTAGATTTTTTGAAGCTGCATTATATTCTGAGCAAACGTCCAGAGCCATATTGGGGTGCGCATCGAGATCAAGAAACTTGGACGCCGCGCCTGCGCGAGATGATGACACGATGGGCTTATGAGCCGCCTTCGCGAGAAGATTTTACCCAGACACAGGAAATTTTTCCAGCTTCCAGCTATTCATATGTGTTATACGGCATGGGGTTTAAAACTAATCCATCGCCAACGAGACGACGCCAGGCAAACCCCGCTTTGGCACAACGTTATTTACAAGAAACATCAGAGCGCACACAAAAATTCATATCTGGCCTTCCCTCAAACAGAGATTTAATCAATCATGTTCTCGGCGCCGGCCTGCCTAAAGTTTAAAATCAGAAAGACCAACCATGCCTAAGCACGTTCAACTCAATAATATCGAACACGCCAAATTGCGCGTGCGGACAGAGCGTTCTGCTGAACTCGGCGATAATGTCATGTTCAGCCCGACCTTTCCCCATGAATTTCGGAATGTTCAAGCGCATTATCCGATCGTGTTTATCAAAGAAGAGAAAGAAAATCGGTTTCGCCCAATCGCTCTTTTCGGCATGGAAAAGGACGAAAACCTTTTTCTCGAAAATGATAAATGGGATGCTCCCTATTTGCCGATCGTCAATCGCATGCAGCCATTCCTGATTGGGGTTAAGCCTGGGCCGGAGCGGGAAATGGAAGTGCATGTAGATATTGAGCATCCGCGCATGAGCGAAACAGAAGGTACGCCTTTGTTTTTAGACCATGGCGGCCATTCCGACATGTTAAAGGAAATCGTTGGCATTTTAGGCGATGTGCATGAAGGGGAGGCAAGTATCAATGGGTTCAGCGCCGCCTTGACAGATTTGGGATTGCTAGAACCATTCACCCTTGATGTAACGCTCAATGATAATTCTAAAAATCGATTAGCGGGCTTTTATACAATTTCAGAAGAAAAGCTCCAGACCTTATCTGCGGCGCATTTGGATGGCCTCCATAAAAGTGGGTTTTTGATGCCTATTTTTATGGCTGTTGCCTCAATCGCTCAATTCCGTGGACTGATTGATCGACGTAACAGTCGGTTGACCAAGGCTTGAAATGCAAACGCCGGCAGATAATATTACGGAGCTGCTGCAGAATGCTAAGCGCGTTCGCGAGGTGCATGTCTCTCGCGGGGCGGAAGCCATTGCGGATATTGCAACTTCTCAAGAGCCATTAATATTAAAAGGCTTTATCAAAGACTGGCCAGTGGTCGAGGCAGCGCAGTCTCGTGATACGCTGTTGTCTTATCTACAAGATTATGAGAAAGGCGCGATTGTTGATGTTTCGGCAGGGACGATAGAAGTCCAAGGCCGGTTGTTTTATAATAAAGATTATACAGGGATGAACACGGAGCGCGGCAACGCGACCATGGGAAAGCTCTTGCAACAAGTGCATCAATATGGAGACAAAAATCCAACGCCGTTAATTTATATGGCATCTACTGATGTTGATCATTGTTTGCCGGGCTTCAGGGTGGAGAATGATCTTGATTTTGGAGACGTCGCGCCGATCATTTCAGTTTGGATTGGGACGCGAACGCGCATTGCCGCTCATAATGATTTGCCTTTAAATATCGCCTGTGTCGCGGCGGGAAAAAGACGGTTTACGCTCTTCGCGCCTGACCAAACCCCTAATTTATATCCCGGACCATTTGAACTTACCCCTGCTGGGCGGCCGATCAGTATGGTCGATTTTGCCAATCCAGATATGGCCGCATTTCCAAATTTCCAAAAAGCGATTGATGCAGCGCATGTCGCAGAACTTGAAGCAGGGGACGCGGTTTTTATCCCGTCTATGTGGTGGCACCATGTGGAGGCGCTGGGTGATTTCAATATGCTGGTCAATTATTGGTGGCGCACAGTGCCGAATTATTTGGGCACGCCACAAGATGTTTTGAACCATGCAATGCTCACATTGCGCGATATGCCACAAACGGAAAAAGAAATTTGGCGCGATATATTTGATTATTACGTCTTCGGCGAAGATGCGGGCAATGCAGATCATATTCCTGAAAAAATCAGAGGTATTTTGTCGCCAATCAATGAAGACTCCGCGCGGCATGTCAGAGCGTTTTTACTTAACAGGTTGAATAGGTAGTTTTATGAAAAACGGGTCCGTAAAGCAAAGAGTGATTATCGCTGGCGGCGGAACAGCAGGGTGGATGACTGCTGCGGCTATCAGCAAAGTGCTCCAAAAAGTGGCGGATGTCACTGTCGTTGAATCGGACGCGATTGGGACTGTCGGCGTCGGAGAGGCGACCATCCCGACATTGCTAACTTATAATCGTTTGCTAGGGATTGATGAAGCGACGTTCATGCGCGAAACTAATGCGACATTCAAACTTGGGATCGCTTTTGAAAACTGGACGGATGTACAACATCGTTATATTCATTCCTTTGGCATAACAGGCAAAGATCATTGGACAGCTGGCTTTCAGCATTTTTGGCGTCGGGGCAAAGAAATTGGTGTTGCTGGCGAGTTTGGCGACTATTGCCTTGAATTGATCGCCGCTGAAGAAGGGAAATTTGCACATCTTCCAGATCTAGGGCTAAATTATGCCTATCACTTAGATTCATCCGCATATGCGAGATTTTTACGTAAAATGGCGGAGGCCCATGGCACCATTCGCCGAGAAGGGCGGATCGCGAAAGTTAATCTGACTGATTTGGGGGATATTGCCAGCCTAACGATGGATGATGGTGAAACCATTGAAGGTGATTTGTTTATCGATTGTACGGGGTTTCGCGCTTTGTTGATTGGTGATGCGCTGGGGGTTAGTTATGATGACTGGTCGCACTGGTTGCCATGTGACCGGGCGATTGCTGTTCAAACGGCCTCCACCAAAGATCCTGCGCCTTATACGAGATCCGTTGCTCATGATTCTGGGTGGCAATGGCGTATCCCGCTTCAACATAGAATGGGCAATGGAATTGTCTTTTCGAGCCGCTACAAAAGCGAAGACGATGCAAAAGAGCTGCTGCTCTCGACCGTTGAGGGAGAGACGCTGACGGAACCACGCGTCATTCGCTTCGAAACAGGTACAAGGCGCGCCCACTGGCATAAAAACTGTATCGCTATTGGCTTATCGAGCAGCTTTATCGAGCCTCTCGAATCCACCAGTATTCATTTGATACAACGTTCAATCATGCGGCTCATGCAAATGTTTCCTCAAAATGGGATTAAAAAGTCTGATGTTGCTGAATTCAATCAACAGACATCATATGAGCTAGAGCATATTCGAGATTTTATTATCTTGCATTATAATTTGACCAATAGGGGCGATACGCCATTTTGGCGTTATCTGCGGCATATGGACATTCCGTCTACGTTACAACATAGATTAGATTTGTTCAGGGAGTCTGGCAGAACCTTCAGAGCCAATGATGAGTTATTTGCTGAAAATTCCTGGACGCAAGTTATGCTGGGGCAGGGGCTTGAACCGCAAGGTCATCACCCTGTTGCAGATGTGATGAGCGAACAGGAAGTGACGCAGTTTTTAAGTCATATTCAAGAAAATGTTCAACGTACAGTGGCAAGCCTGCCTACGCATAAAAAATATGTTGAAAGCTATTGCGGCGCAAAAAATGCAAGCTAGTGGCAATAGCTATTTCATGTATGAAGAGTAAAAATTATTCTCTATTTATTATACTGAATATCCATGCCTTAAAAAGAAGGTTTGAAAAAACCTATATGGATGCTGGATATTATTTAGATGCGTGTACAACGTAACCAGATTTATTGACAAAGCTGTTTTTTGGTTGAAACCATTTCGTCAGTATGGGTGCTTTTTCTTGTACGAGTTCATCATAGCCCATATAATCATAATTATACTTATCGGCGTTCATCTCCCTAATCCATAAGGGCACAATCGCTAGGGCGCCGCCTAAAAAACCGACACCAAAAGCTGCAAATATATATGTTACCTCTATCGTCATGTAACAACTCCTCTTCTCGTTAGAATAAAGGTAGTTGACCACTCGGCTAAAAGACACACTCAAATGAGGGTCAATATAATATCTTTTTGATTAAAATTTGAAAGATTCAAATTTAGGGAAAACAACAAGTGCTGATATAACTATTAAATAGGCTTGTGAAGGCAGGGGTCGAAACTTTCTCTTTGCTAATATATCCAGCAACCTTTGCCTTTAGGGCTGATTGTATATCGTTTTGATCAGTAGACGTTGAGACGACAAAAACGAGTTTGTTCGTAATATTGTCTCTGGAATTTAAGTTTCTTAAAAATTCACATCCTGACATTTGGGGCATATTCAAATCCAACAGGAGGATCATTGTTTTTTTTTCGTATTCCGGTTGTTCCAAAAGCGCGAGGCTTTCATTGCCATTTCTTGCGACAATAACATCAGTCTTTTCAGAGAGGGTACTCAGAGATCTCTTCATTGACATGACATCAATATCGTCATCATCAATAATCATAAAAGTTGGCATTGTATTCATAAGTCAACTCCATTCTTTATTGGAGCCGGTAATGATAATCTAAAGACAGAACCGCGCTCTTCTTTATTCGATATTACAACGATTGTACCATTCATTTTCTCTACTGCTTTTTTAACTAAAGCAAGCCCCATTCCAGAAGCTTCCTTCTTGTCACGGGCCTGTAGAACGGAAAAAACCTGAAATATCTTATGATGATGCTCAGGGGCAATGCCCGGTCCATCATCACAAATGTCAATGATCGTCCCTTGCGGGCTAGATGATATATTGATTTCGACGCGCCCAGTCTCTTTGTCATGATGTTTAGCAACATTACCAATCAGATTTCCGATCACGATATCAAATAATACACACGAAACAGGTAAGTGGATGTTATCACCTTTAATTTTAAGGGATAAGTGATCTTTTACATTTTGTTCTTCAAATATTTGAACTATTCTTTCTTTAGCATGAACAGTCGAAACGTCTGTATCGTCATTATCCAACCGGGCAAATTGGAGAAGACTGTTCAACATAGCGTCTAATCGTTGAATCCGTCCCTTCATCAGGTGAACATATTCAATCGCTTCCGAAGAACATTTTTCTTCAACTTCTTCTGAAAGCCAGTCTGTTAAATTAAGAACCGCTCTAAGGGGCGCCCTTAGGTCATGAGATGCAGCAAAAGCAAATTGTTCCAAATCTTCGTTAGATTGCTTCAGCTTCTCAGCGTTGGTCTCAAGCTTTCTTTTAATGTCTTCATGTTTCGTCATATCTTGGAAAGTACCGAAAATTTGAATCACATCGCCTGTGATTGGATCAAAAATCGGCATCCCCGAAGAGTGGACATAAGCAAGAGAGCCATCGCTGCGAATTAAACGGAGTTTAAAGTCGAAGCCAACTTTATGCTCAATCGCTTTTTGAATAGATTTTTCGACCATATTCACATCATCTGGATGATAAAAATCTATCGCCTTATCTAGGGAAGGGGGGCCATCAGCTTTATTTAAACCGTAGATTTCGTAAATTTGGTCAGACCAAAATACAGAAGGTGGTTCGTCCACTTTTAAAACCCAGTGGCCAATTTTCCCCTTTTTCTCTGCGAGAGAGAGAAGCTTATTAGTACGTTCAAGCTCTAAACGTTGACTTTCCTGTTCGCTGATATCGTGCGCAATAACAATGACGCGTTTTTCGCCTGTCACTTTGTCAATATACGGGATTTTATCTGTACTGATGACCTTTTCAGGCTGGTTCAGCGGCGTGTAGCGTTCTTTGATTCCAAAAACGGGTTCAAGTGTTTCTAAAACTTGTTTATCTGCATCTTGATAAGAATGTGCCATTTCTGGGAAAAGTTCCGCCGTCGTTTTGCCAATAACTTCTTCGCGGGTCAGCCCCATAGATTTGGCGGCAGCCGGATTAAGTTCAACAGTTTGAGAATCTGCATTTTTAACCCATATATATGTCGCAATATGTTCAAACATTGAGATGAGTTCGTCAACATGATAGCCATTTTGCAGGCGCGACGCTACATCATTGTTTTTTTTAAGGGTATTTGACATCTTTATGATACCTGTCGATTTTGAGGCTCAATTTTTTGGACTTCTGCGGGAAAAGAAAATGTAAAGGTGGATCCAACATCTTCTTTGCTTGTCGCGGTAATTTGCCCACTCATTAAAGAGGCAATGTTTTTACAAATTGCCAGGCCCAGGCCTAAACCGCCATCAAACCGATTGCTTGTTGATGACACAATTGGTTTTGAGCCAAGAAGATATTGTAGCTTTTGCGGCGAAATACCGCAGCCTGAATCTTTAACGGAAAACTGCAAAAGACCATTTTTTGCAGTCGTGATGACTTCCACAACACCATCTTCGGTATGTCGAATAGCGTTACTTATCAGATTGACCAATACTTGGCGTATGCGTAATTTATCACCTCTATAATAATGTGGCATTTCATCGTCTAGTGTGAATTTTAAATCGATAGATTTATGTTCAACCAAACCTAAATGCAAAGACAAGACATCCGTCAAAAGTTCTGTTACATCAAAAACTTCATTCTTCAACACAGCTTGTTTCTGACCAAATCGAACAAACTCTGAGACATTCCGTACAAATTCTAACATGTGTTGTGCGGCATTTTTTGTCTGTGTAATGGGTGTGCGTTGGTCATCATCACAAGATTGGAGAAGTATATCTTGTACACTAATGATAGACCTTAAAGGCGTGCGCATTTCGTGCCCCACAAAGGAGAGGAAGCGCATATTCAATGCTGCGTGACGCTCAGACTCTAGTTTAGAAGCTTTCAATTCTTGTGCGGAATCAAAAGTCCGTATTGCGTAAAAAATCGTTTTTTCCACAAGAGATAAAGTGAGGGATGTTTTCTCAAGGTAGTCATAAGCGCCCTCACGCAGAGCAACAAGATCCAAATCTTGCGCCGTATGCCCTGTTAACAAGACGCATGGGAAGGAAGCTGATCGTCCGCCCATTTTTGTAATAAAATCTATACCCGTACCATCGCTGAGGCCATGGTCGATAATGGCAATATCTGGTTGCGTTTTAGCACAATATTCGTATGCCTCAGAAAGAGAGGTACATCTATCAATTTGTTTTTCTAAGCTCTTTATAGACAATAAGTGTCTTGATAGAATTCTAAAATCAATATCATCATCTTCCACAACAAGAATTTTGATTTTCTGGTTGATCATAATCCGTTCCCCCGAATCTGCATGGGTTTCATCTTTACCTATACTTAATGAACTGAGTGTTAAGGGTTGTAAATAAGGGGGAGGTTAAGAGATGAATTTTGATGAAAAATTTAATCTAATTTATGTGGACGACGATCCTCTCGCGATCGCGCACATGCAACAACTAGTTCGTCCTTATGGAGACTGGATTTCAGCACAATTTTTTGGCTCCCCAACCAAGGCAATCGCTGCGCATCAAGAAGCGCCTGCCAACATTGTCATTTCTGATTTACGTCTTGGCACCACGACGGGACTTGAAGTTCTCAAGGAAATGAAAGCCATTGCGCCGGATCAAGCCTATTTCTTGGTATCGGGCGATGCAGATTTATCAGCAGCCTTAGAAGCCGTAAATGTCATAAAAGCGATGCGTTTTTTCGTAAAACCTCTGGATAAGCAGGAGTTTGAGGCTGGTTTGTTGGAAGCAAAAGACTATCTTTTGGCAAAACAACGCGAGAAAGAAACATCTCTTTCTGCAGCGGCAATTGAACGGCTCAATTTAAGTATTTTGACCCTCGACCAGACATGTAAAATTTTACAAACAAATCCTGCTGCGGAAAAAATATTATCTCAAGGTCGTATCATTAGACGGAACAGTTTGAACAAGCTTGAGTGTACGGACAAAATATATACGGATACTTTAGAAACATTCGTAAAAAACGAATTTTACAATAAGCAAAAAGATGAAATGCCGATGATTTGTTTCGATAAGGAACGAGAATCTCGGTTGATTTTTCATCCGATTTCGTCAGATGAAAGTGGTGTGACCCAAAAAGGGGTTACATTAATGGTGCGTGATCCTCTTGCCACAAAGGGGGTTTGTCCAAAACAACTGGCCAAATTACTTGGCCTGTCGATGGGAGAGGCAAGAGTTGTCGCAAATTTATGTGACGGCTTGACCATTGAGGAAACGGCCAAAGCGGCTAATCTCTCCCCAAGCACCGTAAGATCTTACCTGAAGATTGCTTTTGCGAAGACGGAAACCTCGAGACAGGCAGAGATCGTCAGCCTAGCTCTTCGGCATTCTATCTAATTTTACCCCTAAATGAGGGTATTTCTCCCCGCCGTTCTTGCGTAGCTTCAAGACAGAAAAAAGGGGAAGCAATGTTGGATCAGCTCACAAAAAATGATGAACCCTTTGAGGTTTCGGATAATGAGCCAGAAGGGCTGCTTTATGAAAAGCCAGAGCGTCGGCGTATGGACAGGCGACGTGTAAAGCGATTTGAAGCTGCCAAGACGATTAATATCCAGCAAAAAGAAGGCACGTTGAGTATCGAAGGATATGTGAATGACTTGTCTTTATATGGCGCTTTAATTGTAAGCGATGAAAAGCCAACTATTGGCGAAGAGGTCAGCATAGGCATGATGGCTGGTAAAGTGACCAGACATACAGAAAATGGCTTTGCTGTGGAATTTTCGAGGATTGAAAACAATGACTAATCTAGCACTAACAATATCTATTGTATCTAATTTCTATTTTCCAACCGCATTGATGGAAAACAGAAATATGATTGAACCACAATTCGTACAAGAAACATGTATGAGTTCAGCGAACAATACAGCAAGCAGCGCCGTTGTTCTCAAATGTGAGAAAAACGGAAAGACTTATTTCAAGTCTATCATCCGCTAATCACCACGAAATTTGAATAGCTCCAGTATGCCGTGTTCTTGCCTCACTCCCGCGGCGTCCCAAGATACTGGAGCTATTCAAAAAACTTTTTTGTGAAATATTTATGATAGGCCTTACACGTCTTATTTTAAATGACGTAGATAGTCTCCAATCAATCATCAAGCCATGTCAGGCGGTCGAGGGGATAGCCCAGATACCATTTTGAGCGTTCAAGAATGATCCGTGTTTTTGTAATACGGATACCAAGATCTTGATTACCACTCAATTCATCCACTAAGGCGTTTAAAGCTTGCGTGTTGGCACAACAGGTGAAGCAAATATAATCAACATCGCCTGTGATCCGAAGACAGTCCATAAATTCTGGAATATCCGCAATGACCTTTTCAAAAGCTTTGCGCGATTGTGGGCTATTATTTTCAAGCGTAAATTCCACATAAGCCAGAACATGTTGCACCATCCGGTCCAAATCCAGATCAGTATGAAAACTGACAAAATATCCAGCCTCTTTTAAAGCTTTGGTTCGCTGAAAACAGGCACTGGAGGAAAGGCCAACCCGCTCCGCCAGCTCTTGATTGGAAATATCTGACTGTAAGTGAGTGATCGATAGAATTTTCTTATTGATGTCATCAAGCTTGATGCGCCGCCCATCATTTTTCATGGTCACCCTTTATCTTATGACAAAATTATATTTTTGGCCTGCATGGATTCTCGAACTCTCCTTCCATATGGTCGGTGAACTTCAAAATGTAAAATGGCAATAGATACCTTAAGATAGGGGTTATAGACCCGTCTTGGGAAGCAAGCTACCCTGATGCGAAATTTAGTCGCCAGTCATTTTGAGAGTGGCGAGGCGAATATCCAAAGGAAAACCATGTCTGACGCTACAAATGAATTTGCTGCAGTGCGCATCACAGACGACCAGTTGGTGCCATGGCCAAGGGTCGCAGCCGTATCCGCAATGGTGTCGTTTTCTTTGCCAACATTTATTACCGGGTTGGAAGTTTCTGAAGGGTTGAGCCCCGCCGGGGCTTTTTGGGCTTTGTTTTTGGGCTCGGTGATCATTCTTTTTATTGGCGGCATTATGGGGGCGATTGGGGCGAAAACTCGAATGAGTTCTTATTTGCTTGTGCGCATCGCTTTTGGGGATCGGGGGGCGGGCATCGTCAATATTGCTTTTGCCATTTCGTTGCTCGGGTGGTTTGGCGTCAATATTAATTTGTTCGCAGATGCTGTTGCGAGACTTTCTATGGAAGTTTGGAACGTCACCTTAAGTCCAATTGCCTTAGCCATATTTGCTAGTTTTTGTATGACTTTAACGACTTTGGTTGGGTTCCGGGCGATCAATATTTTGGCCACGCTTCTTGTGCCAGTGCTAGCCTTTGTGACATTTTTATTAATCAACTCTTCTTTGCAAACGCAGTCTTTGCAGGAAATATTCGCCGAGGACACGGCGGCGACCTTATCAATAGGAGAGGGTATTTCTGCGGTTGTCGGCGCGATTATTATTGGCGCGATTATCCTGCCAGATATTACCCGCTTTTTGCGACATTGGCGCGGCGCAATTTATACGGCAATTATTTCCTTTCTCATTGTTCAGCTCGTGGTGATGATTGCAGGGGGGCTTGCTGGCGTGACGTCTGGAAAAACAGATATTCTTGATATTATGCTGGACCTGAATTTGGGGCTTGGGGCGTTTATCATTGTGATTGCCGGAAGCTGGGTGCTCAACTCTCTCAACCTTTATAGTGCCGTATTAGGGACCAAAGCGACATTTCCGAAAATAAATAGTAAGGCCCTGACGATTGGTTTGGGGGTGATTGGTGTTCTGGCTGCTTTGATGAATATCTTGGATAGCTTTATCACATTTCTATTTTATCTATCGGTCATTTTCATTCCCGTGGCAGGCGTGATCGTCGTTGATTATCTATTGATCAGACCTGCGACATATTCGATTGAGACGTTGTCCGGTAATAGACATTTTAACGTAAAAGGCTTTGTCGCTTGGGGCATCGGTGCTGTTTATGCGGTTCTTACCGCTGAGGAATTATTGCCGACCTTAACGTCCATTGCTGCGATGGACGCGGTTCTTCTATCAGCTGTTATTTATACTGCTATAGCTTGGAATGAACGAACTATCAGGAAAGAGCGCGGGGAGGGCGCACTATGAGGATCGGAATTGATGTTGGTGGAACCCACACAGATGCGGTTATTCTTCATAATGATAAAGTTGTAGCCGCCACGAAAGCCTTAACAACGGCTGATGTGGTAAGTGGGATCAGCCAAGCGCTGGATACTATTCTGGCAGATGCGGCAATTGCGCAATCTCAAATCGAAACAGTGATGATTGGCACGACACAATTTACAAATGCGATTATTGAGCGCCGGGAGCTTTCTCCCGTTGCGGCTGTGCGCATTGGGTTGCCGTCGGGCAATGGCCTTCCGCCTATGTTAGATTGGCCAGAAGATATTGCCGGCGCTGTCGATGGCCATTCCTATATGTTGCATGGTGGATATCTTTATGATGGATATAAGGTGGATGATTTAAGGGAGGACGAAATTGAGGCTTTGATCGCCGATCTCCTGAAAAAGAAGTTGAAGAATATTGCGATTTCATCGGCCTTCTCGCCCATGAATGCATCACCAGAAAAAGAAGTCGCGGCGCGTATTAAAGCCGCTATTCCAGATGCACGCATGAGTTTATCTTATAATTTTGGCCGGCTCGGTCTGATGGAGCGGGAAAATGCGGCGATCTTAAACACAACGCTTTTGCCTTTCGCTGAAAAAGTTGTGACATCATTTTTGAAAGCCCTGTCCCAAAGGGGGCTGACATGTCCTGTCTATATAAGTCAGAATGACGGTACTTTGATGAGTGCTGATTTTGTTAAATCCTATCCCGCCCTGACCTTCGCTTCTGGCCCTACAAATTCTCTGCGCGGTGCAAGCAAGTTGACGGGCCTGCAAGAGGCGATTGTTGTCGATATTGGGGGGACGACCTCTGATATCGGCGTTTTGCAAAATGGGTTCCCGCGCGAATCTAATGTGGTTGTTGAAGTGGGGGGCGTACGAACAAACTTCAGAATGCCAGATATCCTCGCGATCGGCCTTGGCGGCGGGAGTATGGTCTCCCAAGAGGGGCAAAAAATCGGCCCCCAATCTGTTGGGCATCGTCTCGTGAATGAGGGGCTTGTTTTTGGCGGTAAAACCCTGACAGCAACAGATATTTTGGTGGCAAGCGGCAAAGCGGATATTGGCAATATTCCAGCTGTTGCTGATTTAGAGCCGCAGATTGTGGCCAATGCGCAAGCGACGATGCACAGAATGTTGGATCAAAATATTGATATGATGAAACCGGGCGGCAAAGCCATGCCGGTTATTTTAGTCGGCGGCGGCGCGGTTCTCGTCACGGAAGGATTAAAAGCAGCTTCCGAAGTCTATCGACCCGAAAATGCCGGGGTGGCAAACGCAATAGGGGCTGCTATCGCGCAAATTGGCGGTGAATCGGAACGCCTCGTTTCATATCGAAATGCGTCTCGCGAAGAGATGATTGCAAAAGTGACCAAAGAAGCCACAGACAGGGCGTTGACCGCCGGGGCTTCTGAAAAAACAATCAGAACAGTTGATATTGAAGAAACAGCTATTCCGTATATGGATGAAGCCAGCACACGTTTACGTGTTAAAGTGATTGGTGATATTGCCATGACGGATCAAGAAAAGAGGGCCGCATCATGAAAATAGATGTACACCACTTAGATGATCTCGCCCTTGGGTCTGTTTTTCTAGCAACGGGCGGCGGGGGAGACCCTTATGTCCCTAAACTCATTGCCGAAGAAGCCCTGAAAAAATTTGGGCCGGTGGAGGTTATTGAAGCGGAAGACCTCAATGATGATGCATATATCGTGACGATTGGCGGCGTTGGCGCGCCAACGGTTAGTCTTGAACTTTTGCCTTCTATTGAAGATGCGGCAAAAACCTTGGAGGCTTTTGAACAGCAAGTCGGGCGACGGGTTGATGCGGTGGCTTCCTTTGAAATTGGCGGTGGCAATTCATTGATCCCGCTTGTCGCGGCGGCGGGCCGTGGCATTCCAGTTGTGAATGGGGATGGCATGGGCCGGGCCTTGCCGGAAGCCCAGATGATGACATATGCGATAGCCGGCGTGAAACCAACCCCGGCAATCGCGTATGATTATGCAGGCAATATCACGTCTTTTTCCACTTCAACAACAGAAGTTTATGAACGCCATATTCGAAGTCTGGCGATGTCGGCAGGGGGCATGATCACGACGGCAGAACACCCCATGTCAGGACGGCAAATCAAAGAAGCCTTGATACCGGGCACACTGACATTCTCAATTGAACTGGGAAAAATATTACATGAGAACAGGGGCAATGCAGAAGAATTATTGAAACCGCTTCAGTCTATTTTTGAACCATCTATTTATGGCGATTGCCGTTGTTTGTTTATGGGCAAGGTCATCGATAAATCAACCCGTATCATTGGCGGCTATGATATTGGGGAAGCAACAATTGAGGCTTTTGATGGAGTAGGGGACACTTTATCTGTCAGTATTAAGAATGAATATCTCTTTGCCAAAGTGGGCGAAAAGGTCGTGGCGACTGTACCAGACCTTATTGTGATTGTTGATTATGAGACATCTACGCCCATTAATGCTGAACGGTTGCGCTTTGGCCAGCGTGTGGCTGTCTTCGCTGTGGGATGCCCAGACTTTTATCGGTCCAAACGCGCCTTAGATGTTGTTTCGCCGCGATGTTTTGGGTTTGATGTGGATTATGTTCCCCTAGAAGATCTAGGGTGAGCCGCCTAGGGCAGCTGCCAGCGGCGCGAGCTTATCGCCATATTTCTTCCAGCGATCAATTGAGCCTGTATAAAGGGGCTGGCGCACTTGTACTGAACTGGCGGTTGATACGGGTGCTTTGTTTTCGTGAAATCTTAAACAAGCTTCGTCCCATTCAAGGTCGCAAAATTTGAGTAACTGCTGCGTTGTTTCTTCTTGCTGAAAAATAATATCCTCATACTGAACTTCCATAAAGTGCGTATCGGGAATAGCTTGGCGCCAATGGGCCATTAGATTATCAAACGCCTGATAAAATTGCGCTGTATCATTGAGATCAAATGTATAATTATAATATGAAAACCCGGTTGAAAAAAGCTGCCTGAAATTTGACAAGCAGCTATCCATCGCCCCGCGCCGCAAGGCGACAATGCGTGCATGTGGCAAAGCTTGATGGATAAGGCCAGCATAGAAAAAATTCAAAGGCATTTTATCTGTCATGCGCCGCGCACCGCGCGCCAGGTCAATTGTTTTTTCGATATAACGCTGCCCGATTTCGGAAAGATCAATATCCAAGCTATCGCGCAGGGTTTTTTCGTCCATCACCAGATTTGACGGCGAAGCTGTTTTTTCCTTGATCAATCCGGCAAATGTATTGAGCTCCCCGGCAGAGACCACATCTGGGTGACTTGACAAAATCCGGTCAATCAACGTCGTGCCTGTTCTTGGCAAGCCAATGACGAAAATTGGTGCGTCATTTTCCTGCCGCGGCGCATTGGCGGACTGATCTGCTTTTTCAGCGTTGGCGCGGGGCCAAGTGCCTTTCGCCGCGTCGAAATTTTTCAAATCTGACTCAATAGTATAGGATAAAGAGGCGCGCTTTTTCTTCTTTGCTTTCTTCAACCACTCCAGACTTTCCTCAAAACGGTTCATATCTTCGAGTGTTTTGGCAATAGCATGACCAAAATGCAGCGCCGCGTCTGGGTCATCTTCAGTCTCGGCGAATAGCTTTTTCAGTGTCTCAAGATAATTTTTGGCGTCGGTTTGTTTTTGCAACATTACAAGCGACGAATATGCTCTATAGAAATCTGGCTTCCGGTGAATGGCGTTCAAATATGCGATTTCGGCACGTTCAAAATCGCCGGAAAACTGGCAGGATGCGCCCAAATTATAATGAAAATTTGCCGGAGTCGGATCAAGCGAAACGGCGCGTTCAAAAAGC
>CALLVA010000128.1 GCA_938010655.1 uncultured Parvularculaceae bacterium | reverse complement strand
GCGTCTTTGACTTCCCCGTCCACTTTCACAGCCACAGCCTTTTTGGCGAGGGACTTTGAAATATCCGCGGCAATGTCGAGACCGGTTACGGCCTGATCAAAGCTGCGAACGGAACCATCGGGAAGAGTAATATTAGGCATGAGAATCTCAAACGTTAGAGAGGGACTGGGACAAGAGACATTGCCCAAGGCGAGGCAAGGGTCAAGAGGGGGAGCGGACTTAGCTTGAAAAGGCGCTTAATCGCCGATCAGGTCAAGAGCGGCGCAAACGGCGTCAAACACCAATAGCGTTGAAGCCTGCCGAGCAGGATAGTCTTTGATCGGTTGTAATTTCACCACCTCCGCAAAGCGCGGATTGGTGGGCGCTGGCCCGTCCTCTTTCAACATCGCTCGAGTTTCATCGCGCAATTGATACAGCTCAGCTTTGGTTGCCCCGATAATTGATTTTGAAAGAATGGAGACGGCCGCTTGGCCAAGGGCGCAGGCTTTTACCGCAACGGCAAAATCCTTCACAATGTCGTCCTTTACGAAGAGCTCCACCTCCACAACAGAGCCGCAGACTTTGCTGGCCTTGCGCGCATGCGCAGTGGGCGCAACTAAGCGGCGCTCGGCGGGAATAGTCCCAGCGGCTTCAAGAAGCGGGGCTGAATAAATATCATCAAGCATAGATTAGAAATAAGCGCTCTGGATTGAATTATCTAGGGCGGTCAGATTTATAAACGCCGAGAATCTTCAAATTGGCCGTGAAGAAGCCTAGCTCTTCCAAAGCCAATCTGACGGCACGATCATCCGGGTGGCCTTCAATATCCGCATAGAACATGGTCGCATTGAAGGAACCATTGACCATATAGCTTTCTAGCTTGGTCATATTGATCCCGTTGGTCGCGAAACCGCCCAACCCTTTATATAGCGCTGCGGGGATATTACGCACTTGGAAGACAAAGCTGGTGACGACCCGGCCTTCATCTTTGGAGGGCATATAGGCTTCGCGAGACATGGTCAGAAACCGGGTTGTGTTATGGTCTGCGTCTTGAACTTCTGGTTCGATAATCTCCAAACCATAATGAGTGGCTGCCAGTTCTGACGCGATTACGGCGACAGTGTTATCCGGTGTTTCGGCCAAAATGCGCGCGGCGCCCGCTGTGTCCCCGGCAACTTCCGGCAAGAGCTTGCGGCGTTCAATCATATCTCGGCATTGGCCAAGAGCCATAGCGTGGCTGCGCACTTTGGTAAGTTTGGCGGGGTCTGCGCCCGGCAAAGCCATCAGCTGGTGGCGGATCGGCAAAAAATGCTCTGCGATAATATGCAAATTGGTTTGCGGCAGCAGATGATGAATATCAGAGACCCGGCCTGCGAGAGAATTTTCAATTGGGATCATCGCAAGATCAGCGTCCCCTTCCGTCACAGCACGAAAGGCAAGATCAAAAGTTGGGCAGGGCAAGGGCGTGTATCCCGGCGCATAAAGCCCGCACGCCACTTCAGAATAGGCACCGGCCTCTCCTTGAAACGCAATTTTTTTGTTCTCAGCCATGCTATATCTCTTTAAATTAGAGGGATTACGAAAACGTCAAATGGGCTTATCCGCTCCCTAAATTCTTTACAAGACAGCATTTCTAAAGCGATGAGCCCGCTCCGTTCGTGCCGCTTGGCCAAGATGCGCCCCAAAGCCGCAAGATAAACTGTCACGAATGCGTTGCATGTCAGGCTGAAGGCCGCTAAACGAAGACAAAATTCTATGGGGCAAAAGGCTCGAGTACTCTTATGGCAAATCATTCTTCCGATCTCATTGATCAAAAAGACCCAATGTTCTCAAATAAAGTTGCTGCAGCGGTTTTGTCTGCAGGGCTAATTTTTGCGGGTCTGCCTATTCTGGTGAATACATTCGTTGGCGGTGGCCATGGCGGGGGGCACCATGGCGGTGACCATCATGGAGATGTGGACCCGAATAATCTGTTGGGCCATGCAGTGCCGATTGAAGTTCAACTGTCTGCTGCGCCAACCGAAGAAAAAGTGTATGACCTTGGCGCGTTAATGGCGGAAGCATCCGTCGCGGCGGGGGAAAAAGCGTCTGCGGTTTGCAAAAGCTGTCATACGTTTGAAAAAGGCGGCGCAAATGGCACAGGCCCGAACCTTTGGGGCATTGTGGATCGTCCCGTAGCGAGCGTGAGCGGGTTCAGTTATTCCGGCGCATTGGTCGCTTATGGTGGTACATGGAACTGGAACAGCCTCGATAATTATTTGAAGAATTCTCAAAGCTATATTCCTGGCACATCCATGGCGCAAAAAATCCGTAAAGATCCGAAACGCGCCAATATGTTGGCTTATCTCGGCTCCTTGTCGGACGCGCCTGTTGCTTATCCTGAACCTCTCCCACCGGTTGAAGAAGCCGCTGCGACAGAAGAGGCCATGGTGACGGAAGACGAAGCGCCAGTTGAGGTGCCTGCAATGGAAATGAATGAAGCTGTGGTTGAAGCGGTTGATGCCGTGGACCCATCTGAGTTGGAAGAAGCGCCTACCGAATAAGGCCCCTAACTGAGAAAAGCCTATGGCAGAGATCATCAATTTACGGCAGGCCCGCAAAGGGAAAAAGCGGGCGGCCAAAGAAGATCAAGCTGCCACCAACCGCGCCAAATTTGGCCGGACCAAGCAAGAAAAAAAGCGCGATGCGCTTGTTGAAGCCCAGAAAACCAAATTGCTTGATGGCGCTAAGCTCGACACATCTAACGATCCTGAAAAATGAGTTTGGTTCTCCCAAACAATGTAACGCCCCATCATTTGGCGAGCACCAGCAGCACAAATGATGTTGCCAAAGAATTGGCGAAAGACGGCGCGGCGCATCTCACTTTAGTCTATGCCGACCAACAAACTGCCGGGCGCGGGCGCATGGCGCGGCCTTGGCAGTCCCCACCGGGCAATCTCTATATGAGCTTGATCTTGCGGCCAGACCCAAACTGGCCAGCGCTCCCCACGCTATCCCATATGACCTCTCTTGCATTATGTGATGCTATCGCGCCCTTGATCCGCCCCCAGACGAATAAGAGAATTGAAATCAAATGGCCAAATGATGTGTTGATCAATGGCGCAAAACTCTCTGGCATTTTGATTGAACAATCCGAAGGCGCGATCATTGTGGGTGTCGGTATGAATATTAATCACCACCCGGATGATTTGCCTTATCCCGCGACGGACTTGCAGGCAGAGGGCACGGGGCTGGATCGCGACGCGTGTTTATCCAAATTGGTCGAGGCTTTCGTCAAACGCTTAAAAGTCTGGTCCCAAAAAGGCTTCCCAGCATTACGAGAAGATTATCTCAAGCAAGCTTATCGTTTAACCCAAGAAATCAACGTTCGCACAGGCACAGGCGAAGATCGCATTTCCGGGGTGTATGAAACCGTGGACGAGCATGGTCAGATGGTACTGGTTTTGGAAGGCGGCGGGAAGAGGGTTATTTCAGCTGGCGATGTTTTGGCTGTTTGAGTGACGGGACGAAGCTATATCTAAGATCAAAAATACTAAATTTTTTAACTATATTTCTTATCTGTTTTGTTTCTCTAGTGGAAAGGTCATTTGATCGAAACAATAATCATAATACAGAGTTTTTAAAAATCGAATATTAAAACGCAATTATTTAGCAATAATTCCATAAAAGGGCTCAATTTCATCTAAGGTCCAAGCGGGATGGTTTGTATTATCGCATACAGACATAATAGAACGTATACTCTCAAACGCATCTGATTCATTTTCGTGGTTCAACATATGTAACGAAAACGGTGGTTGTGGATATAGGCCTAAAACATCTTTAGTCATTTCTTTTATGTAGTCTGCTTCATAATTAAAATGAGATACAAATTCATTTTGTGCCGCGCTTATCATATAAAAATTGATTAACGTTATCATAAGGTTTGGTGCTTCATATCCGTTTAAGGTACCGCGATGCCCATTACGCCAATCTATTGCCCAATTATCCGGCATAGACGCTGCAACCCACATCAATCGCGGTGAGATGGGGTAGAGTAAGACTGATTTAGGTCTGTCGATAAATCCTGTGAGGAGAACTGGATTGTCGGTCCGTACAAAGAAATTATTTTCGTTGGATGCGACCAAAAACCAATTTCTCTGAGTCAGCCAGTAAATATCCCCGCACTTTTCGCAACCTACGCGATCATGTTCTGGCGCTATTGATTCAAGAAAGTTGCGCGCTGCAAATTTTTCATAACGCATGAAAGTAGGCGTCCGCACAATCTGAGATAAAATGAATTGCGCCCACTTTTTGCGTTCATCAGCATCAAGTTCCTGTAAATTAGAAAGCTTAGTGTAAATCTGGCTTGCATCATTTTCTAATTTATATGCTAAATTATCTTCAACCTCATTTAACCATAGCCCAGACTTTCTGCCCCACGCTCTCCATCCTTTTGAGCCAATTTTTATATCTCCAGAGCTTTGGTCTTTAAAATAGTGTTTATAGTTGCCTTTCGAACGCCAAGCTTTATTCGCAAATTTTGGAGAAAAATGATTTTTTCTAGGCATATATTTTTTACTTATTGCGCTAATTTCTTATTATTCCCACTATCGAAAAACAAATCGCGGTTGGCTTTTAATTCTCTAGGCGCAGTTTCTACTGGCTCAAGCTCTTTGAGGACATCTTGAGCTCCCGGCATTTCATATTCTGAAAACTTCCGAGCTTTCGGCATAACATTGCCCTCAATATTACCTATTGTTTTGTTATATTGCTTTACCGTTCCTTCTAATTTTTGACCAAGATTTGCTACATTTGCTCCCATCATCTGTAGTGATTTATAAAGGTCCTGCGCGAGGCCTGCGACTTTGTGGGCGTTTTCTGTGGCTTTCTCTTGTCGCCAACCATAGGCGATGGATTTTAAAATCGCGATTAAAGTTGTTGGTGTGGCGAGCAATACGTTCTTCTCAAACGCATCTTGGAACAGGCTTGGTTTGGCTTCCAATGCTGCGGCGAAGAAGTTTTCGCCGGGGATGAACATGACCACAAAATCCAGCGTGTCCGTTTCGCGCAAAGCAGCGGCGTAATCCTTCGCGCTCAAAGTGCGCACATGGGTCCAGATTTCATCTGCATGTTTGGTGAAAAACACGGCGCGTTCTTTGTCGTCGGTGCTCTCCACCGCTTCCATATAGGCACTGAGCGACACTTTGGAGTCCACAGCAATCGTCCGCAGGCCGGGCAGGCGCACCACCATATCAGGCTTCTTCGCGCGATTATCCGTATCTGTCAGATTAACCTGTTCTGAAAAATCACAATGGGCGGACATGCCGGTGAGTTCCACCACATTGCGCAATTGTTCTTCGCCCCAGCGACCGCGAATGCGCGGGCCAGATTTAAGCGCGGTGGAAAGTTTCGCCGCTTCCGCTTTCACATCCAGCGCCGATTTTGCCAAATCAGAAATCCGGCCATGCAACTCGCCTTGATCCTTCTTCTGGTTCTCGCGCAATTCCTGCAAGCCTTGCTCATATCGGGTCAGGGTTTCCTTCATGGGCTTGATCAATTCATCTACAGCCTTATGGCGCTCAGTTGATTCTGAATTGGCCTTTTCCTGATATTTCTCAAAGGTCTCTTTTGCGCGTTCCAGGAATGAATTATGCGCACTGCCAATTGTTTTGTTGGCCATGGCTTGAAAATCATTTTCAAACCGCTCTTTCATTTCCAGCAAGGATTTTTCCCGTTCCGCCAATTGCGTGGTGAGCTTTATTTGGTCTTGTTCCAGTTGCGCACGTTGCTGTTTTTCAAAATTGAGGGCGTCCAGCGTTTCGTCAAATTGGTCGAGCTTCACCGCAAATCCAGCCCGCTCCACGGCGGCCTTTTGGATTTCAGCGTTGAGGTGATCGCGCTCAACCGCCGCCGCCGATACTTGCTCGGCAAGAGCCCTTTCCTGATGGAGATGTTGGCGCAGCGTTTTTCGCAACTCTTTATTCTGCGTCGCCCGAAACCAATAGGCGGCAATAAACAACAATGCGAGGCCCCATGTCAGGCAGAGCAGGAAGATCAGCGTTTGCGGGTCAGTCGGAAAAAATTGATTTTGCATGATCAGAACTTGCTATGATTCGCCGGAGAAATGTTCTTATTTTGTACCCAATTAGGTCTTCCAATGCAAGGTCGCTTCGGTGATGGGGTTTTCAAAGCTACGCTCTTCGCCCCGCGCTGCGAGCCACTCTCTCTTCAATTTCAAATACCATTTTGCGAGTTCGTCTGGCTCTTCCACATACATCATGGTTGGGCGATAGCGCGCGATATTTTCATTCTGGTCCCGGAGGATTTTGCCGTCCTGGCCGAGAAAAGTTTTCATCAAAGGGTAGGTGATGGGGCGCAAGACTGAGAGCAAGGGCATATCCCAGAAGAACATTTGCGTGATTTCTGATGTGCC
>CALLVA010000127.1 GCA_938010655.1 uncultured Parvularculaceae bacterium | reverse complement strand
CACGATAAAAATATTCCATGCGCAATTGCTTGCGCCCGTCGGCCCAGCGTTCAAATTCTTCTAAAGTCGCGAGAAACCGCGTATCATCCCTAATCTCAACAGGCATTTTCAACGCCGCTGCCCATCCTGCCATGTCTGACGCTAAGCGATATTCCCCACTTGCCGTGACCACAACACGATCAAAATCACGCGCTTCTAAAACTTGCTGGATTGCGCCAAGCAGTGAACCGGGATTTTTTTCATCCGTATACTTAATATAATGAACATCTTTACCACTCTCGCGCAATTCTTCTGCGAAGTGGCGCATTGCTGAGAAAATAAAGACGATCTTTTGCTTATGATGCTGAACATAAGTCGCTTCTGTGCGCACCTCAGCCATGAGAATGAGGTCGCCCTCTTTCCAATCTTCAAGACTGGATATAGGTTTTGAGAGTTGATCCCCAAGAATAAGACGGAGGCTTGGCATTAAACGGTCCTATTCAACATATAAGTAGCTTCTTCAACATAGACGCTGCGCTTGGCGCTATTCTGGCTTGAGAAAAGCGAAAAACAGCTCGCGTCGAAACTTGGCAAATTTAATAAAGGGTGAGTTTGCTTATATTGCGCAATATCGGCGACATTGGCGTTGCGATTGAGATAAGCAAGGGTCAGATGCGGCGTGAATTTGCGCGCTTCCAGTTGAATGTCCGTCGCTTTTGCCGCCTGTGTCACTTGGCGGTGCAAATCGACCAGCCCCGCGCTTTCTTCGACACCAACCCAGAGAGACCTGACATGGGGCCCGCCGCTAAAACTGCCCGTGCCCCGAAGCTGCACGGGAAAGGACACCGCCGCAAGACGCCCGAGAGCGACTTCAAGATCAAGGGCTTGCCCAGCCGAAAGAGCGCCGAAAAAACCTAAGGTGATATGGAAATTTTCTGGCTCGCGCCATTTAGCGCCCTCAACCCCATGAAGAATTTGGCTCAATTCCTCCCGAATAGGGTCTGGCGGAGTAATGGCGGCGAAATAATTTGTCATGGGATAAGATTTAGCGCCTTCGAGAAGCATATCCACTCTCTTTTTCACCTTTTTGTTATCCTTGCAGGGTTCCCGAACGGACTAAATATGCCTATCTAATCAAGCTCAAACTGGAGTTCGACCCTATGACCTTTGTTCCATCTGTAATCGACCTGATCGGCAACACCCCTTTGATCAAACTGCAAAGGGCATCGGCAGAAACAGGGTGTACAATTCTTGGCAAAGCGGAGTTTCTGAACCCCGGTCAATCCGTGAAAGACCGGGCGGCTTTGGGCATTATTCGTGACGCAGAAAAAAGCGGCGCGCTAAAGCCGGGTGGCCTTATTGTTGAGGGCACAGCGGGCAATACAGGCATTGGCCTTTCTATGGTGGGCCGGGCGCTTGGCTATCGCGTCAAAATCGTTATGCCCCGCACACAGAGCCAAGAGAAAAAAGACAGTGTTGTAATGTATGGCGGCGAGTTGGTTGAGGTCGATGCTGTGCCTTATGCCAACCCTGATAATTATGTGCATTATTCCAAGCGGCTCGCAGAAGAAGAAGGCGCGCTTTGGGCAAACCAATTTGACAATGTCGCCAATCGCAAAGCGCATTATGAAACCACAGGCCCAGAAATTTGGACGCAGACCGAGGGCAAGGTTGATGGGTTTACCTGCGCTGTCGGCTCTGGCGGTACATTGGGCGGCGTTTCAATGGCGCTAAAAGAACGCAACAAAAATGTGAAAATCGCCCTGACGGACCCTTATGGCGCAAAACTATATAGCTGGGTCAAGCATGGTGAATTAGAAGCCGAAGGCGGCTCTATGACAGAAGGCATTGGCCAAGGCCGGGTCACGGCGAATTTGGAAGGCGTGGACATTGATCAAGCTTATCGCATTGGCGATGCGCGGGCTTTGGAAATTCTCTATCAATTGATCAGAGAAGAAGGCTTGTCCCTTGGTGGCTCTGCCGGGATTAATATTGCGGGGGCCATTGAATTGGCCAAAGAAATGGGGCCGGGCCACACAATTGTGACAATCCTCTGTGATTATGCCAGCCGATATCAATCCACCTTTTTCAATATTGAGAAATTAAAAGAAAAAGGATTGCCGCTCCCGCCATGGGCTTGAAGCAAGCTTGCGCAAGGCGTCTCTCCTATTGCCTCACCCCCAGGGTCGCTTTTCGCGTTGCGTTGAGACACGCTTAATCACCATTTTGGTGCCCACCATTTTTATGCTCATGCCTTTCGAGGCAAGGATCTCGCTTTTGGTAATGATCTGAGCGGCGCAATATCGTCGTTTCTCTGCAGGAACATTATATTGCAAAAGGAGGAGGTCAGCCTTTTGGCAATCAAGCCCAAAGCCGCTGGGGTGTTTCGAAACCGCGATCCTTTGCCCGGTTAAAAGCTGCGCCATACATCCTTGATCATCACAAACCCCAAATTGCGTTGCGCCTTTTCGACGATCTGAAAGCACAGGCGCCACTCTTATATCAGGAAACCGGCCCGCGCTTTCCAACCAAGAGCCAAGGGCAAATTTGGAGTTGCGGCGATTGAGCAAAACAATTGAAGGCCCATCCTCCGCAGCCATTTTAAACGCCATATTCTCTCCGCCATCTGCGATATAAATATCAGGCACAGATTTTAAAGCTGATGCCAGATATGCAATTGGCAACATCGCTAAGCCAAACCAACGCCACCATGCTTTATTCAGACAAAGCCACAGCCCCCCAAAGGTCAAAGCAACAAATACGCTAAACGAAAATCCTTTCGCCTGAATATTCGCCGCAGGCAGGCCTTCCGTCCACTGAGCGATCTTGATCACCAATTCAAACCCCATCGCCATCATGTGCCACGCATATTGATCAAGTCCTGTTGGAATTAAGACCACGCCCAACACAGCAAAAGGCATAATCAGGAATCCCACAAAAGGCATGGCGGCCAAATTGGCAATCAATCCCCAACTGGCCATGCGGTTAAAATGATAAAGCGCTAAAGGCCCTGTCGCCATGCCGGCGAGAAAACTGGTGGAAAAAAGACTGCCTAAATATTTCCACAAGGGGGCCAATGGACCATATTGAAAGCGTTGATATTTTGATGGCTTCTGACGATCCACGCGCTCAATCGCCGCAATGAGCACGGTGACTGCCGCGAAGGAAAGTTGAAACCCAACATGCAATAAGGCTTCTGGCGTCGTGATTAAAATGATCAAAGCCGCAAGCGCCACATTGCGCAGGGTCAGCGCCCGTCGATCAAACAAGATGGCGATAAACATGATCGCCGCCATAATAAAAGCACGGCGCGCAGACCATGAGCCGCCGGAAATCATCAAATAAAAACTGATCCCCATCAAGGCCGCTGCCGCTGCCCATTTCTTGATGGGATAATGCAGCGCGATCCGCTCAATGCTTGCCAAAGCCAAACGTATACTGAAAAATAAAATGCCGGCCACTAGCCCCATATGCAAACCAGAAATCGCCAAAAGATGCGCCAGCCCGGCGACACGCAGGCTTTCTTGCGTTTCCTCGCTCACATAGCTGCGCTTGCCTGTCACAATCGCGGCGCAAACGGCCCCAGCCGCGACGCGATCTCCTGCCCCTGCCATAATCCGGGCTGCAAATTGTGTCCGCAAATTTTCCAGCCAAACAGTAAAGCCTTTTTGCGGCAGGCCAATTCTTTCTGGGCGAGAGACGGCATAGCCAACCCCGCCAATCTGTTCAAAATAAAGTTGTCGGCCAAAATCATAATCACCGGGGGATGTTGGCCCCGGCGGCGTGTTTAAGACACCCCGAAAAGAGATCATCTCCCCCGGCAGAACAGTGCTTTTTTCCCCGCGCCATAGAACGCGAATTTTCTTCGGTAAATCATTTTCAGAAAGTCCTTCAATCGAGCTAGGCTTTAGAATGATTTTTTCACGCCCTGCGCCCCCCTCCCTCGCAACGACCTCGCCTTTAACCTCGACAAAGCGCGTCTCTTTCTGAATGATTGGGGCAGAAACAATCCTTGTACGTATGTCTGCCAAGCTAAACCCTAGAGCGACAAGCAGCGCTCCCCTCAAAGCCAATTGCCGCCAATAGGCCCCGCCCCCGCCACTCATTTGCCATAAGGCACTATCCGATTGAGCAATATCTGCTTCGTCTCGTTTCTTGAAATAAACAAAGGCAGCGCAAAGCATGAGCGTGATCAACGGGCCGAGCCAAAGCGGTGGATTAAAAGACAGCGCAAAGAAACAGCCGATCCCAAGCCCCAAAGCAACCGGCGACCACAGAAATAACCGCTCGCGGTCCACCGCCCAACATGCCGAGACGGCCGCAAAGACATCCCGTCTCAAAAACCGCGGCCAATGCCCTGACTGCCATTTCTGGCGCCAGCTTTGGTACAAGTCAGATTTTACGAACGGCCCCAGAACACTTCCCCAGCTATTTGACGCCTTCCCCGATCATGGTAAGCGCTTGGCTTCCTATGATATGATGCGTTTTCCCAACGCCAACTTCGAGAAATTTTGCCCTTATGTCTACATCCCCAATCGTCACCCGTTTTGCCCCGTCCCCGACTGGCTATCTTCATATTGGCGGGGCGCGGACGGCGCTTTTTAACTGGCTTTATGCCAGAGGGCGCGGTGGCAAATTTTTGTTGCGGATCGAAGATACGGACCGCGCACGGCATAATGAAGGAGCCGTCAAAGCATTGCTTGATGGGCTGACATGGCTTGGGCTGGATTGGGATGGTGATGCTATTTCGCAATTTGAGCGCGCCGATCGGCACCGGGAGGTTGCGCTGCAAATGCTCGAAGACGGCACAGCCTATAAATGTTGGCTCGAAGGGGACGCGCTCGCTGCAGAAAAAGAAGCGGCCCGCGCAGAAAACCGTCGGTTTGAAAGCCCTTGGCGCGAAGCGACCTCTGGTATGCCTGATGCGCCTTTTGCTGTTCGGCTGAAAGCACCACGCGAGGGCGAGACATTGGTGAAAGACCAAGTTCAAGGCGACGTGCCGTTTCAAGCCGCGGCACTCGACGATATGGTGCTCCTGCGCTCTAATGGCTCTCCCACATATATGCATGCTGTTGTGGTGGATGATCATGATATGGGCGTGACCCATATTATTCGCGGGGACGACCATTTTGTGAATGCCGCTCGCCAACAACAGCTTTATGTGGCGCTGGGCTGGGATGTGCCTGTTTGGGCACATGTGCCGCTGATCCATGGTCAAGATGGCAAGAAGCTCTCCAAGAGACATGGCGCGCTTGGGGTTGAAGCCTATGCTGATGAAGGCTATTTGCCCGCTGCAATGCGCAATTATCTCTTGAAACTAGGTTGGTCCCACGGTGATGATGAGATTATTCCCCAAGAGAAAGCTTTTGAATGGTTTGATCTTGATGGATTGAACAAGTCCGCTGCGCGGCTTGACCTCGATAAACTCAATTTTGTGAATGGCGAATATATCAAACAGCTAAGCGACGAGGTGTTTCTCTCAGAAGCAATGGCGTTTTTGTCGCCAGACCAAACGAGAGAGACCACTGAGCGCCTGCAACGAGCGAGCTATTTTTTGAAAGATCGCGTGCAAACGTTGAAAGAAGTTTCAGATGCGGCCGCCTTTTTGTTGCTTGAAAGGCCTTATGAAATTACCGGGAAGCCTGCCAAACCGCTCAAAAAAGAGGGGGCGTCAGACATGCTTCGGGATGTCGCAGCGCATTTAGAAACATTGGACGATTGGAGCGCAGACAGCGTCGATCAGTCGATCAAGGCTTTTATTGAAGAAAAACAGGTTGGTTTTGGACAAGTGGGGCAACCTGTTCGGGCGGCTTTGACCGCTGGGCACCCCTCGCCATCGCTCGGCGAAGTGCTCTATTCATTAGGCAAAGAAGAAGTTTTATTGCGCTTAAAAGACCAGATTTAGGGGCTTCGCACCAGCGTTCAGCCCTTCCATGACCACAAAGTGACAAATTGTGTGGAATTCGTGCTGGATTATTCGCTCATTCTCCCTATTATCCCGCTGGAACAGACCAGATTATTGCAGCGCACAATGAGGCTATTCAGCTCTTTGCTTGGCGCAGTTAAAGCAGGAGCTCTCCTATGAAAAGCAACAAAACACTAAACGGCACAGCCAATTTTCACATGGGCGGCAAAGACATAGAACTGCCTGTGTTCAGCGCGACCCATGGGCCTGATGTTGTTGATATTTCAAGCCTTTATAAACAGACGGGCATGTTCACCCTCGACCCTGGCTTCACCTCAACCGCTTCTTGCGAAAGCCAAATCACCTTTATCAATGGCGGCGAAGGCACCCTGCTTTATCGCGGTTACCCAATTGATCAATTGGCCGCAGAATCAGACTTCCTGGAAAGTGCTTATTTATTGCTGGAAGGTGAATTGCCGAATGAGGAAGAATCCAAGCAGTTCCGCCACAACATTACTTATCACACAATGGTCCATGACCATTTCAAGAATTTTTTCAATGGCTTCCGCCGCGATGCCCACCCTATGGCGGTGATGTGTGGTGCGGTTGGCGCTTTGTCGGCTTTCTATCACGACTCAACGGACATTAACGACCCGGAGCAACGCAAGATTGCGACACACCGCATGATTGCCAAAATGCCGACCATTGCGGCCATGGCCTATAAATATCACGTGGGTCAGCCTTTTGTGTATCCAAAGAATGATCTCGGCTATACCGAGAATTTCATGCATATGTGCTTTGCGGTTCCGGCTGAGGATTACAAAATCAATAAAGTGCTGGCTGATGCGCTGGATAAGATTTTCATTCTTCACATGGATCACGAGCAAAATGCGTCAACTTCCACTGTGCGCCTAGCTGGTTCATCTGGCGCGAACCCATTTGCGTGTATTGCCGCCGGTATTGCCTGTCTCTGGGGTCCGGCGCATGGCGGCGCGAATGAAGCTGCTTTACGCATGTTGATGGAAATCGGCACCGTGGACCGCATTCCAGAATATATTGCCCGTGCCAAAGACAAGGAAGATCCATTCCGCCTCATGGGCTTTGGCCACCGGGTTTATAAGAATTACGACCCGCGCGCCAAAGTTATGCAGAAAGCCTGTCATGAAGTGCTTGAAGCCGTGGGCGTGAAAAACTCACCTCTGCTGGAAGTGGCGGTTGAGCTAGAGAAAATCGCCCTCGAAGACGAATATTTCGTGAAGCGGAACCTCTACCCGAATATCGACTTCTATTCCGGCATCACGCTTCGTGCTCTCGGCTTCCCGCCAGAAATGTTCACCGTCCTCTTCGCCCTCGCGCGGACAGTCGGCTGGATTGCCCAGTGGAAAGAAATGATCGAAGACCCAGGCCACAAAATCGGCCGCCCCCGCCAGATTTACACAGGCGCCGCAAAACGCGATTACGTGGATGTCGCCAAGCGGTAGTTTTAATTGAGAGTATTGTAGAAAAAGCCTCGCTGGTCTCAGTGGGGCTTTTTCTTTATTTTTTATATTCAAGATGCTTACAGAAAATGTTTTCTCATTGATCTTTTTCAACCATGTTTGCTTTAACCAGCAAGCTCTTCGCCAAGATATAGAAACATCTCCAGCCCTGCTTTTTCACACAGCTTAAGGTCATATTTTTCGAAGGCTAACTCAATAGAGGAACGGTCACTGAGGCCAAGACTGGTCATCACAGACCGACCTCTGGATTGGGATTGGCCAATTTCGGTCAACAGTTCAATGGTCCGCCCAACGCGGCTATCCGATAGATTGGCAGGCATTTGAGAAAACTTTCTAATGAGTTTTTCTCTAACTTTACCTGTAAGTGTTCGCACATCATAATTCAGACGACTCCAAATATCGCTATCCAAATCAGACATGCGCTGACGCTCATTGATTGGCAAAGACAAAGCGCTTGGAATACCTTCGCGTGTTGCCCGTAAATGCACATGGTTTTGCTGAGCAGGAATTCCCTCCTCTGCTACGCAAGCCAATACCCCTAACCTTCCATAAAAGGGGCTTTTACGGATCATATTTGGTTCAAACAGCACGATTTTTTGCTTCCAAATCGCAACGCGTTCAGTTGAATAAATCACACATAAAGTGCCCCAACTATTATTTGATAGATGATTACAATACCCAACCGCATCATTGATTCGCGACATCAAGTCAGGGTTTGTGCTATCTGGAACTTTAAAATAATTCTTTTTAGCAATGTAAAACGGGTCTGGGTCGCTATTCCGTTGCAGCGTTCTGCCCAACAAGCGATATGGATTAAAATATCCTGTATAAATTTCAGCCCCATCGCCGCCTACAACAACTTGGTTAGGATCATACTCTTTCGCAGAAGTCAGGATACTAATATCGATATGACCATTTGCTTCTAACGCCGCTTTTTGCCAAAGGTCGGCATATTTTTCAGCTGTAGTATGTGGTGTTTCTATTCGAGAAAACTTTAGACCTTCACGACGACAAATTTCTTCTGCTATTTTGACATCAACTGAGTCTTCTGGCCCTTCTGAAAAAACGCTAATTTTATCTGAAGAGCGCAACATGCGTGTAAACCCTAAAGCGGCTCGACTATCCGCCCCGGCGCTCAATTCCACAACAATATCGTCAGATTCTCCAATTTCTTTTTCAAAATAAGATACAACTCTCTCAAAAACTTGTCCTTTCAGGGCATGTTTTGGTATTTTGTCGGTGTAAGCATGTCCATCTTTAAACTGAACATATGTACCCGGATCAACAATATGAATATCTTGATAGATACTCCGATTTCTAACTGACCAACCGATCAACTCCATAGATTCTTTTGTAACAGGATCAATTTCTATTCCAGACAACCCAGAAGCAATGAGTACCAAATCGTGGGGTGAAAAAGCAATATTTTGACCTTGTTGAGAATAGCGCCAACTACGTTGTCCAATCCGATCTCCAAAGGCATAGCTAATTTTCGATTTCGAAAAATGAACAAAAAGCGAGTAAATTCCCTCATGATCAACCAAATGGGCTATATCGGTTGGTGTAAGATCGTCTCTTTTGGACAGATAATCGGTTAGATCGGGGCCATACCACTCCCCGAAAATAACAAAGTGCACATTACCTTCTTGCGCTTGACCAAAAACGACTTTCTGCCCCCCCAACTTTGACATCGCAATATTGGACGTTTTCTCAAGTTTAAGAAAACCGCTTTCAGGCTTACCGGAGATTTCAGCTAAAAGCGGCGCTTTTTTAACAACACGGTCTATGTTGGGTTTTATCCCGTCTTGGTCTTTACCAGCAAAAACGATAACTGAGTGCATGGATAGTCTTTCGCAATTAGGAAACTGATGAAATAGAAAGCAATTTTATACAACCCAAACTAAGACTTCTCAACAATCGGCATTTTTACTTGCAAGTGAACATCTTTCAACTGGCCTGCATCGGCGATTACTGGTGCGCCGAGGAGTAAGTCTTCGCCTTGCTGGTTGAGCGGGAACATGGTGACTTCGCGGATGTTTTCTTGCTCCGCTAAAAGCATCACGATCCGGTCCACGCCGAAGGCTGCGCCGCCGTGAGGGGGGGCGCCATATTTGAAAGCGTTCAGCATACCGCCAAATTTATCTTCCACGACTTCTGGGCCGTAGCCTGCGATTTCAAAAGCCTTATACATAATGTCGGCTTGGTGGTTTCGAATCGCGCCGGAACCGAGTTCGTAGCCATTGCAGACGAGGTCATATTGGTTGGCTTTAATGGCCAATTTTTCTTCGTCTGTTTTTGCCGCTTCCAAAGCCGCCATGCCACCGCGCGGCATGGAGAATGGGTTATGGCCAAATTCAACTTTTTTGTTCTCTTCATCCCACTCATACATCGGGAAATCGACGATCCACGCCAGCTCAAAACGGTCTTTATCGAGCAGGTTCAATTGCTCCGCTACTTCAATCCGCGCTTTGCCCGCAACAGCGGTAAATTCAGCTGGCTTGCCCGCCACGAAGAAGGCCGCGTCGCCAGCTTTCAGGCCAAGCTGTTCGCGAATGGCATGGGTGCGTTCTGGGCCGATATTTTTCGCCAAAGGCCCCTTCCCGTCCGCCTCATCAAACATGATATAGCCCATCCCCGGCAGGCCTTGCTTTTGCGCCCAAGAGTTCATGCGGTCACAAAAGGCGCGGCTGCCGCCTGTAGGCGCTGGAATGGCGCGAATTTCATTAGACGGGTCTGCGGCGATGCTCGCAAAGATTTTGAACCCTGAATCTTTGAAATGATCCGTAACTGTTTGCATCTCCAAATCAGTCCGCAAATCTGGCTTGTCAGTGCCATATTTCAGCAAGCTTTCCGCATATGGGATTTCCCGGAACGGATATTGGGAAACGGGCTTGCCATCGGCAAAACCTTCAAAGGCTTTTTGCAAAACGGGACCACAAGCATCAAACACGTCTTGTTGCTCCACAAAACTCATCTCAAGGTCCAGCTGATAGAAATCACCGGCAGAGCGATCCGCCCGTGCATCTTCGTCCCGGAAGCAAGGCGCGATCTGGAAATAGCGGTCAAAGCCGGAAACCATGATCAGCTGCTTGAAAATTTGCGGCGCTTGCGGCAGCGCATAAAACTTGCCGGGATGTAGACGCGATGGCACCAAAAAGTCTCGCGCGCCTTCTGGTGAGGAAGCGGTTAGGATCGGCGTCTGATATTCAGTAAAACCAATGCCTTCCATCTGGTTTCTCAACTCTCGCACGACTTTAGATCGCAAGACAATATTCTTGTGCAATGTCTCCCGGCGCAAATCGAGATATCTGTGTTTCATGCGAATATCTTCGGGATAATCCGGCTCATTAAACACAGGCAACGGCAATTCTTCTGCTTCGCCGTGGACCGTTAATTTGCGCACATAGACTTCGATATCGCCTGTGGCGAGGTCTTTATTCACCAGTTCAGGGTCACGGGCCTTCACCTCGCCCTCAATCTGAATACACCACTCAGAGCGCACCTTTTCCATGTCTTTAAACGCGGCGCTATCGCTATCGGCTAGGACTTGCGTCATGCCATAATGGTCCCGCAAATCGATGAATAACACACCGCCATGGTCCCGGACCCGGTGCACCCACCCGGATAGATTGACAGTATCGCCCACATGCGTGTTGCGAAGGTCGTGACAAGTATGGCTGCGATAGGCGTTCATGGCGCGGAATTCTCCAAATAGATAATGTTGAAGCGGCTTACCGCTGGTTTTCACACTTGTCTAGCGTTTGCCAGACTTTGCGTCCTTCTTCAGCTGTGTTGAGAGGATAGCGGGGTTTCGTCGCAGGAAAATAACTCGGCATTAATTTGTTAAAAACATAGTTTATGGTATGGTTAACATGAAATTTCTTTCTTTTGGGGCCACTAATGAAAAATAAATCGCTAATTAGTTTGATTGCAATGACAACGTTAGTCGCGGCTTGTGGCGGCGGTGGTGGAGGTGGCGGTTCGTCAACCATCACACCGACAAGCCCGCCACCGCCTCCCCCGCCACCACCGCCGCCCCCTGCAGAGCGGATGGAAGATCCAGACAGAGCGATACGATTGAACATGACAGGCTTCCTGCCCAGCGGCAGCAAAACAGCCGTTATGCGCGAGATGGATCCAGAAGCGTGGGATTGGGAATTGATTGATGCTAATGGCGTCGTGCAGCTTTCTGGCAGCACAATGGTTTATGGCGATCATTCACGGTCTGACGAACATCTGCACTGGATTGATTTTTCAAGCTTCACTGGCACGGGCACAGATTTTAAAATCCGCGCAGGCAGCAAAGAAAGCCAACCCTTCGATATTGCAGCCGATGTCTATGACAGCCTCGCAGATGACAGCCTCGCCTATTATTACCATAATCGCTCAGGCATCGACATCGAGGCGCAATATGTTGGCGCAGAATGGGCGCGGCCTGCTGGCCATGTGTCTGATACGGCCACTTGCTTTGACAAGATCGACAATAAGACGAATGGCTGGATCGGGTGTTCTTATACGCTGGATGGCTCCAAAGGCTGGTATGATGCTGGCGACCACGGCAAATATGTCGTGAATAGCGGTATTTCCGTTTGGACTTTGCTCAATGCCTATGAGCGCGCCGTGACCGCCGGTGCCACAGCCGATATGGCCGATGGCACAGCGCAAATTCCTGAGAATAATAATGGCGTGCCCGATGTGCTTGATGAAGTGCGTTGGAACATTGAATTTATGCTCGGCATGCAAGTGCCCGATGGGCGCATGACCTCGGTTATTATTGGCAATCAATCTGCCAATGAAAATAATCTTGTTCAAACCCAAATTGATGCGGCGGGCATGGCCCACCATAAGCTTGCAGATGAAAATTGGACAGGCATTCCAACACCGCCCCACCAAAGCACAGAGACGCGATATCTTTATCCGCCTTCAACCTCTGCAACGCTTCACCTTGCGGGCATTGGCGCGCAATGCGCTCGGATCTGGGCAACGATTGACCCAACCTTCTCAGCACAATGTCTCGCAGCAGCCACAAAAGCGTATGACGCTGCCGTGGCGAACCCTGAAATTTATGCCTATGACAATTTCACGGGCAGCGGGCCATATGGCGATACCAATGTGAATGATGAGTTTTATTGGGCGGCAGCTGAGCTGTTTATCACCACTGGCGATAGCCAATATCAAACAGATCGGGACACACGCGAAGCAAGCCTGCCGAGCAATACGTCAATTATCGGCCAAGCCCTTGCATGGCCAAATATGTTCCTCGCGGGTGATCTGTCTCGCCTCGCGCAAACTAGCTCGGCAACAGGCGGCAGCAATACACCCGCTGGCCGCATTATCGCATTAGCGGATGAATATGTCAGACAACGGAGCATTGAAGGCTATGCCATGCCTTATGCTGAGGATCGATATTTATGGGGCTCCAATAGCGATATTGGAAACCGCGCCCTGATCTTGCTGACGTCTCATGAATTGACCGGCAATGCGGATTATCGGAATTCGGCGATTGATGCGCTGGACTATATGATGGGCCGAAACCCATTGGATATTTCTTTTGTCACGGGATATGGCGAAGTTTCTGCGCAAAATCCGCATCACCGTTTCTGGGCACAACAAGCCAATGCCAACTTCCCGGGTCCGCCGCCAGGCGTGTTGATTGGGGGGCCGAATAATACGGCTTTGGTTGATCCTATTGCTCAAACAATCACCGGATGCCTCCCTCAATTATGTTGGGTTGATGATTATCGAGCTTTCACGCTGACTGAAGTCACGATAAATTGGAACGCACCCCTTTATTGGATGTCGACCTATTTAAACCGGTCAGAACCTTGATTAAATAAAGGGCGGGATACCATCTCGCCCTTAAAACAAGCCGAGCAACCTTTCAGCGCAAGCGGTCACGGTTTGACGGCTAAGTCACCGAACATAAGGTCTAGGTTTAAATTAATCATTTGAGTCATCAGCATTTGTTGCGCCATAACTTGGCTCATTTGTTTTTTTAAGGCTTCTATGCGCACATCTGCTGCTTTGTCGAACAATACCAATTGCTTTTCATAAGGCGCCTTAGCAATTTGTGTACGACGCTCTTTTTCAAAGATTTCGAGATTCGGAATTAGACCATTATCCATCATATGATAGGTAATGCCGCCCCAAGCTATATACGTCTCTTTCGGCATCCACGTCGCATAAATCTCAAATTTCTCGCTTCCTTGGCGTTTCATCAGTGTCATGAACATCACCCCTGCCCTACCATTCATTTGAATATCGGAAAGCCCTGCGACAAGGTCAGTACCATATCCTCTCTTCCATGCTTCAATTGACTCAAGATGAATATCGCTTGTTAAAGTCACGCCCGCGTCTTTTATAACATCACGAAAAGCGCCTTCAAAAGTACTCACATTAAAGTCTGGGCCCGTAATGGCTTGAACAGCATAAGGCGAAAGTGGGTTTTCAGGATCAAGAACAAACCCATAATTATTAGCCGCAGCAGACCATTGCTGAACAGGTTTAGGTTGGGGGGGCTCAGAGGCGAAGGCGGGTATCATCGCAAAAACGACCGCCAGAAATGTCAGCTTGTAACGCATATTTTATCTCCTCCTACCAGTATAAAGCATTTCACAGCTTAATTCTATGGCCCACAATCTTTGCAAACCCTCTTCATTCTTCCAGTAAAGCTTTTAAACGCGCTTCTTCTTCTTGAGAAAGCGTTTCGACTTGAGCGTGTTTTTGCTTCTTGATAAAATAATAGGCTATTGCTCCGCCACCTACCAACCCCAGGAGGGGCAACAACCACAATACCAAATTACGCCCGCTCATTTTCGGCTTCAGCAGAGCAAACTCGCCATAACGGCTTTCGATATAGGTGAAAACTTCTGCATTCGTGTCCCCAGCCACCAGTCTTTCCCGCACCACCAAACGAAGTTCTTTTGCAAGATCTGTGGCGCTATCATCTATGGATTGATTATCGCAAACCATGCAGCGGACTTGTTTAGAGATCACGCGCGCCCGCGCCTCGAGCGCATCATCTTCGAGGCGTTCTTCAGGCTCCACGCCAAGCGCGGCGCCTGCCATTATCAGTCCACAGAATAATATTATAAGAAGCCGTTTCATATCGCTGACGCTTCTTCCTTGTTAGCTTTGGGACGCAAAGGTTTTGCTTTCGGCATAGGCGCGCCAATGCGGTATCGACGATCTGAAAGGGACACCAAGCCACCAAGGGTCATTAAGAGGCTACCCCCCCAAATCCACATCACCAAGGGATGATACCATACCCGCACAACGCGCGCATCTGGCCCGGTGCCCGCGCGTTCTTCGCCAAGGGCAACATACACATCTGAAAACCAGCGAGGGATAATCGCCGCTTCAACGGTGCCTTGATCCGCCACGGGATAATATCGTTTTTCTGGATCGAGCTTGCCGAGGACTTTGCCATTTCTCAGTAAGGTAAAATGCGCCATTTCAGTTTGATAATTGGCGACATTTTTTTGCTCGATAAAATCATAGCGTAGCTCATAGCCCGCAATCTCAACCACATCTCCGGGAGACATGACTTCAATTTCTTCACCCACCCATAAAGATGTGCCGACCATGCCAAGGATTACCACACCAACGCCAGCATGGGCGAAGGCGCCGCCCCAAGCTGCCCCCGGCAACCCCCGCGCCCGGCGCGCAGTCTCCGCCAAGGGGACTTTCATGAGCTTCACTCGCGAGGCTATATCCACCAGAGTGCCAAAGATAATCCAAAGCCCCATCATCAACCCAACAACTGATAGAATATTTGTCTGCCCCTGACTGTAACTCCACAAAAGAGACAAGACGACGGTCGCAAGGCCGGCCCATTTCAACTTATCAACGACAGCCTCCATCGTGCCCCGCTTCCACGGCAGGACCGTGCCCACAATCATGAACAATGCCAAAAGCAACATAAGCGGCGTGGTGGTGATGGTATAATAAGGCGTGCCAACGGACATGGCGGCCCCGTCCAATAATTGCGCAAACATGGGCGCAAATGTGCCCCCAACCACGACGACTAAAATGACGCAGAGCATCACATTATTAAGGATTAGCGCGCTTTCCCGGCTCACCACTTTGAAGGTGCCCGTTGGGCGCATTGCCCCGCCGCGCAATGCAAAAAGAACCAAAGCGCCGCCTGTTAGGAAGAAGAACAATCCCAACATAATGGCCCCGCGCTCTGGGTCAGATGCAAAAGCATGCACTGAGGTCAGCAAACCAGAACGCACCACAAAAGTACCAAGCAAAGACGTGGAAAATGCGGCAATGGCCATCAAGATCGTCCAAAGCTTCAGCGTATCCCGCTTTTCAACAACGATCGCGGAATGAAGCAAAGCCGTGCCCGCAAGCCAAGGCATGAGCGAGGCATTTTCAACCGGATCCCAAAACCAATCGCCGCCCCAACCAAGCTCATAATAAGCCCACCAAGACCCCATGGCGATGC
>CALLVA010000126.1 GCA_938010655.1 uncultured Parvularculaceae bacterium | reverse complement strand
CTAAAGACGGGCCTGTTTTAAAGCGACTATCCATTTTCATTTCACAGCAAAGCTTGCAAAAATAGGTCTATGGTCTGAGCCTGTTGCGCCACCAATATCGGTTTCTAGTAAGGTAAGGCTTCCACCAAAGAAAATGTGATCTATCGGCAGGCCAAGCAATGGCAGCTTTGTCAGCCAAGTGGAAACAAGACGAGGGTCACCAGCACGCTTTCCCGGTATAGCACGAAAAGCTTTGGACCATGGCGTCATATTAAAATCGCCCATGAAAATATAACGCGCCTCCGTATCAATCATCTTTGTTGCATGCATCATCAGTGCATCTCGGTTCACCATATTGGTAGGATAACCTGGAGCAGGTGGATGTGTCGCGACAATCTGAACCACAGCTTCATCAACTGTATACTCAAGATTGAGAATGGCACGATCATCTAAACCCTGTGGCGTATAGACCTCAATCCGTTTTGGCTCCGTTTTGGAGAGAACGGCGATAGGCCGTTTCATCAGATTGCCTGCACTTGTTTCATTGACCAATGTACAAAATTGGTGGCCGGGAAAAAGTTTATAAAGCTTAGCGCAATCTACCCTTGGCGCTTCGAGAAGAGTAATGACATCTGCATTTTGAGCTTTAGACATAAGCGCTAACGCCTCAAGCGCTTTTTCGCGTTGCCACAAATTAGCTGAAGCGACGCGCACAATTTTCTTTTCCTCAACCTTTTCTGTTAATGACGAAGGCGTGGCAAAAGACGAGAAGCTTATGACACTGATCAAATGTGGTAACATAAAAAAGACGACCACTAACGCCCAACTCTGCCTTTGCTGCCACAAACAGAACAGGCAAATTGCGCCCCCTGCCACAATGAGATGCGGTGTAAAATGCACAGCTAGGTCAAACAACCAGCCTGCTTTACCCAAGGGCAGTCGATTAGCCAGCGCCATCATTGAGGCCAACATAAATAATATGGCCATCTGTAGACTACTCATGAAGTGTCCCTCGCGTTACAATGTGTTATCTATAAAAAAAGCTTATAGTTTAATCACGATATTTAAAGGGCATATGATGGATTGGGATGCGCGGTTTAAGGCAGAGGATACGCCTTGGGAGCGGAACGCTGTTCATCCAGCCGCCAAACACTGGTTTCAGGAAAAACAGACGGGCCATATTATAATCCCCGGTTGTGGTAGATCTAAAGAGCCCCTCTTTTTTGCGCAGGCAGGCTTTCAAGTAACGGGCATTGACCTCTCAGAAACGGCCCTCGCTTGGCAGCGGAGCATATTGAGGGACGCAGGACTGGAAGCAAGCTTCATCACGGCCAATCTTTTTGAGTGGCAACCACCAGACCAAGCCGATGCGGTTTATGAGCAAACCTGTCTTTGCGCCATATTGCCGGAAGAGCGACCGGCCTATGCTACGCAGCTGCTCAACTGGTTGCAACCCGGCGGGATGCTTTTTGCTAATTTTATGCAGCGCCCTAATGACGCAAATAACCCCACTGACGCAATTCGCCCGCCTTTCGATTGCAATATGCAAGAGATGCATGCGCTTTTCCCTGAGGCTCAATGGCAATGGCAGGACGACGCGCCAATTATGACGCAACGGACCGGAGACAACCACGAAATTGGCATGCGCTTGATCAAGCAATGAGAAACTGTCTCTCTTTGAACCAGTTTGGGACAGACTCTCGAAAAGCGATAGCTAAAATTTGATACAACTTTGAGGAAAAGACCCATTTTAAATCGCCTGCCCACGCCACGAATTTTGGCGATCTGACGGAAAAGCGCGCCATCGCCTTTTCGGTGAAAAAATATAACCCATTACAATTTAAGCAATTTTCGCATTCGTCGCGAACAACCGCGCGCTATTTCCCGCCTGCCTTGCACGCCACACTTAAAAAACGGCACGGGAATTGAAACAACCCTTTTGAGGCGAGCTGGCCTTAGTCCTTTTGGACGCCTTTCCCACCGCTGGGGGGCTTCGTGGTTTGGGCGTGTCAGCCGCCGTCTAATTTGTAAGGAGTATAAAAATGGCGCATCCAGTAGATCTTCACGTAGGTCAGCGTTTACGGCAACGTCGGTGTTTGTTGGGCATGACTCAGCAACGTCTGGCCTCTTCCGTCGGGATCAAGTTTCAGCAGATCCAAAAATATGAAAGTGGCGCCAACCGCGTTTCAGCTTCAAGATTATGGACATTGGCTGAAGCCTTGGGCTGCCCCGTGTCATACTTCTTTGATGATATGAATGTCGCCACAAATGGCAGTGATACAACTGCAATGGCCAATGGCTTTGCTGAAACACCAACAGCCAATCCGCTGGATGAAGCGTATATTGCGCCTGATGTGTTCTCAGACAAAGAAACAATCGATCTCGTGCGGGCTTATCACATGATGAATGAAGCTCCGAAGCGCAAATTGCTTGATCTGGCGAAAACACTCGCTGGCGACTGAAGCGCATAAGAATTTAGAAAACGACGGACAGGGAGAAATCCCGCGGGCAGATTCGTTGTTTACTCTTTTGAGACCTCTCCTCTTATTCCCTCAAAAGAGTACTTGCACATAACGCGGTGGACCTTATGGTTCGCCGCGTTATGTCGCTTTTATCCACTGATATTGAAAAGTTCACGCACTTCGCTGGCCAACTCGCAGATGCGGCCGCCGTTGAGACCTTGCGCTTGTTTCGAACAAGCCTCAATGTCACCAACAAACTTAAAGATGATTTTGACCCGGTCACATTGGCCGATCAGAATGCTGAAAAAGCCATACGATCACTCATCACAACCCAATTCCCGGATCATGGCATTCTGGGCGAAGAATTTGGTGAAACAAAAGGCAGCTCCTCTTTCCGCTGGATACTTGATCCAATAGATGGAACACGGAGTTTTATTGCAGGCGTCCCCACATGGACAACTTTGATTGCGTTGGAAGTGGACGGCGTTCCGATCATAAGTATTATCGACCAGCCCTATATTGGCGAGCGTTGGGTGGGTATGCCGGGCAGCACCTGCTTTGAACGCGACGGAAAAACATCTGTCTGCCATGTCACCAAAACATCCAACTTGGCAGACGCCATCATCAGTACAACAGACCCCTCCCCCGCCGCTTACTTCACCGAAGAGGAAGCTGCAAAATTTGCGGGGGTCAGCCAATCCGCAAAACTGACGCGTTATAGCTGCGATGCCTATGCGTATGCAGTCTTGGCTTCCGGCGGTTTCGATGCCGTCATTGAAGCTGGCCTCAATTATTACGACGCAGCAGCCCTCATCCCGGTGGTGAAAGGCGCAGGCGGTTTAATCACCGATTGGCAGGGAGACGAGGTCAACGCTGATTGGGCTGAACCACAAGAAAAAGGCGGCAAGGGCGGGCAGTTAGTAGCAGCGGCGACGCCGGGTTTGCAAAAGAAAATCCTGCAATCCCTTGCGTAACAGACTTTCAAACTTGCACCATTGAGGCGCTTTGCAACTTTAAACCCTTTTGCTAAACTATGCTTTAGAGGATTTTGATTTATGGGTTGGCTTTCCAAACTTACCACCGCGATTTGTACAGTCTGTCTTGCCTTCGGCATAAGCATCGCATTTTACACCCCAGCGACAGCACAGTCCGTTGTTGAAGAAGACGAAATTATTATTCAAGGCAATAAGAGGCGCGGGCCAGGCGACCCGGCCATGAATGCTTTTGACGCTGGAGACTATGCGACAGCGGAAATTGAATTTGAGAAAAATTACAAATGCGCCCGCCGCGCCGAACGCTCCCTCGAAAACGCTGCTCAATCTGCGCGAAATGGGACCACCAATAATGAAATCGGCAATGGCGCTCCAGAAATTGGCGGCGGCGGCAGCAGCTCTGCGGGTTCATCCACAAGCGCTTCAAGCAGCGCCGTCGCGGAGAATCAGGACCGTAAGCTCAAGAAACGATGCGAAGATAAAGGGTTTCAACTCTATATGGTCGGCCTCTCGCAGCTGCAATTGAACAAATTTGCTGAAGC
>CALLVA010000125.1 GCA_938010655.1 uncultured Parvularculaceae bacterium | reverse complement strand
AATGGAGCAGACCCATCGCAAACGCTTGTCGCGAAAGTTCAAACGTCACTTAAATGGTAAGAATATCATTTGCCTCGGGATTCCCGATGACTATGCCTATTTGGACCCGGATTTAATCGCCTTGCTAGAAAGAAAAGCAGGTGCATTTCTGGAAAATGCCTAGCGCAAGACAGAGCGATCTTGAATGCGGGCGGCTTTGCGCATGCCGTTGCGGCCTGTTCGCGCGCGGAAGCCCAAAAGGGACAGCGCACGTTGCCCCATGATCTTTGCGGCGCGAAGGCCTGTGCCAATCCAAACAAGGGCCGAGAGGACAATCAAAAAGATTTTCGGATAGTCATTGCTGAAATGAGACCAGAAATACTGGATCATGGATTTGGCTTTGCGAATTTCAACGCGCACCCGGTTTGTCCGGCTCGAGCTTTTGAAATGCAAAATATCGGTATTCGGTGCGAAGTGCACTGAGCCGCCCATTTTGCGCAAACGCAGGCAAAAATCTACGTCTTCCACATGGAGAAAATAGCTTTCATCCATGCCGCGCACCCGGCGATATGTTTCTGTGGGCATCAACATGCATGCACCAGAGATGACGGGCATTTCTGTAAGCTGCGTTGGGCAGGGGTCTTGATGGGCGTTGAAGCGCCGAAAATAAGGGTGGTTTGGCGCAAATTTATACAGCTTGGTCATTTCCACAAAGGCGGACCAAGGGGTCAAAGGCCGTCTGCGGGAACCGGCTTGTTCTGTGCCGTCTGGGTTGATGAGTTTGCCCCCCATCATCCAATCGCCGTTGAGCGCTTCAGCTTCTTTCAGCAAATCACGTACAGCGCCGTCAGGCAGAATGGCATCGGGGTTTAGCAAAAACAGGTGCTCGCCTTTGGCAACCCGCGCGCCTTTGTTACATCCGGCTGCATAGCCAATATTGCCATGGCCTGTTATCACGCGGAGTTTTGCCGCATCGTCGCCTGCAAGTTCTGTCAGGCGTTCAATTTCGTGAGTCCAATTGCCATTATCAACGACAATCACTTCCAGAACTTCCGGCTGCTGCAAGGCAGAGAGCACAGAGCGCGCGAGCAAAGGACCAGTCCAGTAGGAAACAGTGACGACAGAAACGCTGGCAGTTTGGGGAAGGGCGACAGGTGTATTGGCGATATCAGCATTCGCTGTATCGGCAGTTTTCACTTCTTCCAGACGGACGGCTTGACCCACGCTACTTCCTCATTCCCAACCACATCATTGCAATATGGTTAACGACTTACAATCCTAAAATCCTCTAAAGAGGTAAAGTTTTTATGAAACTGATCGTTGAAAGGTGATCAGGCCGTAAACTGCGAGTAGGGGGGCAGTCAGTCGCCAAAACGTCCATAAACTCATATCGACATATGCCACCACAAATGTGGCAGCAGCAAGACCAGCCACAGCCGCGGCGAGGCTAGGGGGGAATGTAAATTTTGAAAGGTAATTTCCAAGACCCACAAAAGCAGCCGTCAAAAGCCCCGCGCCCACGGCACCAAACTCAAGCCACACATGGAGAAACACATTATGGGGATGGGTGGGGAAGACTTCCAAAGGCACATCTACCTGATTGACGAGCACAAGCTCCGTATTTTCATGAAGTGTCTGAGCCACATCCGCCCCGCCCCCGAAGAGAACGGCCGTTGGAGAGGCAAATATTTCAGTGCCAGTATATTGCCAGATAATCAGCCGCTGGACCCATGATGCGGGACCACTATTGATTTGCGCCAAAACCTCTTGCGGCGGCAGCAAAGCAGCCAGAAAGGGCGCTGTAACAAGAGCGAGAATAAAGAAAATTGAAATCAGGCTGATCGTGATATTGGGCAGGAAAAACGCAATGGAAGCCGCCAATAAACCAATGCCCAAAGCCGCCGCATTGGTACTACTATCAAATTGAGTAGAGGCATAAGTTAAAGCCGCAAAGGCAATGATCAATACGCCAAATCGAAACCATGCTGGAGAGCGGCCAAATTGCGCCAACATGATCAACGCCGCAGGAAAACTCAGCATGACGGCAATTGTGATGCCTCTGGCCGTCGCAATATTATCCCGCGCTGCTTTCGCAACAGGGGGCACCCAATCTCGCAAGAGGCCGCCCGTCATGGCTTCAAAACCCAAAAGCAGCATGGACAGAATAACTGCCCAACTGAAAATGCGCGCAATAGGCTTGGCAACCGTTTTGGGAAACACAACTGTCTGGCCCAAAAGGACTATGATGATGCCGCAGAAAACGGCTTCCCGTAACAGGATGTTAAAGTCGAATGGCCGGGGCGACCAAAAAACGGCTAATGCCACATAAGCTGCGAAAAGCCCTAAAAAGCTGATAGCAGGGTGAACTGTTCCTCGTGCAAAAGGCGCTCGCAGATAAGGACGCAAGCCCGTGCTACCAGGCAAGAGCAGGCCCGAAAACATCAATAAAGACGCCAGGATCACAATATTGCGGTGAGAAAAGACTAGCAAAACAGGCAGTAAGAGCAAGAGACTAGCTTGAAGGCGCACCACCATTTTGCGGCGACCTTCATCTTTCAGGTCGGTATGGCCAATAGGATCTGACCCGATAGAAGCATCATTCTTGGAAATGGTAGTCACACGTCCTCTTTCAGATGCTTCTCACGCTCGTTTATGGATCAGCTTTTAGCGGAGATCAGGCGCAAGCGCTTCCGCTTGGAGGGCCGCTTTGGCTTCCTCTAGCGTGATCACTTTGCTCTCCTTAGACCCCAGCCGCCGGATAGAAACCTTACCTTCTTCTGCTTCGCGGGCGCCGACAACTAAAATGACAGGCACTTTTGCGTGAGAATGTTCGCGGACCTTATAATTTATCTTCTCATTACGAATATCTGTTTCGCATCTCAAACCAACCTCTAAAAGTTCATCGCAGACACGTTGGGCATATTCATTCGCTTCAGAGGTAATGGTGGCCACAACCCCTTGGATCGGCGCAAGCCAAAGCGGCATCCGCCCGGCATGGTTTTCAATGAGAATACCGAGAAAACGTTCCATGGAGCCGAGGATCGCCCGGTGCAACATCACGGGACGTTCTTTAGAACCATCTTCCGCTACAAAGGAAGCATCAAGCCGTTCCGGCAAGAGCGGGTCTAATTGCAATGTACCGCATTGCCAAGACCGACCAATGGCGTCGCGCAAGTGATATTCAAGCTTGGGGGCATAGAACGCGCCTTCGCCTTCCAGAATCTCAAATTCGAGGCCAGCCTGTTCAAGCGCTTCTGCCAACGCTTTTTCCATTCTGTCCCAAGTTTCATCGTCGCCAATGCGTTGCTCTGGCCTCGTGGCAAGGGCAACCTTCACCTCTTCAAAACCAAGATCCGCATAAACAGACGAAGCAAGGTCGCAAAATTTACGTGTTTCTTCGGCAATCTGGTCCCAGCGGCAGAAGATATGCGCATCATCCTGCGTGAATTGGCGCACGCGCATAATGCCGTGTAGGGCTCCATGGGGTTCATTGCGGTGGCAACAGCCAAATTCCGCAATGCGCAACGGCAAGTCGCGATAGGACTTCATGCCTTGGTTGAAAATCTGCACATGAGCCGGACAGTTCATGGGCTTCAGCGCCATCAATTTAGAGCCAGCGTCAAACACCGCTCCCTCACTTAAAGTATCCGGCACTGAATCCGGCACGACAAACATGTTTTCAGCATATTTGCCCCAATGGCCTGATTTCTCCCACATTTTTGCGTCGATCAGCTGAGGTGTTTTCACTTCTTTATACTCAGCTTCGCGCAAGCGGCGGCGAATATAAGCTTCCAGCTCAAGCCACATTGTGTAGCCTTTATCATGCCAGAAGACAGAGCCCATGGCTTCTTCCTGCATATGGAAGAGGTCCATCTCGCGGCCCAGTTTGCGGTGGTCGCGCTTTTCGGCTTCCTCCAACCGGAAGAGATAGGCCTTCAATTCTTTATCGGTGGCCCAAGCTGTGCCGTAAATGCGTTGTAGCATTTGATTGTTCGAGTCCCCGCGCCAATATGCGCCAGCGACCTTCATCAATTTAAATGCTTGGCCAATATGTTTTGTGGAAGGCAAATGCGGGCCGCGACATAAATCATGCCACGCCTCGTCGCCATCGCCATGGTAATAAAGCGAGACTTCTTCGCCTTCGGGAATATCGCCAATGATCTCAGCTTTATAATGCTCGCCGAGCTTTTTGAAATGCGCAATCGCTTCGTCGCGGGGCATGACCACGCGGCGTGTTTTCTGATCCTGCTCCATGAGCTGGTTCATTTTTTTCTCAATCGCCGCCAAATCTTCTGTTGAAAAAGGCTCGCCATTTTCCCGGTAAAAATCGTAGAAAAATCCATCTTCAATGTTCGGCCCAATGGTGACTTGCGTACCGGGAAACAGATTCTGTACTGCTTGCGCCATTAAATGCGCCGCGTCATGGCGGATCAGGTCCAACCCTTCTTCGGTATCGCGTGTCAGAATTTCAACGCTGGCATCTTCGCTGATTAAGAGAAATGCGTCTTTGACTTCCCCGTCCACTTTCACAGCCACAGCCTTTTTGGCGAGGGACTTTGAAATATCCGCGGCAATGTCGAGACCGGTTACGGCCTGATCAAAGCTGCGAACGGAACCATCGGGAAGAGTAATATTAGGCATG